>WRMS01000009.1 GCA_009777025.1 Clostridiales bacterium | reverse complement strand
ACCGTCCGGCAGCCTCGCATCAACCATAGGGTTAGCCTGATTCACCTGACGATTCACCTTATCGCAAATCCGCTGGATCAGCTCCAGCACTTGGTGTTCGTCGTCAAAGGAAACCTCTGTCGCTGTCAGACAGCCTTTGCTCTCCACATATACCTTCTGACAGCCGTTAATCAGGATATCCGTGATCTCTTGATCGTCGACCAGGGGCTGCAGCCTGTCCAACCTGCGGAAACGATTGAAGAGCTGCTCAAACATGGTTTCTTTCTCGCTGAGCGACAGGCTGTAATTCCTGCTTCGTTCCAGAACCAGGGCCCGTAAAGTCCGGCGCACAGCTTCATCAGACCAGTCCCCTCCTAAACCTGCCCTGGCGGATAAAGCTTCGTCGATTTCCTGCAGACAAGCTGAATAATTTTTTCCATTCATTGCTTATTTCTCCTTTTCTGCTATAATATATCATCTTTCCCTTTTATTGTAAATCTCAAAACAAAAAAAAACGTTCCCCGGATTTGTTCAACGAATACGATTGGTAAAATACAGAATACGCGTCGCGGAACACGCCCTGTTTCACGCATTCTGTAGATTTCTGTGGTGTTTATGTTGAAAACAAACAATAATATGAGTATAATACTGTCATTTCAAAGGTTCATGTTCGAACTAACAGCTATCGCAGAGCTATGGATTTCATTCGTTTCCGGATGCGATTTATTTTCGTTGCTAAGATGAGCTGCGCCCATAACCCAAAGCTGTGCAGCCTTAGGTGAATGTTACATGGGACGCTGTCCCATACCCTGTCGGCATTCGCGCGCATGTCGCTCATCCCTTCCGCTTCGCGGCGCTGCGTTACCGCAGCGTTAGCAACTGACACTTTTGACTTCTTGTTTTAAATTGATGCCTTGAGGCTGTCAGTTACTAAAATGTTGAGATAAATAGCCATCAAGTGTAGGATGGCTTTAAGGTATAGTCTGGCGCTTTCCCTTTTGACGGGTTAGCGGAAATTGAACAAACGCATGCTTTCTCACCTGACATAACCCACTCTAAGACGCCCGTCTCCGTGAGCGGCGAGTCAAGAGCGGAGCAGTAGCTTGCAGCCAATCGAGCAGTGGCAGACGCCTAGCTCTCTTGGGCAAGCCTTGCATGGCTGCTGTTCTATGTTTATCGAATGAAGGAGGACAATTAATGAATTTAAAAACACAGAGGATACTGGCTTCGCTCGTCTCCTCAGTGATGATCCTGTCGCTGATACCGGGAATCATCCTGTCTCAGCCCCCTCCGGCGCCATCCGCAGCGAGCGGCGCGGGATTAATCAGCATTACCAAGAAAGAATTCATGGGAGACACGCCGCTCAACAACACCCAAGTGATCGAAGACGTCACCAGCGGCACCAGCGTTACCGCCGGCAACATCAGGCCGGAAGCCACCAATACGACGAATCCGAATCTGAAGTATTATGTTGTGAATGGCACGAACCATTTCGTCTATGCGCATCTTGATGTGGAAGCGGTCAAGAGCTCTCCCAACGGCATCAATCTGGATATCGTTGAGGGAAACAATTTTGATAAAAAAGGTTCGGCAAATGTTAAGATAATCGATAACAAAATCATTTTCACGGTCAATAATTTCGTCAGTACCGGCGGCTGGAGCGTCCTCGTCTGGTCCAAGATACCGGCAAACCTCGGCAACCCCAACAGCCTGGTAAAGCATGAGAATACGAAAGCTTCGATTACCATCGACATGCCGCCGCCGGATAACGGTTTCATTGACTTGTATTTTCACACCAATAAACTTGCTTCCGGCGACTTAGTCGTGACGGCGACGCCTTTTCACTTTCAAATCCAGCGATATGACAATGGCGTTTGGAAACCCACGCCAATTTCTATGAATAACATCCTTTTTACTACGCCAAAGAACAACGACCCGGATGATCCGGATGAAATCCGGCCCGTTGTGAAAGGCTGCGGCGTCGTCGGCGACGGATCGACGGGCGAGTTTACGCTGGCTGCCAATGTGACCGCGTCGATCTTCGGGCTTCCACCGGGCCAGTATCGCATCATCGAGATGAAAAACGACGCCTACATCGCGGAAGTGGTCATCGGCGCAACCGGCGATCTGGACGATTGGTATACAGATGGGGACGGAAATGTAGTCGCCAATCTGACCGTATCGGAAGGCGGTCAGACGCTGATAACCTTTGAGAATAAAATGGAAGTCTACCGGCTGGAAATCACCAAAGAGGTCACCGATACAGCCGGCGTTATCCTTGCGAACACAGACGAATTTGAGATCCGCGTCGCCTTCGACGGTCCGGCAGGTATGAGCTTTAGCGCCATTGAGATCGAAGGGGACTATAACCGTGTTGTCCAAAGCGCCAACAAGAAGGAATGGACCGTTTGGCTTAGCAATGAAAAGACCGTTGCTTTTACGAATCTGCCCTTTGGTACGCAATATCAAATCGACGAACCCAACCTGCGGCCCAGCTACAAGATTGATACGATAAACAGCTCAACTTTATCGGGCGGCATAGAGAGAAGCGATCCGAATAGCGTGAAACTGGTCAACATTTATGAGCCGGTCGCCGAACTCAGTCTGAAAGCAACCAAGACCGTCTCCGGCGCTCCTTCGAACGCCTCCTGGAAATTCGACTTCGATTTATTCGCATCAGATGAGACAGGGCTAAAAGGCGCTTTGTTAGACACAAAAAGCGCAGATAACGCCCATCCGACAGCTGAATTTGACACGCGAAAAGTAACGGATCCCCTCTCTTACTATCTGATCGAAGAGACGAGTTCCGGCGGGAGCTACTGGACCTACGACCCCAAACTCTATCTTGTCAGAGTGGAAGCCATTCCCAGCGGCAGCAGTCCCGGGATAACAGCTATACAACTAAAACTGAAAATCAAGACCGAATCCACCGGATTCGGAGAAGACTGGTCGGCATACGGCGACAGTAGCGAGGCGATCGCCGCCATCGTTTTTGAGAACAGTTACGGGACACAGCCGGCGGATTTGTCCCTGCCGATTACCAAAGTTGTAAATAAGGGCGCGCCTGCCGGCGACTTCCGATTTACGGTAACCGACGCGCAAACCGGCGTCTTCTATCGCGAGTATGCCGGGCATATGGCGGACGCCACTTTTACCATAACCAACATCCGCTTTACTCAGGCGGGACACTATGAACTTATCGTCTCGGAAGACGATCCGGACCCCGCCGGCGGATGGTTCAAAAACACGCAAGCCCAATTGATCTATGTACGGGTGGTGGACGACGGAACAGGGCAATTGAAAGCGATCGCTTATAAATCCTACAACTCCCGGACCGGCAATTATTCCGGCGAGATCCGGACGGCCAGGGATTTGGTTTTCAACAATACCTACTCGCCGGATCTCGTGAAACTGGCGCCGGTCAGCCTGCAATTGAAAGCGAGTAAGACGGTAACAGGCGGCGCGCCCCTTCCCTGGGCCTTCCAATTGGAATTGTTCGAATCCGCCGATAATGGAAGGCAGGGCGCCAGCCTGGGATCGAAAGTTGTCTCAAACACCGGCGCGCAAACCAGCTTTGAAGCGCTTCAGTTCGAATCCACAGGTATCTATTACTACCTGGTCAAAGAAATCAGCATCGGCGGAAATGGCTGGGCGGTGAGCGAACAGGAATACCTTATCCAGGTAACGGTCCAGGAAAACAACGGCGCGCTGACAACAGCGCTCCGCTACAAGACCAGACTCGATCCGGACGTCGATTGGAGCAGAAATTGGCAAAGATTCGACGACGAAACCATTCAATTTATCAATGCTTACGCAACGCCTGAAGCGGGTAAGGCAAGCCTTCCTCTCAGGGGGGCAAAAACGGTGGATACCGGCGCGCCGGAAGATACGTTCAGCTTCAGTGTGCGATCTGCGGCGACGGACGCGCTATATAGCAAGGCCTCACAAAAATGGCCGGGTTCCTTTAGCTTCGAACCCATCTCTTTTACAGCGGCGGATGTGGCGCCGGAACCGTATGCCTTCGTGATCACGGAAGAGGAACCATCCGGGTATTGGAAGCGGAACACGGATCCCATCCTGATCTATGTCCTGATAGAAGACAAGGGCATCCTTCAGGACGGTACGCAGATCAGCGCAACAGCCTTTCTCGACGAAGCTTGCACGATTCTTCTCACCGCTTCGGATCTGATCTTTGATAATACCTATACGCAAGCAAAAGCAAACGACTTCTTTGATCTGGCGCTGGTCAAATACGTGTCTTACGTAAATGGCAGGCCGACGGGTCAAACCGGAACAGAAAGCGACCCGGGTCCCACGATGGTCAGACAGGGCGATAAAGTCAATTTTAGCATCCGCATAGTTAACCAGGGTACCCTTGCCGGGCACGCGGAAGAAATCACAGACTATATTCCCGAAGGATTTGACTTTGTTCAGGAAGACAATTGGGATTGGCGCTATGATCCGGATACGCGCAAAGCAAAGACGAGCATCATGGACAACGTCCTGCTGGTTCCTGACGCCGGGGAGGGAGAAAGCGGGTATACTGTAGACATCGTGCTGACCGTGAGGCCGGACGTCCTGATCGGCAGTAAGCTGAGAAACATTGCGGAAATCAGCCGGATCAGCGACGAGAACTTCGCGCCGGTCGAGGATATCGACTCCACACCGGACGACGTGAACGACGACTATATCGGCGGCGACAATGTCATTGACGAAAACGGCAAAATGGGCGGCGATGAGGATGATCACGATTATGCCGACGTCCAGATCAGAGGCCAGGATAATGAGGACGAGGGCTACACGCTGCCTGATGACAACGGCAGAAACCGGAATAGACCGGATCCAAGGTCCGACCAAAATACCGAAACGGAAAATGAGGAGGAGACAGAGACCGCAACGGAACCCGAACCGGAACCCGTATCCAGGTTTGTATCTGAGCCGGAACCGGAGCAAATTCCCGAAACCAGGCCTCCGGCGACAGGCCGCCTGGAACTCACGCCCCAAGGCACCTATATTGAGTTTGGCGAAGACGATACGCCCCTGGGCGAATGGCGCTGGGACGAGGATCTGGAGGAATGGGTTTTTGACGAATTCCCGCCTCCCCTGGGCAGCTTGCCGGCAACCGGCGACAACGAAATCCCGATGTACTTCACCATACTGGCAGGCTTCTGCCTGATCAATCTTGGCTGCGCCTGTTTGAGAAGAAGGCTCTCATGCAAGGCGTCACCCCGTTGGGAATGCGTATCAGGATACATATATGAAGAAAAGAACAAGCTGGCTACCTGACGCTTAGCCGGCAATCTATAAAAATGACCGCACAGCGATTACGCTGCTGCGGTCATTTTCTATGCATTATCGCTTGTTTTCGTCAAAGGAAGCGATAAAAAGCATCTATTGATTTCTATTTGTTCCGTATACAACGGCTCGTCAAACCCCTCGTCTTTCCATGCTTTAAAAATAAGGGGGATGCCGCTTCCGGCGCGCTCACCGATCATGACCGGGACGGCTAGCTTTCATGCGATTGCGGTAATGCCGTAAGCTTTCATAATCAAATACATCCGGCGACATGCTTTCCAACACCTTGCGTTTTATCATCGCCTTTGTCCTCCGCTTTGTTGAAGATAGGAAGTAATTGTTCGGGATTGCCACAACATTCACTAAAACAAATAAGACTTATGGAAACATCAGTCATAAAACCATCCCACCAAATACTCATTCGCCTATATCCGAAGTGAAAAGGACATCTTGAAGCTGGTCACGGCTCTCATCGAAGACACCAACGGTGACAGCAAAGCCAAGGACGTAATTATCGCCTGCGCCTACGATATAGCACGTTTTATTGCTCATACGACATTTGCTGTTTATAAGCCATATCCCAAAACAGATACTCAAACTCGACGCTTCGTATAAAGATTTCCGCTACTCTCTCTCTCTGCTCCTCTGCCATGTTGGGGACGAGGCCGTCAAGTGCATCGTAGAACCACTCGAACGAATCCGAGAACTCATCACTTGCGTAATTCTCAATCCATGTTTTGTAGAAGTTTCCCTCGAGCTTATCGGCATACTGCTCTTTGAGCCGCTTCGCATAATCGGCATATGTCCACGCGCAGGGAAAAACAGCGGCAAGGACTTCCGCCAAACCGTCAGTCTGGCCTGTGGCGAGCAGATTGGCGGTGTATGTCCTGTTGTACAGCGAAGGTTTTACGGAGGCCGCTTCTTCCGGAGTCACGCCAAATCCCGCCATGTACGCACGGTGCAAATCCATCTCGTTGACCAAGATGGAATACTGGATGGTGGAAAAGCGCGTCATCAACTCCTCCGTATCGGACTTGACGGCGGCGATAGCGAACACTTTGGCGTATTGCAGAAGGTATTGATAATCCTGCAACAAATAGAACTTGAATTTCTCCTTGTCCAGCGTGCCCTTGCCGAGTTCCTGAACAAAGGGATGGTTGTAGCCTTCCTCCCATACTTTAGCGGCTTTTGATTTTAGCCCTCTTGAAAATGACATCGCGATTCCTCCCGTTATTATTTCTTATTACAGTAAAGCTTTCGCAGGGCACGGCGCATCTTGAAAGTCAAGAATCGCGCCACCCGCAAAACAGCGACTTCAACTCCCGCGCCGCGCCGGTTGCGTCTTTTTGCGAAACAATAGCAGAGACGACTGCGATTCCGTCAATGCCCGTGCCACGAAAGAGCGGCACGGTTTCTTTGTTTATGCCGCCGATTGCAACAATAGGCAGATTGGCTTTCTCGCGTATTTTCCGCAACTCGTCCATGCTTGTAAGAGCGGCGTCTGTCTTTGTGCCGGTTGCGAACATCGCGCCCACGCCGAGATAGTCCGCGCCCTGTTCAATCGCCTCCAAAGCCTCAGCCAGATTGCTTGCAGATACTCCGACAATCTTATTAGGGCCGACAATGCGCCGTGCCGCTTCATACGGCAGGTCCCCCTGCCCGATATGCACGCCGTCCGCGCCCACGGCCAACGCAATGTCAGCCCTGTCATTGATAAACAATGGCACACCCAAATGCGCCGTAACCTCGCGCACCCGCAGCGCGGTTTCGTAAAACTCGCGGGAGGACGCGGTTTTCTCCCGGAGCTGGACTACTGTGCAACCGCCCATGATCGCCTGCTCCACGCATTCGTCAATACTTGCGGCGGCCATCAGCTCCCGGTCGGTTACAAGATACAGCGTGTAATCTATTTTAGGCTTCACGGATTTTCGCCAGCCTTTCCAGCACGCCCGCGTCCATAAGGCTTATCTCGTTGTGAAGAGCCATGTGAAAACTCCCGGCTCCTTGCTGTTCTGTTTTTCCATAAGCCAACTCCCCGGCAATGCTCATGCAAAGCATAGCGGCTGCCGCCGCCGCCAACGGCTCGCTGGGCATTGCTCCGCAGAAGGCGCCGATCAAGGAAGTGCACATACAGCCAGTGCCCGTCAGGCTGCCCAGCATAGGCTGGCCATTCTCGACGAAGACGGTTTTTTTTCCATCTGAAACGGTATCGACCGCGCCGCTTATAACAACGACACAGTCGAGTTTTTGAGCAAGCTCTTTTGCCAGATTGCCTGCGCCGCTTGCGTTGGCCGTATCGCTCTCCGAAGCGTCAACGCCCTTTGTTTCTGATTGCTGCCCGGCTACAAACTTGATTTCGGAAATATTACCGCGAAGGACACTCAGTTTGACATCGCTGAGAATCCGCGCTGCTGTTTCATTGCGCAACTTCGACGCGCCCGCGCCCACCGGGTCAAATACTACGGGGATGCCCTTTTCGTTCGCAGCTTTCCCGGCGGCAACCATAGACGGAATAGTCCGTTCGTTGAGCGTCCCCATATTCAAGACCACCGAGCTTGCTATGGCGGCAATGTCCGCCGCTTCTCCAATAGCATCCGCCATGACAGGCGACGCGCCGATGCCAAGCGTGGCATTTGCGCAATCGTTGACGGTGACATAGTTGGTGATGTGATGGACCAGCGGTTTTTGTTCGCGCACCTTGCTCAATAAGGCTGCGTATGTGTTAAGCATGATTTTTCCCTCCAAAATAAGACTTGTACATTTCATGAAAATGATGGGTCGGGCCGTTTCCTTTTCCGAGTTTCGGCGCATTGATAATAGCCGCGTTTATGTATTCCTTGGCGCGTTCGACCGCTTTGCAGACAGGTAGGCCCAAAGCAAGGTTCGAAGCTATTGCCGAGGAAAAAGTGCAGCCTGTCCCATGTGTGTGCTTTGTATCTACGCGGGCTGATGGGTACTCATAAAACGCTTCGCCGTTAAATAAAATATCGATGGCATCGCCCTCGCTATGGCCGCCTTTTACGACAACGGCACGGCATCCCATCGCGTGTATACGCCACGCCGCTTGCCGCATATCGTCATGCGTTTGTATCGCCATGCCTGTCATTTTCTCGGCTTCGGGCATATTGGGGGTTATCAAGTCCGCCAACGGCACGACTTCGGCAATCAATGTGTCGATAGCCGACGGCTCCATTAAGGCGCACCCGTTCTTTGCGTACATCACCGGGTCGATAACCACGTTTTCCGGTTTCAATTCCCGCAGTTTCCGCGCAACGGCCATCATGGTATCCCGGCAAGAGAGCATCCCTATTTTAACTGCGTCGGGAGGTATGTCCTCGAACACATCATCGATTTGCTTTTCGATAATATCCGGGCGTATGTCTTGGTAATCGGTTACCCGGAATGTGTTTTCCGCGACCACCGACGTTATAACCGTCATTCCAAAAACGCCATGGGCGCAAAAGGTCTTGAGGTCGGCCTGTATGCCCGCACCGCCGCTGCAATCCGACCCCGCAATGCTAAGTGTCTTTTTCAATCGCAATCCCTCCATTTTTGCACTAAAAAAGCGCCGCCCTATTAACAGGAAGCACCATATAGATTTTATTTTGCTTCCTACGCTGGTCTTAACCAACAGGTTCAAAGGGTCAGGTTCTACCTTCTCAACTCCTAAGAGTCCCCCCGCAAACAAAAGTATTCAATTTGCTCAAATATACCAGAACAAGGCGGGATAGTCAAGAATAAAAAATACAGCGTGTGAATAAAAAATACAGCCCTTTGTCATATCGCATATTTCTAGCATATCGCATATTACTGGGATGCAAAGAAAGATTTAGTAACTGACACCCTCAAGGCATCAAATTAAAACAAGAAGTCAAAAGTGTCAGTTGCTAACAGCGACGCCGCTTGCGACGCCGCTTGCGACGGCGCACGTGGCGAAGCCGACGAAACCAGCAATTACTTCCGCCACCTTCCATCAAGTTGCACACATGGGGGAGCATAGCCAGATGAATGGCTTTGTTCTCCTTTTTTTTCATGACGTATGAGGAAATGCTTATTATGCATCATAGTGACCTTTGCATTGGGAGATTTCAAGATTCCCGTCCTTAATGCGATATACTATTCTGTTGGTATCATCTATCTGACGCGACCACCACCCAGACAAATCATGTTTGAGCGGTTCAGGTTTGCCTATGCCTTCATAAGGGCTTCTTTCAATATCTTGAATTAAGGCATTTACTTTCTTCAATGTCTTTTTGTCCTGTGTTTGCCAAAATAAGTAATTATTCCAGCCATTATCAGTCCATAATTTCTTCATGGACTATTCCTCTATCAATTCGTGTTCAGTAAGCCTACCTGCATCTGCATCTTGGATGGATTGACGCAGAACTCTCAAATTGCTTTCACTGTAAAACGGATCGATTTTGGTTGTAATTTCAAATGGTATTCCGCCTTGCCTAATGACTTGGCGCACAAAAATATTAACTGCTGTTGTCATATTCAAACCTAATTCTTCAAATAAGCTGTCAGCTTTTTCTTTTAAACTATCATCCATCCGAATATTAACTTGTGCCATTGAATCACATCCTCTCGTATAGCATTATATAGTATAATCTATACAATGTCAATAACACTTGCTTTTTTCTATCTACTGTTATTGACATTTATGCGGTATATGAACTCTCTATACTGTAGTCGCTTGCTCTCACCGACGCAGTAAATAATGATTCAGCAACGGAGCGTAGGGCCACTATAGCAAAAAAAGTCAGAGGGAGAAGCTTTCGCAATCACGTCGCTTTCCATCTGACCGTTTATATCCTTTTTGAGATTCTGGGCGGCAGCCCACTTCAGGATGTTTGCGCCTCGTGCAAAGTCGCGTCGCCGTTGATTACGGCTTCCGCCAGTCTGGCGGCCACCAGGGTATGCGCGCCTTGAAACTCATAGGAACAGGTATTTAAAGTCAAAATGACGTCGTCTGCGCTCAAGGACAGATCCACGGGAAACAGGGATCTTTCCCTAGTCTTCTCCAGATAGATCAGATAGGCTTCTTCGCTCTTGAACGACATCGGCACATACTCGTTGGAATCACAGACATAGACGGAGAAAACCTCCCAGACCGTGTCCATGTACAGCGTCTCAAAACGGATGTAAGGATGTTCGTAAAAATAGTCTCTTCTCTTAAATAAGGAAACGTTTTGAAACATGCTTCCGTCGCGCATATGATGCCCGTGGATCAGCATATGACGGGGCATAGTCAAAGGGTCAAAGCTGACATTGCTATCGAGAAAAATAGATCCTCTGGTCGCCCGGATATGGTCAAAGGTATAATTCAGATAATAGTCGTTATCTGTTCCCTGCACCACAGGGTAATCCACTCTGGTCCCATCGATTCTCAAATGGCCGATCGTATCCGGATTCTGGGCCTGCCAATCCAATATACCTTGCCTGGGTTCAGGCGGGGGAGGCGCAGGCCTGTTAAACTCGCGAAAAGGCTGCTTGCCTTTCACTGTGACAGCTTCCAGAATTTCGGCGGCAAGCCTCGCCGCTTCCGCGGCTTCTCTGGCTTTCTGGTCTTCCATGAAACGCCACACCCCGAAACCGGCAGCCGCTGCCACAAGCAGCAAACATAGGGAAATAATTACTTTTTTTGTTGTTATTGTTTTCTTATGCATAGGTATATCTCATTCTATCCAGGTCAGGCGCTGGCTTCTTCACCTGCTTTCTTTAGTTCTTTGGTATCCAAAGTTGAACCGGCGCCCTCTACGGTTGTTAATAAAGTCAGATCCGCTTTCCCCGTCACCGCTTCCCCGGTCACAAGGCATTTGTGTACGTCTTTGCGGGAAGGCAGCTCAAACATGGTATTGCGCATCAAATCTTCCAATATCGCCCGCAAGCCCCTTGCGCCTGTATTGCGCTTAATCGCCTCGTCTGCGATAGCTTCCAACGCTTCTGGCGTAAACTCCAGCGCGCAGCCGTCCATCTCCAGCAAAGTCTGATACTGGCGCACCAGCGCGTTCTTCGGCTCGGATAAAATGCGGATCAACGCGGCTCTGTCCAGCGGCGAAAGGGCTACAGTGACCGGCACGCGGCCTACGAACTCGGGGATCATCCCATATTTGATGAGATCCTGCGGCATGAGCTGTTTCAAGTCTTCCGCCAGGACCCGCTCTTTCACGCTCTCGACTTGCGCGCCAAAGCCCATCACTTTGTTGCCGATGCGGCTGCTGATAATCTTGGTTATGCCCTCAAACGCCCCGCCACAAATGAACAATACGTTGGTGGTATCCAACTGCAGCAATTCCTGATGGGGATGCTTTCTGCCTCCCTGGGGCGGGATGTTGGCTGTCGTTCCCTCCAATATCTTCAGCAGCGCTTGCTGTACGCCTTCGCCGGATACATCTCTGGTAATGGAAGGATTCTCTGATTTCCTGGTAATTTTGTCAATCTCGTCGATGTAGATAATGCCGCGTTCCGCTTTCTCGATATCATAATCCGCAGCCTGAATCAGTTTCAGCAATATGTTCTCTACATCCTCGCCCACATAACCCGCTTCGGTAAGCGACGTGGCGTCGGCTATCGCAAAGGGCACCTTCAGTATCCTTGCCAAAGTCTGGGCAAGTAGGGTCTTGCCGCTGCCCGTAGGTCCGAGCAAAAGGATATTGCTTTTTTGTATTTCTATCTGGTTTGCTTTATCCTGTCTGGATATCCGGCCCGATCTCGGTCTGCCTCTCCTCCCCTTACTCAGGGTACTGCCGATCCGCTTATAGTGATTGTACACCGCAACGGATAAGGCTACCTTCGCCTCTTCCTGACCGATCACGTATTGATCCAGTATCGCTTTAATTTCCTTGGGAGGCGGCGCCTTGCCCCAGGTCTGATCCACAGCGGGTTCTTCGCTCAGGTTGCTGACGATCTCGTTACAGAGTTCGATGCATTCATCACATATATAAACGTTCGGACCGGCGACCAGTTTGGAAACGATCTCCTGGCTTTTTCCACAAAATGAACATTTTATATCAAAGTCATTGTCTATGTTTTTCGGCATAGTCCCTTCTCCTCCGGCCTTCTGTCGCCGAGGCTGCGTAGCGCCGCGACAGCCGTGCCTCATATCTACTCCCGGTTTCCCGATCATGTGCATGGATCCGATGGCAACCGCTTTTAAATTGATGCCTTTAGGGTATCAGTTACTATTAGGCTTGGGGTATCTGTAGCAGGATATCGTCGATCAGGCCATATTCCTTCGCTTCGTTCGGATCGAAGAAGAAATCCCGCTCCACATCCAGTTTTATTTTCTCCAGAGTCTGGCCTGTTTTCTCCGCCAATATCTGATTCATTCTCTCTTTAATCTGGATCAACCTGCGGGCATGGATTTCGATATCCGTGACCTGCCCGCTTGTTCCCGCGGAAGGCTGGTGGATCATGATTTCCGAGTTGGGCAGGGCATAGCGCTTTCCTTTCGTTCCCGCGGCCAGGAGGATCGCCCCCATGGACGCCGCAAGGCCGATACAGATCGTAGAAACGTCTGTCCTGACATACTGCATGGTATCATAGATCGCCATACCGGCGGTTATCGAGCCACCGGGGCTGTTAATATAAAGACTAATATCCTTTTCCGGATCCTCCGCATATAGAAAAAGCAACTGCGCAACCACCAGGTTGGCGACTGTGTCGTCCACTGCCGTTCCTAAAAATATAATGCGGTCTTTCAGCAAGCGGGAGTAGATATCGTAGGAACGTTCGCCCCTGCTGGACTGCTCCACAACGATCGGTACATAATAGTTCATGGGTGACCGCTCAATTTCCGTCATTTTCTTCCCCTTTCCTTTCACTAACAACTGCGTTGTCTGTCAAGAATTGAATTGTTTTGTTCATCATCAGGCTTTGCTTAAATGAGGCAAGCATTGTCTTATTCTCATCATAAAATTTTTCTATTTCTTCCACCGGTCTGCCTGTCTGATCCGCCAGCTTCCGGCATTCTTCGCTTACTTCCTCGTCGCTGACGGCGATTCCTTCAGCCTTGGCAACCGCTTCCAATACGAATTCCGACTGAAGCTCACGGATAGCCTGCTCCTTAAAGTTTCCCCGAAGCGCATCCGCATCCAGGTTTGCGTATTGCATATAGGCTTCAATTGAAAGTCCCTGCATCGCGATTTGTTGCGCGAAATTATCCACCAGTTGATCCTGCCGGAAAGTGATCATGCTGTCCGGCAGCGTAAGCTCTACATCCTCAATCACTTTCATCACTGCTTTTGTTTCGAAGTCGGACTGGATGCTCCTGTTCGCTTCGGTATGCAGCTTCTCATCGATGTCCTTTTTCAGTTCCTCCAAGGTTTCAAATTCCGACACGTCTTTTGCGAATTCGTCGTCCATCTCCGAGAGGATTTTGTGCTGAACCTCCTTCAGCGTTACCGAAAAAACAGCGTCTTTGCCTGCCAGGTCTTCCGCCTGATAATCTTCCGGAAACACAACGTTCACTTTGCATTCATCACCGGCTTTCGCGCCCACGAGTTGGTCTTCGAAACCGGGGATAAACCTCCCGCTGCCCAATTCCAGTTGATAATCTTTGCCCTCGCCGCCTTCGAAGGGAATGTCGTCGACCATACCCAGGAAATCAATCGTGCAAATATCGCCCAGAACTGCGGCTTCCTCTGTTTTCTCCAGCCTGGCAAACCTCTCCTGCATGGCTTTTAATTGTTTTTCCACTGCGTCGTCTTCCACCGTTACCGATAGTTTCTCCAATTCCATGCCCTTGTATGCGCCAAGCGTAATCTCCGGCTTCATATCGTAAGTGGCGGTGAATACCAGCCCTTCCCCTTTTTCTGAGGATACCACGTCGTATTGAGGATATACAATGCATTCATACGGATGGCCCAGCTCCTCTAACGCCAATTGAAAAGCTTCGGGAACGACGTCGTTAATCGCGTCTTCCAGAAGGATTTCCCTTCCAAATGTCCGCTCGACGATCTGACGGGGCGCTTTGCCTTTTCGAAAACCGTGAACACTTATTTTTTTTGCCACCTGGCGAAAAGCCTTATCCATGGATTTCTCAAAAGTTTCCTCTGGTACCTCGATGGTGAGCTTAGCCTTGTTGCCTTCCAATTTTTCTGCACTGACACTCATTCCTTTTGCGCTGTACCTCTCTCCCGTCCGCAAACAGGACAGAATGGCGCATTCACCTCCATATCGTTTCGCTATGCTAATCACAGAATGGACATTCATTCTATTTTATCATAATTAACAAGCCGCTACAAGACCGCGGACGTCTCTGATGCGGACATCTCTGACAGAAACTGACGAAATGCCGTAGGCAGCGGGTAGGCGGCCCGGTATTCATCCCTGCTGATCCAAACCAGATCCTTGCCCGGTTTCCCTTCGGGCGCCCCCTCATCCCGGGCACAGCGGATCATATAGCCACGCATGCGCCATTCGACATGGGTAAATAGATGGACGCGTTCCCGTACTTGTTCGAGGGCTGCAGGTACTGCGCCCCAAGCAACTGCCCGGGCTATCGCTTCGTTTGGCTCAAGCCATCCCTCTACATTGGGGAGCTCCCACATTCCTGCCAGTAAGCCTTCATCGCCGCGGCGGCAAAGGGCAAGCCTGATGTCCTCCGGCTGGCTTATCCCTGCGCTTTTTAGTAGGATGAATACCGTCCGCTCCTCGACGCGGCGGGCCCTCTTCCCCTTGCGTACCGGCAAAAGCTCCGCGCGCCCGGACAACCTGCCCCGGCAGGAAGCGCCGGCAGGGCATTGGCCGCAACGCAGTACGCCTTTGGGCAGGCACAGCGTAGCGCCTATCTCCATCAGGCTCTGATTAAAGTCTCCGGCTTCAAAGCCCGCATAGGCCGCCGCATCCCGCATCACCGCTTCCCAGGCGCCGCTTACCTGTCTCCTGAACGCAGGGCCGTCCGCGACGGCGTCACTGTCCAGGATCCTTGCCGTCACCCGCAGTACATTCCCGTCCACAGCCGGCTTTGGCAGCCCGAAACAAATCGAAGCTATCGCTCCCGCCGTATAGGCGCCAACCCCCGGCAAGTCCCGAATCCCCTCGTAGGCGGAAGGAAACACCCCGCCCAACTCATCCACAATCAGCTTGGCGGCTTTGTGCAGATTTTGCGCGCGCCTGTAGTAACCCAATCCTTCCCATAACTTGAGTACCAATTCCTCCGGTGCGGCAGCCAAAGCCCGGATGTCCGGCAGTGCTTGCAGAAAGCGTAAATAATACCCCTTCACCGCTTCCGCCCTCGTCTGTTGCAACATGATTTCTGAAAGCCAGACGTGATACGGCGTCCTGTCCCGCCGCCAGGGCAGATCCCTCGCGTTCTCCCTGAACCAGGATAGAAAAGGCCCGGGAAACCTTGCCAGGAGCGCCCTGTCCTCTTCACCCAGATCATCCTTCGGGATAAAACAGCCGTTTATGTCGCCCATTCCCCTTCGCACCTTCTCAACCTATGTAGCGCCTCGGAATTCTGCCGCTGATGGTACAGACCATCTGATAATTGTTCGCGCCTGCCAGCGCTCCCAACTCTTGCGCGCCAATGTTTTCGTTTCCCTGGCTGCCTATGAGTACCACTTCGTCGCCGGCACAAGCCCCCGGCGTCTCTGTCAGATCCACCATAAACTGATCCATGCAAACCACACCGATGACAGGCGCCCTTCTTCCCCCTACCAACACAATCCCTTTATTATTGAAAGCTTTAATGTAACCATCGGCATAACCTATAGGCACTGTGCCGACCAGGGTATCCCTTTTCGCGATCCAGGTATGGCCATAACCCACGCCCTGCCCTTTCGGCAGCCACTTAACGTGGGATAGCCTGCTTATCCAGCGCAGAGCGGGTTCCAGGTCAAGAATGCCCCATGCCTCGGCTGCTTCCGAAGGATATAGGCCGTAAATACCGATACCGCATCGAAACATATTCAACATGGACGTCTTGTCCCGCATGCCGGCGGCGGTATTCGCACAATGCACGATGGGGAAGGTAAGGCCTTCCTGCTTCAGCCGGGCAAGAAAATCCATAAACAGCCGAAACTGCGTCCGCCAGCTCTCCTCCTCCGCTTCGTCTGACCGGGCAAAATGGGTAAAGCAGCCTTCCATTTCCAACTCCGCCAGGGAAGCCAGGGCCTTGATTTCCCCGATGGCTTCCTCGGTGGGGAAAAATCCGATTCGGCTCATACCGGTATCCATCTTGAGATGAATCCTGGCTTTTTCTCCCGTATCCCGCGCCGCTTCCGCCATTGCTTTCCCCTGACTGAGGCTGTAGACCGTCATGCGAATCCCGGCCCGGATCAGCTGCTCGTACGCTTCAGGCTCCGTATAGCCCAGCGTCAGGATGGGCGCCGAAATGCCGGCGTCCCTCAGCTCCAGCGCCTCCTGAGGCAGGGCGACGCCCAGCCAGTCGGCGCCGCTTTGCAAAGCCCGCTTCGCAACAGGTACCGCGCCGTGGCCGTAAGCGTTCGCCTTGACGACCGCCATCATCCGGCAGTCCTCTTGCCCCGCCGTCAAACCGGCAAGCTTGCGCAGGTTCCTGTCGATGGCGTCCAGATCCACCTCCACGAAGGAAGGGCGCCGGTCTTTCGCCTCAGCCCCCCATCCTCCGCCGGCGCCGTCACGCGCCTCTGGTTTATCTTCCACGGCTGTCATGATTAATCATCGTATTCATCTCCAAAACAGATACCCACGGCTTTCGCCGCATACACGATCTCGCTGTCGGGCTTGACCGTCTTCAGGGAGTCAATGGCGTCGTCTATCGGGACCGTCACAATTTCACTACCTTTTAAAGATACCATTTGTTCATAAGGCCCGTTTACGGCAATGTCCATCGCTTTCACTCCCAGCCTGGTAGTGAGGATCCTGTCCATAGCCGACGGCGTACCGCCGCGCTGCAGATGCCCCAGCACGGTCGTGCGGCTTTCGTGCCCCGTCGCTTTCTCCAGTTTGTCAGCGACCACCTGGCCGATGCCGCCCAAGCGGACAGGGTCAAAGCTGTCTTCTACCATCTTGGCGACGACCTGCTTTCCTTCTTTCTCCGTCGCGCCTTCCGCGACGGTGACAAGGCTAAAATACTTCCCTTGTGCGGAACGCTGCTTGATCTTCCTTGCTATGATGTCGATGTCATAAGGGATCTCCGGGATCAGGATCACGTCGGAGCCGCCGGCCATACCACTGTGCAAAGCAATCCAGCCGGCATAGCGGCCCATTACTTCCACCACCATGATCCTGTGGTGAGATTCCGCCGTAGTATGGAGGCGATCCAGCGCTTCCGTGACCGTATTGACCGCTGTATCAAAGCCGAAGGTCTGGTCTGTAGCGTCCAGATCGTTGTCTATGGTTTTCGGCACGCCCACTACGTTGACGCCCTTTTCAGACAGTTGTTTTGCGATATGCAGGCTGCCGTCGCCGCCGATCACGATCAGGACTTGGATGCCCAGGCGGTTCAGATTCGCTATTGCCTGATCGGAGACATCGGCAAAAACAGTCTTGCCTTCCGCGTCCGTCCCCGTCGGATACCAAAAAGGATTGTCCCGGTTACTGGATCCCAGCATTGTGCCGCCCCTGTGCAGGATACCGGAGGTGTTCGCCATATCCAAGGCCATATACTTATTCTCGACCAGGCCATGAAATCCGTCCATAAAACCAAATACCTGGACATTGTAATTATTCTGCGCCGCGCGCGCTACGCCGCGGATCACACCGTTCAGCCCCGGCGCGTCGCCGCCGCCGGTCAAAACGCCTACTCGTTTGATCATTATTAACCTCCCTTGATTGATTATTCATATTATTTATAGTTTATACGTTCAATTCACAGTCAGGATCCTGGGACAGATCCCGCCCACAGGGCAGCTTTCGCAGGCGGGCTTCTGCGCTTTGCAGCAGCGCCGGCCATGCCATATCAGCCAGTGATGGGCGTCGGACCAGTCCTTTTTCGGGATCAGCCGGCAAAGCCCGGCTTCCACTTCATCAGGCGTCGTTCCCTCCGCCAGCCCCATTCGTTTAGATACGCGGAACACATGGGTGTCCACTGCTAAAGCGGGAATGTGAAACGCATTGGAAAGCACCACATTGGCTGTTTTTCTTCCCACTCCCGGCAGACGCATCAATTCTTCGCGGGTTTCCGGCACCTTCCCGGAATACTCCGTAAGCAGCATTTCCGCCAGCGCCGCGACATGTTTGGATTTCATCCGATAAAAACCAAGCGTTCGGATATAGGGGATCAAGGTCTCGGCAGAAATATCCTTCATGCTTTGCGGATCCGGATACCGCGCAAAAAGAGCTCTTGTCGCTTTATTTACCTGGACGTCGGTCGTCTGGGCTGACAAAACCGTGGCAACAAGCAACTGGAATGGACTTCCAAACTCCAGCGCTGAAACCGAATCTTTATACTCTTCAGCAAGTACAGCCAGTATCGATTTCTTTTGTTTTGCCGTAACCGTCATTTTCTCTCCGTTGTGTCCGCCGGCATCCTGTATATAAATAAGGCGCACTCACCATGCGCCCATTGTTTTCCATCCTCCGCTCACAGACTCAGCTTTCCAAACGAACCAGCGAAGCCAGATTCGTCACGGCATTCTCCTGGATCATCGTCTGTCCGTATTCCGCATAAAAGGGCTTGGCAACAAAGCTCCATTCTCCATATTCTCCCAATACAGCCGCCACGTCCAATTGCCCTTCCTTGGTGGTGTAAACCGCTAAAAAGTACTGACCGTCATGTTTATATAAGGTGCTTTCCTCAATCTGTGCGGGTTCGAGGCGAGTACAAGCCAGGATACAGTCTTCCAGTTCTTCAAAGCACCAGACCTGATGGCAATCCCGCTCCAATTCTTCCGCATCGTCTTCCATATCCCGCTCGTAATGCCCAAGGTGAATAGAGCCATGCGCTTCGCTATGCGTCCCCGCCGGTATCCTTGTTAAGATAATGGCGAAAGCTTCTGCGTTAAGCGGATACGCTTCCACCACCAATTGAGAATCATCGCTAATTTCAAATCCGCATTCTTTATAAGCCCGCTCCAATAAATCATGAAAGAATTCTTGCAGCTTCGGACTCATCGGCATCATCTCCCACCGGCGAAAATCTCTTTCCTCCAGATCCTGCGCGGTCAAAATGACTTGTATCTTGTTATCATTAATTTTGCGAAACTTCATTTGTTTCACCTCCTGGGCAGCCTGCGGCGCCCGATCATCGGTCCACTGTGATGAACCCTGCGCGTTGTGCTTTACAATCACAATACGCCAAGGTCATTATACTCTTAAAGAGCTGCCTTCCGCAAGCAGGAATTGTGTCTATATTGTCAAATAAATAGAAAAATACTAGCTTTCCGGAGAAACCAGATGGCGGATGCATATAAAACTATACAACAAGAGGGCGGAAACGAGTTTATCCTCTCTCGTTCCCGCTTTATCAGCCGGGCAAAACCGGTCGGCGCCGAAGAGGAAGCCCTGGCCTTTATCGAAAAGACGCGTAAAGCCTATCGCGACGCCAGCCATACTGTCTGGGCATATGCCTTACGCACGGGCAGGGAGCGCTTTGACGACGACGGGGAACCGCGGGGTACCGCCGGCATACCGGTCCTGGAAGTCATCCGTAAAGAAGAGCTTCAGGACCTCGCCGTCGTCGTCACCCGCTATTTCGGCGGCGTCAAACTGGGCGCCAGCGGTCTCATTCGCGCCTATACCCGCGGCGCCAAAATCGCTGTTGAGGCTGGCATAATTATCCGGCGCCGACCGTATTTATCGTTTAAAGTCAGCGCCGGCTACCACTTTGCGGAGAGGCTGATCCGGGAATATGAGCGGAAAGGGTTTCGCCTGATCCATACAACCTATACAGATCTCGTAACCCTTACTGTACTGGCGCCGCCTGAAGAAACGGATAACCTGCGGATGCTGACCGCCGAATGTACAGCCGGACAAGGCGTCATACTTGCCGGAACGGCGGAATATCTGGACTTTCCGCTTTGATCGCAGCGCTATTCCTCGCCAAGGTCAGGTTTCACCGGTTCCTTGCCGGCTTTGTCGCCGGATTCCGCGGATTCCTCCCCGCCATCCTTTCCCCCGTCGCTGTCGCTCGTATCTTTCTTTCCCGGGAAATTGGGAAATTTCATCTCGTGTCTTTCCACCATTCCGTCTTTTTTCTCCACTTCAATGACCATTTCGTTCACAATAGCAGCCGCGGTTCCCAGAGCAGCGACAGCGACGAGCAAGGGACTGAACAGCATCAACCCCACGCCGACGACGCCAACGGTCGCCGGAACTTCGATCAACGTCCTTCCGCCGCTGATGATCCGGACTCTGGTTACATTGCCTTGCCGGATAAAGTCTTTGACCTGTTCGACGATTCCCCGGACAAAATGATCCGCCTTTTCCGTGTTCCACATGCTTTCGCTTTCGTCAGCATCCTCTTCTTCCCAGCCGCCGGCTTGTGAAAAGCCGTGTTCTTCCAGATAGACCAATGCACGGACCAGGTCCCACTCGCAGGCATCCAAGGCCTCCTTTGCCTGGCTGTACGAAACTTGCATCCTCATCTTTAAAGCGTCCAATTTTTCCAGTTCGTTCATTTTCTTACCTCCCGTATTGTATTCATCATAGGCCAGGTCTTCATCGGCCTGCCTGTATGCCACAGAATCCATAAGCGCAGCGCATTTCCCAATTCATCAAGCTGTACGCCGGTTACCCGTACCCGCTTCAGTTTGTCCAGCGCTATACTCTCCAATCCTTCCCAGAGACCGGGTACCGCCGGGCTCAGGCTGCTTGCGCCTCTACCGGCTTTCGCGCAGGAGCCGCAAAGGAATCCTCCTTCAGAAGGAGTGAACCAACTGACTTTGTCTTTCCCGATCGGGCCCCCGCAGCGGCAGCAGAGCGCAAAATCCGGTCGCAGCCCCTGCTGCCCGATCAAGCGAATTTCCAGGGTCCTGCACATCAGCAGTCCGGGGTCCAGCGCCAAGCCCAGAAAACCCGCCTTAGCCAATTGATAGAGCGCCTCGTCCGCCATTTCCTCCTGCCCGAAGTTTTCCAGCAACTCCGCCCAATATGACCCCAGCGTCATTGCTTCATAACTCTGTCTCATGGGAAGCAGTATTTCCGTGCATTCACTTTGTATAAGCGTATGAAGCGTGGAGCGTCCCGCGTCAAGCATCATTTCATTGACGCTGAAAGGTTGTACGCCGCCCCGCAATTTGCTTACGGGTTTGTAGATTCCTCTGGCTACCGCGCTGATCCTTCCCCTTTCCCTTGTGAAGAGGGTAACCAGGGCGTCTGCTTCCCGATACTTTCGGAGCCGCAGGACTATGGCTTCTGTCTTATACTGCACCATACGACTAAACTCCCGCTGCGTTTCTCTTGCGGATCGTTAAGGCTATGGCATCTATTCCACATTATACCATAGCTATTTACTCTCACAATGAACGCAAGGTTAAACCAAGATTAAAATTTGGTGAATCCCGAAGCCGAATTCAGGCTTGTCACGAAAGTCCTGTCAGCCCGTACTCTTTCAGATAGGCTTCCTTATTTCGCCAGTCTTTCCTTGTCCGCACCCAAAGCTGCAGATTAACCCGGACGCCCAGAAGCGCTTCGATATCCTTACGGGCTTCCGAGCCGATTTGCTTTAATACCTTTCCCTGCTTGCCGATCAAAATCCCCTTCTGGCCCGGCTGTTCCACAACGATTACCGCATGAATATCCGTCAGGTCTTGCCGCCTGTTTTCCATCTTTTCTACATATACTGCAATCGCATAGGGCACTTCTTCCCGGGAAGCCAATATCGCTTTTTCCCGAACCAGCTCCGCGACCAGCACCCGCTCCGGCTGATCGGTCATCTCATCCTCGTCATAGCAAGGCGGTCCTTCCTGAAAGCAGGTTGCCGTCGCCGCCAAAAGCTCCGGAATCCCCTCCCCTGTCAGAGCGGACAGAGGGAAGATATGGGCAAATTCCCTTTTATTGCGATAGGCGTCAATGACAGGCAGCAGGGCTTGCTTATCCATCAGGTCGACCTTATTGAGAAGCAGAAATACCGGCTGCGTAACGCCCTCCAGCAGTTGAATGATGCGGGCTTCTCCGGAACCGAAGCCCTCCGCGGCGTCGGTAATGTAGTATATCACGTCCGCCCAGCCCAGAACGTCTGTTGCGGTTTGCATCATCGTGCGGCCCAGGCGGTCCTTTGGCTTATGAATGCCGGGCGTGTCATATATGGTCATCTGCCAGCCCGTACCGGTGACGATGCCCATGATTCTGGTTCTGGTTGTTTGTGGTTTGTCCGTGACAATCGCGATTTTCTCGCCGACCAGATTGTTGAGCAAAGTCGATTTCCCGGCGTTGGGCCTGCCGATCAGCGCCGCCGATCCGTAACGGTGACCGCTTGTTTCTCCGTTCCCTATCTTCATCTTAATAGCCTATCTCCTCATCCCAATACTTCATCTCGGCAAATCCATCAACCGGAGTATCTGTCGCTGCAGCTTTTCCATTCGAACCCTCTCTCTTCTTGCCTTGTGATCCATGCCAAGAAGGTGCAACATCCCATGGACTGTTAAGAATACCAACTCCCGCTCCAAACTATGGCCGTAAGCAAGCGCCTGTTCTGCTGCGCGCTCCACAGAAATGACAATTTCTCCCAATAAACCCGGACTGTCCGCTTCATGGAATACATCCGCCGCAAGGGGCGGTTCCGCTGCCATACCCGCTCCCGTATCACGAAACAGATCCGGATCCCGAAACGCAAACGACAAAACGTCGGTTGGCTGGTTCATACCGCGGTACTTCCTGTTGATCCTTTGTATGCTCAGATTATTCGTCAGAAGCAGGCTGACTTCCCATTTCGGATCAGCCTTCATGCGCAACAGGCATAGCTTAACCGCCTGTCTGAGGCGTCTACGTATTACCTGCGATAATGGCGCCGCTCCGCCCTGCCAGCTTAAGTATAGTGTCATGCGCAATCCCTCTTTATCACAAGGGCGCCGATTCGATGCAAACGCCCCCTCGCCCCGTCAGGCAGACTCCTCTTTCACTTCGCCGCCCTCCGGCAGACTACTGTTACGAATCATCCCTTCAGGCGTTATGTCCTCAGGCAATTCGCGCTGTATCTGTTCATCCAGAGGCAATTCTTCTTCAGGCGATTCCTCTTCAGGCAATTCTGCTTCAGGCAATTCTTCAACCTGCCCTTCTGCTTCAAACGGATTCTCTGCAGGCTGAGAACCGTCGTCGGGGCCTGCTTCCCTCTGTTCCCCTTCATGCTGTGCTTCGGCAAGGGCCGGTTCTTCTTCTGTCTCCATCACTGCCAATACATTATCCGGGTACTCGATCCGGTTATGATAAATCCCGTTTAGTACTTTGGTGAAAACCTGGGCGATGGTTTTCAGGTCTGTGAGCGACAGATGTGAATCCTCCAACTGTCCGTCCGCCATCTTTTCGTTAATAATTTTTTTTACCGCTTCTATCTTGTCGCCCGTCACATGCATGGATCGAATGGCTGCCTCCACCGAATCCGCCAGCATAACCAGGGCGGTCTCCTTGGACTGCGGTCGCGGACCGGGATAACGAAAATCACTGTCCTTCATATTCTCCGGATCAGCAGCTTCCTCCTGAGCCTTTCGATAGAAATACGCCATCAGCCCTTCGCCATGGTGTTGGCTAATGAAATCCAGTACCTTTTCCGGGAGCTTGCCCTTTCTGCCGATCTCAAGCCCGTCTTTCACATGTGAATTGAGAATCAGCGCGCTGAGAGCGGGGGTAAGCCTCTCGTGTGGATTCGCGTCCGCCATTTGATTTTCGATGAAAAAATAAGGCCGCTTCGTTTTGCCGATGTCATGATAGTATGCTCCGACACGAACCAGCACCGGATCGGCGCCGATTTCATCGGCAGCCGCCTCAGCCAGATTCCCCACCAGGATGCTGTGATGATAGGTACCCGGCGCTTTCAGCAGTAATTCTTTCAACAAAGGCTGCCGGGAATCGGACAATTCCATCAAGCTGACGCCGGTGGTGATTTCAAATATCGATTCGAGAAAGGGCAGGCTGCCATAAGCAAGAATAGGGGAGAAAAAGCCATTTACAGCGCCGATTATCGCGCCATACACAATCGCCGTCCGGGGATGATTATTCAGGATACCAAATCCGATGATCATCCAGACATTCACCAGGGCGATCATCAGCCCCGCTTTTGCCCACTCCGACCGGTTGGTATAGCGGCTAATCCCATAAACGCCGATCAGACAGCCGCAAAAGGCCACTGCCGCATAGGATATATTTCCTCCCGATAACAGGCCAATGAATATGCTGATCACGGCGCTGAAAAAGATGCCCAGCCAATTATTCATCAATATAGCCGTCAGGATCGCGCCGGTAGAAGCGGGGATCAAATATGCCACCTGCTCCGCGATAACCGATTCAGGGCTGACGTTGATCGCCACGATTAACCTGGCTATACCCAGAATCAGCAGAAACAACAGCGCCGGCAGGGCATTATGGGTATCCGCTTTCAGGTTTCCCGGCGGATATTGGCGAATATACCTGGATAGCAGAAAGAATACGCAGCAGATCAGTAAAGTCACCCCGATCAACATAATGTACGGGGCTTCGCTTCGTTGATATCCCAAAGCCGCAAGCATCTCTAAATGGTGGGCGCTTACAATTTCACCTTTGCCGATTATTCTCTGGTTCCGGTATACGGTATTAATGACGGCTGGTTCCCTTTCCGCCGCGTCCTCTTTTGCCCGCAGAGTCGTTTCTTCATCGTAGATAAAGTTTGCTTTTAAATCAATAAATCGAAAAGCCGCCTGAAGGAAGGAAACCTGTTCCTCAAGATTAACGCGAAGGTAAACTTCGTCCAGAATCCTTCTTCTGGCTTCTTCCACTTCTTCGTTTCGGACGCCTTTTGTCCACTGCTGGCGAATGATGCTTTCCGCTTCACTGCGTAAAGCCTGGAGCGTAATCGAATCCATATCCAGTATCGCCCTTGCCGTGTTCTCTCGGATCTGAAGCTGCGCGATATACGGCGCTGCCCTTTCCAGCTTGGTTTCAGCCTGAGGCAGCAAGCTTCCCGGCCCATCTTCCCCTTCGTTTTCCATCTCTGCTCCCGTTACCTGCCGGTCCGGCAGCATCGCCAGCTCTTCCCAAGCCCTGAAAAGCTGATTAAGCTGATCCACCTGGCCCTCCAGCACCGCGCTGTCAAAAACATAGATATCCCCCACGCGCTCAGCCGCGCTCTGCCGGTTTGCTTCCGTCCTCGCCGTATCTTCATATGTTACGCTCTTGTCCGCCTCGATGGTGACGTCGGAGACTTCTCCTTCAACAAAGAAAAAATTATTCACAAAATAATAAGAATAGAAAATACCCAAAACCCCTGCCAGGGTGATACTTCCCCACAAGACCGCGTTAAGGACCGGGTTAGCAGGCAACAGGGCATTTTTTATATTTTCACCAAAAGACTTTGCCAAAATCTATCGCCTCCGATCCTCCTCACGCGCCCTTCGTTCTTCTTCGTCTTCATAGGCTTGGATGATCCGCTGTACAACCGGATGTCTGACGACGTCGACCTTCGTCAGATAAAGGAAACTGATTCCGGCGATCCCCTTCAGCACCTTCTGTACGGATACCAGCCCGGATTCCTGTGACTTTCCGATATCGATCTGGGTCACATCGCCGGTAATCACCGCTTGGGAACTGAAGCCGATTCTGGTCAGGAACATTTTCATTTGCTCCGGCGTTGTGTTTTGCGCTTCGTCAAGTATAATGAAAGAATCGTCCAGCGTCCTGCCGCGCATATAGGCCAGCGGCGCAATTTCGATGACGTGTTTTTCAATATAGCGCTGTGCGGCTTCCATTCCCAAAATGTCATACAGCCCGTCGTAGAGCGGCCGCAGATACGGATCCACTTTATCCTGCATATCCCCCGGTAAAAAGCCCAGCTTCTCTCCCGCTTCTACCGCGGGCCGGGTCAGTACGATCCGGTTGACGTCTTTGTTTTTCAGTGCGGTCACCGCCATTACCACCGCAAGATAGGTCTTGCCCGTACCTGCAGGCCCTATACCGAAAACGATGTCCTGCTTTCGGATAGCTTGTACATAACGATATTGGCCTATGGTCTTCGCCTTGATCAGCCTGCCTCTGACCGTGGTCTGAAGGACCTCGTTCAAGGCTTCGCCCAGATCCTTGGCCATGCCTTCCTGCAGTGCGCCGATGCAATAGGCTATGTCCGCCGTGTTGATCATGCGGCCCTGATCCGCGATATGGCGAAGCTGATCGAGAAGCTCCATGCCCAGCCGGACCTCGCTTTCCTCTCCGATCAGCCGCAGTTCACCGCCTCTTCCTGTAAGCCGCAGGTTCAGGCGATTCTCCATGAAACGGATATTCTCATCATTCGGGCCGTATAAATTCGCAGCTAAGCCGTTCTCCAACAGATAGGAACTCTCCGTGGTTTTCGACAATCACTTTCCCCCTTCGGGTTACGGCAAATCGCCTGTTCTATTTGTTCATTATAGACGATTCAGCTATAGAATACAATAACCTAAGCGATCTGCGAGCCTTCCGCGAGCTTAGTGGAATAGATGCCATAGCCTTAACGATCCGCAAGTGAAACGCAGCGGGAGTTTAGTCGTATGGTGTAATATGGTATAATGGATCTGCCGGAAAACAAACAATACCCTCAGATAAGCGCCATATAAGGGAGGCGGATCATCCATGGATTTCCTATCGGAACTGCAATCGTACATTGATCAGAGTAAGCGCATCGTCTTCTTCGGCGGAGCAGGCGTATCCACAGAGAGTGGAATCCCTGATTTCCGCAGTGTGGATGGCCTTTATAGCCAAAGCTATCCATACCCGCCGGAAAGGATTGTCAGTCATAGCTTTTTTCTCTCGAATCCCGAGGTCTTCTTCGACTTCTATCGCGGCCGGGTACTCTATCTGGACGCAGAACCTAACCCCGCGCACCGTAAGCTCGCGGAATTGGAGAAAGCCGGTAAGCTTTCTGCGATTATCACACAAAACATTGACGGCCTGCACCAGAAAGCCGGAAGTCGGAACGTTCTGGAACTGCACGGCTCCATTTGGCGGAACTACTGCATCCAATGCCAAAAGTCCTATGATATATCCGCGCTCCAGGAATCGACAGGCGTGCCACGCTGTGCCTGCGGCGGCGCGATCCGGCCGGATGTGGTACTCTACGAGGAAGCCCTCGACCCGCTCGTTCTGCAGCAATCGGAAAGACAATTGCGGCAAGCCGACCTCCTGATCGTTGGCGGTACCTCCCTTGTGGTATACCCCGCCGCCGGCCTTTTGCAACTATACCGCGGCCCTCTGATTCTCATAAATAGAACGGAGACGCCCCACGACCGGCGCGCGTCCATGCTGATCCGGGAAAGCATCGGCGAGGTTTTCGAACAAATACGGGTAGAGCCTACATGACAGGCTGAACCAACGATTCTCCCCGCGTCCGGCGACATCGCCGGTCAGCCGAAAAAACTCATTTGACCCTGCTCAACCCCGCTTCCTTTCCGCATAGTGCAACCAGACGCAATTCATGCTCCCGTTCGGCTTTGCAGAAAGAAGTGACGAGCGCAACACAGGCGCCGAGTACAAGAAAAACACCAGCGAGCATCCATCTGTCCGACAAGTCCAGCGCAGCCATCCCCTTCGCGGCGAAGCCGGCAAAAACGCCGCAAAGAAAGCCTGCCGCTATCAGAACGATCGCCTTTATCTGCGCTTGCGCAAATCTTGTATTGATTTTTTTGTTTTGCGTTTTACTGGCGATAACCATGAAAAACACCTCCTCGTAGCTTCATTTTACACGAAGAGGTATCCAATAAAACGGACTGTACTGGTTATCTGTGCATAACGAAAGGAACAGACTTGTTATGGAATTGTACGGGTATACGCTGTCAGACTGTGCCGCGTCCTTTCTCGCCAAGTATGAAAAAGAACTGGACAAGGAACTTCAATTATCAAAACTGCCTGATCCTTATCCTCTATGGAGCGCCCTTCACGTGGCCGCCGAGTATTACGTTATCGGTATAAAGCCAGGGATGCCGGATACCGCCTTTGAGGCAGCCTTATGCCATGAACTCTATCACGCCTGGCAATTCTCTCATGGATTTCCGACAGTAGTGAGCAATGACAAAAGCAAGGAAGATGTAAACACCTATACGGAACGCCTGAACAGCCACATACTCGACCTGTCCGCCGATGATGCAGTCAGAGCGTATGGACTCGACGACTCTTTTGTCATGAAGCAGAGATATAGGCGGATAAAGAACCTGAGCATTGCCAATTTTGCGGCAAGCAGCGATCCCTTTAGCCGGGATCTGCTGGCAATCGATTTGATTCTCGATTGCCACAGCATAACCGCCAATCAAAAAGCATTGATCCTGCAAAACCTGGAATCAGCGCTTCCCGACGTCTATAATCAGTACGGTATATATCAAAAAAGAATTGACCGGTATGGATATCAAACGCCTGAAGGCTGCTATCAGATTTTCGGCTTCATCATAAACAGCGTTGAATTATGGCCGCATTGCTATATCGCTTATGCCGGCGAAAGAATCCATACTTTGCAGCGTTTCCGGACACTCTGTCCGTAAGATGGGCAAGTAAGCGTAAGGTTTTCCTATCATCAAGCTGCGATAAACGCAACAGAGCGCCTTGCTCATCGCGTCTTATCTCTATTTCTGAGCTGCGTTTTCCCAAGCTGCGTTTTCAATTCTTTTATTTCCGCGTCTTTTTCTGCAACGACACTCTTCCATTTCTCGTCCGTTTCGCGTATCGCTTCTCGCCGCGCATGACCAAGCGCAGACGCTTCGTCGTGCCGTGCGCGTGAGCGCAGCCGTTCCAATTCCTTTTCTTTACGTTGGTTGGCGTCCGTTGTCATTTTTCCCTCCCCTTCTCTCTCGCTTCCTTTTTGACCTGTGCCTCTTTTTGCTCCCATCAGGTTGCTACTCGATGAATGAACAAATGAGATCAATGGCTTTATCTAGCAAGTCAGTCGGCGCCTGTTCGACGAAGGCTGCGTTTCGGGCTGTCACATCCAGTGCTTTTGGCTGATCGCAAAGGATGACGCCGGTTGTCTGGGTACGGTGGTCAAGGCGAATGTGGAAAGGGTGATTTTTATCAACGTTTGTAATAGGGCAGACTATCGCCATTTTACAATGACGATTGTAAGTGTTGTTACTGATCACGATAGCCGGACGCCTCCCC
>WRMS01000008.1 GCA_009777025.1 Clostridiales bacterium | reverse complement strand
CGGGTGATACATCGGAAGGACGTTGAGCCGTTAGGCTACATAATCAGAAAGCCTGATGTTGATCACGAATGTGACGTGTAGCCGGGCAAATGTGTCAGCGCCACCATAGTCGGCACTGAACTGTAACTGGGAAAAGGCGCATACTACCAAATTGTATCATAGGTGTGTTGCAAAATAAAGCCTGTTGATATAGAATGAAATGTAGAAAATAAACAATTAATAGTGAGAGTACATTTATGAAAGTATTTATTGTTGCCGTTCCCTTATTTGATAAAGACATGGCTGTGAAAGCCTACCGCCTATGCGATCGCAGCGGCGACAGGGCTATCGGTATCCAAAATGACTTCCGTCGCATGACAGAAGCGCTTATCTCCCCCGGTTTGGACTTGATTGAACAAATCGGCATTGAACCTTTTGCCGCCAACAAGCCCTTGTTTGCCGACCTCAATATGTATCAGCTTCTTGTGGGCAGACCGGTGAATGTCGAGATAGAACCTTCCAAATTAATCTGCGTATTGCCGGGTGACATCCCCGTGAACGATATGGTGGTGAAAAAGTGCGGCATCTTGAAAGAAAAGGGCTATCAACTTGGCTTTGAAGGCCTGCCGGAGGGCATAAACGATCACCCGCTTATCGCCATGGTCGATTACCTGATCCTGGACTATCTCGACAACAGCTTTACCAGTTCTCATTTTTATGCCAGAACCTATTGGCCTGATGTGAACATCATCTTCTCCAACGTACCGGACACGGAGTCTTATGACCGACTGGCAAGCAGAAACCAAAGCGGGCTGTTTACCGGCGGGTTTTATAGCCGGCCTATCACGGAAGGGTATGTCGAATTATCCCCGGTGAAAATCAACGCCCTTCAATTGCTCAGCTTGGTCAACAGAGAGGATTACGAATTTGAAGAAATGGTGTCGATTATCGAGAGAGATCCCTTCCTCACCGTTTCGCTGCTCCGGTTCATCAACTCCGCCGCAATCGGCCTTAGCAACAAGGTGAACTCCATCATGACGGCAGTGACCCTTTTAGGCCAAAAGGAAATCCGGCGCTGGGCCAACGTCGCCATATCCATCAGTCTGGCGGAGGACAGGCCGGGTGAAATTACGAAGCTCGCCCTGACCCGGGCCAAGTTTTCCGAAAACCTGGCGCAAGCCTTTCATTTACCGGATATGGGACAGCAGCTCTTTCTTGCGGGATTATTCTCCCTGCTGGACATTATTCTTCAAATGCCCATGGAAGACGCCTTAAAAGAGGTCGCCCTCGACGAAGAAGTGAAGCGGGCCCTGCTCAAGAGACAGGGCGATATCTATGCCGTTCTCGCTTTCATCTTCACGTATGAACGGGCGGATTGGGATCAGTGTTCCATTATGATGATCCAAAACGGCGTAGAATTCGAAGACGTGAACCAGGCTTTCGTCGACGCCTGCTTTTGGTATTACGATCTGCTGGATATCATCGGTCGCTAAAGGAGTTGTCTCTATGATTCGGGTACTTCTTTCCGGCTGTAACGGTCGCATGGGCCAAGCGCTTACCTTACGGATGAAAGAACACGCCGACATGGTCATTGTTGCCGGCGTCGACCAAGTTTTGGGTACGTCGAATGACTTTCCCGTCTATGATCATTTCGACGCAGTCGGGGAAGAAGCGGACGTCGTCGTCGATTTCAGCCATATCTCCCTTACGCCCATGCTTCTCGACTATTGCACGAAGAAACGGCGCCCTCTTATCCTTTGTACCACCGGCATTGCGGGCAGTTTAGAGGACCAGGTCGCCGAAGCGGCGACGACGATCCCGATTTTTAAATCTGCCAATATGTCGCTGGGTATAGGTCTTCTCCAGACCCTTGTCCGCCAGGCGGCAAAAGTTCTGGGGGACGCCTACGATGTAGAAATCATCGAAAAACATCACAACAAGAAAGTGGATGCGCCCAGCGGTACAGCCTACATGATCGCAGACGCCGCAGCTTCCGCTCTGCCGTATAGCCCCCGGTATACCTTTGATCGCAGCGGAGAACACAAACAGCGGGATCCTCATGAAATCGGGATACATGCGGTTCGAGGCGGGACGATTGTCGGAGAACATGAAATCCTGTTTATCGGCGCGCACGAAGTCCTATCCATAAGCCATTCGGCACAGTCCAGAGAGCTCTTTGCCAACGGCGCGATGAAAGCGGTAGAATTCCTGCGGGACGTTGAGCGTCCGGGGATTTATACCATGGACGATTTACTCCGCTGGCTCTCTTGATTCTGTGCAAACGTGAGGTTATCCCATGGTGCATTCCGGTGTTTTTATCGTATTGGAAGGCTTGGACGGTAGCGGTACCACAACGCAGACCGGGCGCCTGCAGAACTGGTTCAACAGCGAAGGCTCTGTTTTTGGCAAGTGCTTCGCTACCTGCGAACCTACGGCAGGTCCTGCGGGCAGTATCACCAGATTGGCGCTGAATCACAGGCTTTCTCTGGACAACAGGACACTGGCTTTACTCTTTGCCGCCGACCGGGCAGATCACGTATATAAAGAAGATAACGGCCTGCATGAACCCGGACTCTATCCCCTGCTTCAGCAGGGCGTCCATGTTGTCTGCGACCGTTATTTGCTTTCTTCCTTAGCCTACCAGTCCCTGGACCTGCCTATGGAGTGGATCCTGCAAATCAACACGCAAGCAATCCGTCCGGATATCACCATCTTTATTGATCTCGATCCCGGGGTCTCGGAGCGCCGCTTGCAAGAAAGCCGCTTAAACAGGGATCTGTTTGAAGCGGCAAGCATTCAACAGCGCGTTCTTGCACAATATGAAAAAGCGATCCGTCTTCTGCAGAACGAAGGCCACAGAATCATCCGGGTCGCCGGCGATCAATCCGAAGAACAGGTACAGCGGGACATTCTCAAGGAAGTACTGCCCCTACTACAAAAACAACTTCGCGAATAACAACCTTATCCAACCAGCACAATTCCGTCCAGCGACTCGGCTATCCGGATCAGTTGCCGGGTTTTTTCTTCATATAAGGAGATTAGTTTTTCCAAATAAGATCGAGAGGGAATACTTTCCTCGGATTCCGTATCAAAAATAAGGGCTGGCGCCTGAACTACCCGGGAAGCGGCGGATGGTTCCCCAGCGGTGGAATTGCCCGCTGATCCTTCCTGTTCCCCAGCGACGCGCCTATTGATGTCGGCGGCGGCGTTAAGAATGTCGGAGAGTATGGTAGCCAATACGCGCTGGGCTTCCCTTATGGTATCCAGATCCTTTCTTAAGGTTTCTGTCGCCTGCGCGCCGGTTTTATTTCCCTTAATCAGTTCTTCCAGCCGCAGTTTCGCTTCGTTGGCTTTTTTTACCACTTCCAGCCTGGTTTCCAGCAACGTCTGGCGACTGTCTTTCACTTTTTCATATAGTTCGTCGACGGTAAGCTTATCCAGTCCGGAGGCAGAGAGTAGTTCCTGCTCAAGCCTATCTTCGGAATCGCCATCAGACGCCCAGGCCGAACCGGCCGTCAGCATCATTGCCAAAACCAGGATGACCATATACGCGATCATTCGAAAAACGGCTTTCTTCACAAACAGCACTTCTCCCTACTTATCATCTATAAATCAAGCAAATCACTGCGCATTGGCGAAACCTGTCGGCGCCGTGATTTCCGTCTCTTCTGTGACGGCGTCATCCAATTGCCCTGCCAATTCCACCAGCCTGTCCAGCTCCAGAGATATCGCTTCCAGTACCAGCCGGTCTTCTTCGCTGGAAATGGTATTTCTAGACTGGTAAATCAATCGGGCGGGTATGGGTCCTTCCCCCTCCAGAATCAAGCCTTCAAGGGATTCCACCGTGATCGGGCCGGCGCCAAATCGATCTTCATTCGTAGTAGCGTTTTCCTGGCAGGCCGCAAAACAGAGTAAGCCCGTCAAACCAACGGCGGCGACCAGCTTAGCCGCGTATCTCTTTCCGAATAAGCCGCTTATCTGCATCCATTTACCCTCACACTAGAATTATACTTCTTATTCGCGGAAATGCCTATGAACATTCCTGGCGCAATATGTTAAATCTTTGTTACAGCATCCTTTCTGTGATTCCTATATTTGCGCCGTCCCTATCGGCATGGTGAACCAAATCTCTGTTCCTATACCCGTTGTGCTTTTGATTCCAATCTGGCCGCCATGGAGTTCTACAATGGTTTTTGCGATATTCAAGCCCAGCCCGGATCCGCCGGTACTGTTATGGCGAGACTTGTCGGTTTGGTAGAACCGTTCAAAAACCAGCGGCAATTCTTCGGTTTCGATCCCTATACCGGTGTCGATCACGCGAAATCTCACCCACATGCCGCTGCGCTCCACCTCGATGGAGATTTTCCCCGGAGGGTCTGTATACTTTATCGAATTGCTCAGCAAATTGAGCATAATTTGACGGAAACGATCCGCGTCGGCCGTAATGAACAAGTCATCCGGACAAACCATTTCCACTTGAAGTCCCGGCTTTTTTTCTTTGATATTTAACGAACCAATGATAAATGTTAATGCCTCAATCACCCGGAATCGCTCGGGAAAAAGCTCGCCGACGCCGTTTTCCATCTTAACCAGGTCCAGAATCTCACCCGTGAGATGAATGAGTCTCCGGGTCTCCTGTTGAATGATGTCCAGCACTGTAGCGGTTTCTTCCTGCGAGACCAAGCCATCCTCCATTCCCTGTACAAAGCCGAGAATGGAAGTCAGCGGCGTCCGTAATTCATGAGAGATACTGGCGATGAAATCCCGGCGCATCGTTTCGATTTGCTCCAACTTGCCTTTCATCTCATTGAACACCTGGAACAAATGACTAAGCTCATCATTGCCCGGGCTGACAATATCTTCCACCGTTTCACCGGAGGCAATCTGAAACGCGGCCCGCTCCAGTTCCCGCAGAGACTGGGTTGTTCTGGCGGAGTACAGGTAGATCATCAGTACGCCTACAACGCTCATGACCAGCCCCACAGCCCAAATCTGCAGGTAAATCTGAAATAAGCCGCTGCGAATCCGTTCCACAGGGGAGTACTGCAGAATCGCGCCTTCGACTACACCGTCTACCGTTATGGGGGCGCCATGATATACCATATACGCATCCTGTTCGGGCGAATACTCCCTTCTGCGAAAGATTTCCTGCCCATTCATGATGCTGATCAGGTCAGCTACGATATAGCTGCTGGTCCTTGTCTCTTCTTCGGCAGTCACGCGATACTGTGCCAGCGCCTCGCCATCCACATCCAACACATAGACCTTGGAATCCATTACCGCGCCGATGGCGTCCACGGACTGGCGAAAGCCTTCCTGGCCGATTTCGCCTCTGATCCATAACTCATACTGCAGCGTAACTTCAAGGGCGCCCCTGGATAACGCGACTTGTTTTTCTGAAAACACAAAGCCTTGATAAATGAAAGTAATGGCCGCAGTGAGTGCGGCCAGGGTGATGACAAAAATCGTTAAATATCCGATCAGTAGTTTGGAAAACAGCGATTTAAACATGAAGCTTATTCGCCCTCCAGTTTATACCCGACGCCCCAAACGGTTTTGATTTGCCAGGCATTTTCCGGTTTCTCCAATTTTTCTCTCAGTCGTTTGACATGGACGTCTACCGTTCTGGTATCGCCATAGTAAGAATACTGCCATACCTTTTCCAACAATTGTTCCCGGGAGAAAACGGTGTTCCGGTGTTGGAGCAGAAAATGCAGGAGTTGGATTTCTTTCGGCTTTAAATCGACTACCTGATCATTCAGGGTTACCTGATAACGGCCCAAATCCACCACTAGATTCCCTACCGATAACGGCGTCCTGCTATCGCTTTCCTCGCCGTCCTGTTTCTCTCGCAAACGGGCTTTGACTCTGGCTACCAGCTCTTTGGTTTCAAAGGGCTTGACCATATAGTCGTCGGCGCCATACTCGAAACCTTGAAGCTTGTCTTCCAGCATATCTCTTGCCGTCAGCATAATAATCGGCGCAGTACTTATTTTTCGCACAGCCCGGCATACATCCCAGCCATCCATAACAGGCATCATGACGTCCAAAATAATCAGGTCGATTTTTTCTTTCTCCACATACTCCAACGCTTTGGAGCCGTCATTCGCCACCAGAATTTGAAATCCTTCATTCGCCAGGTACATCTTGAGCAAGCGGCAAATGTTTTCGTCGTCGTCTACTACAAGGATCCTTTTTTCGTCAGGCATATTCCTCCCTCCTTAGTGTCTGATGCAATCGTAACCTTTCGCCTATAACCCAAAGCCATCTTCTTATGCGTCAACCTCTTCCTCTGCTGCTTTTATGATCGCCGCCAGTCCCGGCACCTGACTCAGGGGTATGGCGCAGATCGCAACGCGGATGCCATTGTTCATGGCAACGAGATAAATGTGTTTCTCTGTCAGCTTGGCGACAACGGCTTTCGGATTCGCATGGGGTAACGCGATGAAGAAGCCTCCGGTATACGGCAGCATATCCAATCCGACTTCTTTCGCCTCTTGCTTAAAGATGTCCGACCTCTGGCGAAGTAAAGTCGACATCGCCGCGCGTTCTCTGTCCGCCCTTTGGGATAAGGCGGGGTCGCCGCATACCTTTGCCATCAGCTCCTGTGCGCCATGATTGCCGTTGGACCAAGCGCCCCGGGCGGAGAAGGAATTGATATTCGCAAAGTCGCGCATCACTTCCGCTGAGGAGTGGAAGCTGATGATCGCCCCGCTTCTCATCCCGTACATGGTGAAGGATTTCGACATGCTGAACGCGATAAGTACTTGCATATTCTCCGGCAAGTCGGTAAACATCCCCAGAAACCGCCTGGATTCTTTCGGATCCCCGCTATAGTCGATATAGGCAATATCCAGGCCGAGAAGAATTCTTTTGCTCGTATCCGCCGCGAGTTTCTTAAAGAAAGGAATCAGATCCGCCCAATTGTCTTCCGAAAACGAATAACCGGTTGGGTTGTGACCGGGCGTATTAAAAATAATCAGCAAATTGTCCTGCTTCTCGAGGCAAGCTTCGGATTTTCGCTTGATGTCTTCCGCCGTAAACCGGTGATCCGCGTCAAACATTCGATAATTCTCCGTTTTTATGGAGCTTTCCTGCGCAATCGTCTTGTATGCCGGCCAAAACCAGTCCGGAATCAGCACCGTATCTCCCGGTTTCGTATAGTTGCACATCATGAGCCTGACCGCGCCGGTACCGCCGGGCGTCCCCACCGCACCAGCGATCGTGCCCTTCGGTTGAAAGCCCTGGAAAGTATAATCGATTGCTGCCTGGATAAATTCCGGCGAACCGGCGATTGACGCGTAATCCATGAGCGTATCTGGAGGCAAGCGCCGAAACTCTTCATCCACTACCGGTAGAACGGCGAATTCGCCCTGTTCGTCACGCATGGCGCCGATTGAACCGTCAACGATATTGATCGGTCCGGGTAATTTCTTTGCCTCTCTAATCATTTCTACTACCGCAAATACGGCATCCGGCTCGCTTCCCTTGCCGGCCGCGTGGTCTGCTGCCAATGATGATAGCGACATACTAAGGCCTCCCCGATTAAGATTCTGAACATTTTCTTTCGCAATACTATATCACACATTTCCATAATAATATAGCAAAAGATATGCGTATTTCTTTTTTTTACCGGGCTGGCATGTCAAACGTGGGCTGCATACCTGTTCAGCGCCCTTCCATGACCTGCAGGCTGCCGCCCATCCGCTCCACTTCATCCACGCTGTGCGTCACCATCAGAATCGTCTTTCCCTTTGTGTGATTCCGGATATAGGCGGCAACCGTTTCTTTATTCTGTTCATCAAGGCCTTTCAGCGGCTCGTCCAGATACAGGATATCGCCTCCCGCGGCGATCGCCCGGACAATCGCCACCCGCCTGCGCATGCCGCCGGATAATTCCCGGACAGGCTGATACATGCTTTTCTCCAAACCCAGGGCAGTCAACTGCGACCGGATCCTCCTTCCGGTAACGATATTCCCGCAGGCAAATCTGACGTTGGCAATGGCGTTCAAGCTTTCACAAAGGCGGTTTTCCTGGAAGACGGCGCTTGGCTTCAAGCCTTCGACGCCGCTGATGCTGCCTGCGTCGGCGTCCGTCAGCCCCATCAGGATACGGAGCAAGGTCGTTTTGCCAACCCCGGAATCTCCCATTATACAGGTACACTGCCCGGCGGGAAACGCGGCGGAATACGCCTGCAGCACCTGCTTATCCGAATAGGTTTTGTATAAGTCGCTGATCAGAATATCTTGCATTTCGCCCTCAGGCGGATCGACCGGATGATCGTTTGGACAATCCAGGCAGAGGTCTTCCACGCAATCCGCTCTCTCTGATTCAGAGACAGCGGCTATGGCAACGGCGGCGTTTCCCTCTACGCCGCTTTTATTGCTCTCCATCCTTTCCAGCCTGTTATAGGAGTTCTGCAGTACCGCCATAAACAGCTTCTCAAAAGCGGCGCTGAGCAGAATGATGACTGCCGTCCAGGCAAAAAGATCCCGGGCGTTCAGATATATCTTTGCTTCGTATAGCATTTCCCCGATAGAGCCGCCGGGAATGCCGATCACTTCTGCGGCGATGCCGGACTTCCAAGTCATGCCCAGGGATACGCTGCAGGCGGAAATCAGATAAGGCTTCAATTGCGGCAAATAGATATACAGGATCCGCCTGCTCCAGCCAGCGCCGAAAACATCCGCCATCTCCAGTAGCTGTAAATCTGTGCTGCGTATACCTTCCAGCATATTGCTGTATACGATGGGCAGCACCATCAGAAAGGAAATCACGGCAGACAGATTTGCCGAACCGATCCAGATCAGGCAGAGGATGACAAAAGAAGCTACCGGCGTAGTCTTCACCACCGTCATATACGGCCAGAGCAAAGTCTCCAGCAGGGAAAAGCGACTGGCAGCCGTCGCCAGAAGCGCGGCCAGAATCAACGCGCTGAAGAATCCGATAAGGATTCGAAAGAAGGAAAACCATAGTCTTTGCCAAAACCCGAGTTCCGTCAATAGCGCCAACAACCGTCCGAAAACCGCCGCCGGCGGCGCCACAAGAAAGCTGCCGAGTCCCATATACCGGCTGAACAGCGTCGTAGCCGTCTGCCAAAGCGCAAGCGCCAACAAGACAGACAGCAGAAGCCGTACACCTCGCTTTTTCCGGTTTGCCAGAGCCGCCGCCTGTCTGTCCCGTTTACCTTTTATAATAGAAATCATCTCCCGGTAAGGTTTCGCCTACCGATTTTGGATTCTGCGTATACAGTACTTCCAGATAGCCGGATACCGCTTTTTCCATTTCCTCTCCGTCGAGGTAGACTATATTGCAATACGGGATTGCAATTTCCGCTATAGGCGCTTTCACAATATCATAGGCCTCTACCATCACGGCGGCTTCCGAAGCATTCGCGTTGACAAATTCGGTGGACGCTTTATATTCCTCCAGGAATTTCTGAATCGGGTCCGGGTGCGTCTGCGCAAAGTCCCGGTTCACTGCCAGTACGCCGGTAATCAGCATGCTGCCGTTGTCAAGCGCATTCCATTCTGTCGTCATATCCAGGGCAATCCGTAAACCGGGAAGGGCGTTTTGCGCTACCGTCACATAAGGCTGCGGCAGCATAGCCACGCCGCCGGACTGCGCCAGAATCGCCACGACTTCCGGAGGCTCCGACTTCCACTCCAAAGTCAGGTCGCTGTCCGGGTCGACTCCATTTTCCTTCAGAAGATAACGCAGCGCAAATTCCGGGACAGCGCCTTTGCCTGTGCAGTAAACGGTCTTCCCTTTCAGATCCGCGAAACTGGCGATTTCTTCTCCGGTATCCACGATGTAGGTTACCCCCAGGGTATTGACGGCCAGCAGCTGAACCGCCCCCCCCGTATTGTTGTAGAGTACGGACGCCAGATTAGCCGGTATAGCCACGATATCCAGTTCACCCCGGATCAGCGCCGGCGTCAGTTCATCTGCGGCGCCGGCGATCGTGAATAGATAGTCGATCTCTGTTTCGCCTGCTTTCGCGTCTTCCAGGAGCTTCACCATACCAATGGTCGTCGGTCCCTTCAGCCCTCCCAGCCGGATCTGAGCCGGCCCAGTTTCCGGCGCCGCCGGCGCCACAGACTCGGCGGACCCGTTGTTGTTTGATGCTTCTGTTCCCGTTCCGCCGGCGCCGTTGCAGCCGGTTACGATTACCCCAAGGCTCAAAACGAATGCCAACCCAATGGCTATATACGATTTCATGCATTGCCCTCCATGATTCATTTATTCAGCGATCGATGCTGCAAGAGTTCTTCGTCGCCGTCTATTTGTGTCGCTTCCTGGGTGAGTTGCTCCAGTTTGTCTTTACAATATTGTATAATTTGCCGGCGTGTAACGATACCAATAAACATGCCTCTGTCGTCCACAACCGGCACAAAGTTCTGATCAAGGGATTTCGTGATGATGTCGTCGATATCCATTGAGATTTTCACAGCCAGGTTATCCGAATGCCTGGGCAGGTTGGACAACGGCGCCTGCATGGCGGCCCGGAAATCCATTTGATACTGATTTTTGATTGCCCAAAGAAGATCCCCTTCTGTCATTGTCCCCAGATATTCGCCTGTTCGTTTCAGCACCGGTATCGCCGAGTAGCGGTGCATTTCCATTTTTTCCAGTGTCTGCCCTAAGTCATTATCTTCATAAATATAGGCCACTTCTTCCTTTGGCGTCAGAAAGAAGACTATATTCATTTGATTAATCATTTCATACCACCTTTTCAACTTGTCGTTTCGACTATATTCATCATACCATAGACAGGATTCTTTTGTCATCTACGTTGTCATCCAGTTACAGTTCAGTGCCGACTATGGTGGCGCCGGCACATTTGCCCGGCTACACGTCACATTCGTGATCAACATTTGATGAATTGCCTTCAACATCGTCGTATGGTATAATGTTATCACTTAGCGAAGAAACACTTGTCTAAGCTGAGCTTAGTGGAACAGATACCATAGACTTAACGATCCGCAAGCTAACCCGCATTCTGCGTAGCGGGAGTTTAGTCGTATGGTGAAATGTTATCACTTCCATAGACTTAACGATCCGCAAGCTAACCCGCATTTTTGCGTAGCGGGAGTTTAGTCGTATGGTGTAATGTTTAGCATCGTATCAGAATTGGAGATTCACAATATGGCAGAAACGGGTAAAAAAGATAGCAAGACACAAAAGGAAAAGAAAGGAAAACCCAGGAAAGAAAAAAAGGCCAAAACAGGAAAAGGAGTTGCCGCAGCAAGCGTAGCCGGGTCGGACGAAAAAAAGAAAAGCAGCCTGATCAAGAGAGCAGCGTTACCCATTGTATGTGCATTTCTCTTCGGCGTCGTTGTTTTCAGTATATACATGTTGATAGACAGAAACTCAGCAAAAACGGAAGCATCGGAAAACGGTGAAACCATTGAAACCGAAGCAGTCGAAACGAAACCGGAAAAATATAAAGCCGCCTTTGTACCGGGTGAAGTAAAAGCGATACAAAACATCGACGATAAAAGCGCTGAACCGTATGTTGAAGTAATGGTTCACAGTGCGAAAGTGCTATCCCCGTCAGAAAAGATGAACTACGGGCTGGCCAATGAAAGCGGGCGGCTGGCGATGGTGGAAATGGACGTGAATCTGATTGACGAGTCAGGCGGATGGGATCTCTATAACCGCAGATTTGCGGACACGAAGGGGAATTGGCTGGACGAAATCAAGTCGATCAGCAGCGCAGATTTTGCAGTTTCCCCGCTTGGCAACAAGGAATCCATGTTCATCAGGCTTACCGGCGACCAGGGGACCGCGGAAGAAAAGATATCCCTCTCCGTCTACACCGCTTCGTGGAATAGAAAGAAGAAAGCCGACGGCATATGCGACATCATCATCGAGCCGCCCCCGCCGCTCGGCGGCGCACGCGAGCCGGTGATCAGAAACGCGGATACGAAATACGGCAATTGGACGGGGAACACCTACACCAGCACGAAGCTGGATATGAGCATCACCCTGCCCAACGAGTGGGATTTACAAGACTATGCCGCCGACGCTGAAAGCGGGACAAAGACGATCGAAGGCCTGGCCGTCAGGTCAGACCGGAAGGCGACGCTTCAGATATCCGTTGAAAGCGAAGCGGCCGGCGCCAGTGAAATGGACCGGGTTTCTTACGTAACCGGTTTATTGTCCGACGCTTTCGCTGACTTTACCATCAGTGCGCCTTTCAACCAGACCATCGCCGGTAAAGAATATCTCGGTTTCCGATACTCTCGCATGGACGAAGAGTATCAGGTATACTTTTATAAGATGGAGGACAACATTATTGAAATTGCCCTTCATTTTCCATCCGACGAAACTGCGCAGGCAAAAGTTTTTCTGGATCAAATGAAGGCGTTATCGCCGGCCTGACCCGCAGGATAGCCCTCTTACTATACTCTTAGGCTGCGCCGAATGCATTGGCGCAGCCTGCCGCAGAAAGGGTTGTTTACGTATGGCTATGTTTCAGGTAAGTTTTATGTCGCAATCGCTTAAGCGGATGGTATCCTTTAACGCGTTCCTTCCCGTCGACGCGGATATCGGGGAAGCCCCGCGGGAGGAAAAGCGATTCAAGACCCTGTACCTTCTCCACGGTTATGCCGGAGACAACGCCCATTGGATGACCTATGCGAAGATACGGGAGCTGTCTCTGCAAAATGACCTGGCCATTGTAATGCCTTCCGGTGAAAACTCATTCTACCTCGATATCGCGCGCGCCGGCAGGTTGTACAGTCGCTTCATCGGCAGCGAACTGCCGGATTTCAGCAGGAGAATCTTTCCGCTGTCCCGAAACCGCGAAGATACCTTTATCGGCGGATTGTCCATGGGCGGCTATGGCGCGTTATATAACGGGCTGAAATATCATCATACCTTCAGTCAGGTCATCGCGCTTTCCTCGGGCTTCTTAACCGAACTCCTCGATAACCGGTCCGCCGAAGCAGACAAAAGAGGCGTCGACGACGGCTATCTCGAAGACCTCGCCGGCGGAGATATCCGAATGCTCAGGGAGAGCGACAAGAATCTTGAGATTCTGGCTAAACAGGTGCTGGACAGCGGCGAAAACCTGCCGGAGTTGTATATCGCCTGCGGTTATCATGACAGGATGGTATACGGCAATCGCAAATTCAGCGCGTATCTGCAGGCCATCGGCTACCCGCACATCTATGAAGAGGGCGCGGGAACCCATGAATGGGCCTTTTGGAACGATTTTCTCCGGCGCGGGGTCCGGCGCTTGCAATTGGTGGAACCCAAGGCGAAAACCCATTCCGTTTACTGGATAGACGCCGAAAGCGACTCGCCCAACCCTGTGATTCCCTGATCCTCCATCCGGCCCGACAGCCTCATGACAGCCTCATGTTGAAAGAATATCCGCCGCCAGTTGTCTCGCGTTCGCTTCTGTAGTCGCCCAACTTGTGCAAATCCTGACAGCGGCGTGAGGCTCCCCCTTTACCTCCCCGGTCCTTGTCCGGACAAAGAAAACATAGTTCCTTTGCAGTTCCCGGATCACACGCTCCGGAAAAATTGGAAAAATCTGGTTGGCAACTGTTTCGTATAAAAAGGAGTAGCCCCTTTGCACGCAAGCCTGCCTGATTAAATCTGCCATCGCCACGGCATGGCTTGCTGTTTCTACATACAGTCCGTCTTCAAATAGGACTTCAAACTGTATGCCCAGCATCCTGCCCTTCGCCAGAAGCGCGCCTCTTTGTTTAATATGATAACGGAAATCCTCTTGATACGCTTTGTTGGTAATCACGAGCGCCTCGCCAAACATGGCGCCCACCTTGGTGCCTCCGATGTAAAAAAGATCACACAGATCAGCAATGTCCGGCAAGGACGGCCAATCTTCCTGTCTTTCCTCTGCCGCCGCCGTCACAGCCAAGCCGTAACCCAGCCTGGCGCCATCCATATATAGCGGAATACCCCATTTCCTGCAAACCCGGGCCATTTCCTTCAATTCCCGCTTTGTGTATAGCGTTCCATTCTCTGTCGGATGCGAAATATAAACCATACCGGGCTGAACCCTGTGTTCATGATTTTCGTCATGGGCATGATCCCGACAAAGATCCTCGACCTGCGCGGCGCTGATCTTGCCGTCCGTGCCGGGCAGAATCAATACTTTATGTCCGGTCGCTTCGATCGCGCCGGTCTCGTGTTCCTCGATATGCCCCCATTCGGACGAGATTACCCCCTGATACGGCTTCAGGAGGGCGCCGATCACCGTCAGGTTAGCCTGCGTTCCCCCTACCAGAAAATGGATGGCCGCGTCTTCTTTTCCGCAGCACTTGCGGATATAACCGGCAGCCCTTTCACAGTGCATGTCCGCGCCATATCCCGGAGTCTGCTCCTCATTGGTCTGCACCAATCGCTCCAGTATACGCGGATGAACGCCATCTGCGTAATCACACTCAAAACGTATCAATGTCCTCTGCACCTCACTTTAGCTTTTCTAACATGAGCTGCGCCCATAACCCAAAGCTGCGCAGCCTTAGGTGAATGTTACATGGGGTTCTGCCCCATACCCCATCGGGATTCACAGCAAAGCCGCTCATCCCTTCCGCTTTGCGGCGCTGCGTTACCGCAGCATTAGCAACTGACACTTTTGACTTCTTGTTTTAAATTGATGCCTTTAGGGTGTCAGTTACTGAATCACAACGAGAGTATACCGTAAAAACTGAAATCTCGCTATCTAAAAAAAGGAGGGGTATGTATGTTTTTTAGCAAAGAACAGATGACGCAAGAGGCGATTCCTAACGTAAGAGGGGGCCCCGGTGAGATGATCAAACGCAATTGGACCGATACGCTTCCGGATCATGTCCAGATGTTTTCACTCCTTGTCCTGGAACCCGGGTCCGGCGTTGGGTATCACAACCATGATACGGATACGGAATTCTTCTATATCCTCAGCGGTGAACTGGAGGTCGACGACAACGGCAAAGTCATGCAGGCGAAACCCGGCGATCTGGTCATCACCGGCGACGGGCTCGGCCATAGCGTAATGAATACATCCGCTGCGCAAGCCGTTATGCTGGCAGTTATCGTGAAGTAAGACGCCTCTTGCGGAAGGGGTGCAAAGACGCAAGAACCTTGATAAAAAGAGAAAAGGACCTGAGCATTCGCTTCTTTTCAGGTCCTTTACTGTTGTGGGTAGAGAGGATGTTAACCATTAGGAGGTGTAGAACCATATTCATTACTTAGTACCTTAATGCAGTGATTGTATCTTCTTTCATTTCTTCGACCCAGACCCGCTCTGCATAGCCGAGAATCTTGTATTTGCTGGTATCGGATAGTTTACTGCAAATTCTCAGCAAATTTTGTTCAAATTTCTCATCCGGATGCAATGCTGCGTTTCCTTCCTCGACCGTGACGCCATACAGTAGCCACTTCAGCGGCACTTGAAACACTTCTGCTATTCTCCTCAAAGCTTCCTTCCTGGGTATCGCGATTTCGTGCTCCCACCGATAAATGGTATTTAGTGATACACGTATTTCCGCGCTTAGTTCTTTCAGTGTCATATTCGCATTATGCCGCATACTTCTTATTCTTTTTCCAACGCTCATAGGCATTCTCCTTTCTGTGTTTTAAGCTTAAATGGTGAAGTAACTTTAAGGTCAATAGTTTTCTTAAAAAAAGTTGATTTTTTTCTCTCGTCTGTTCAACGAAGTCCCAGAAGTGTATATATTTCAATAATAATTCCTCAAAAAAAAAGGAAAATAATCTCTTATTCACCCTTCCTGTTCACAGAAAACAGGACATTTTTTGTTATATTATCCCATAAAACGTTGAAGCTGCTTTATACTTATTGACCGGATACCTGCAAAGGTAGTAGAATATGGATAGTCAGTGATTAGTATGAGGTAATGATTAAGCGGGGAGGGAAACAGCATTGAATTATCAAACACAATACACAGCGAAGAAATGCTCGCCTGACGAGGCAATCGCACTGATCAGAAACGAAGACGCAGTGCTGGCCGCCGGTGAGCCCGGCGCGTTATTGAAGGCTCTATACCAATCGGGAAGCCGCTTTAACGGATTAAAGCTCTATTCTGTAACGGGACTCTCTGCCCTGGCAGGTGCAGAAGTATATGCACAGGAAATGGCGGGGCATGTGGAGGTTGTCTCGGCTGTTTTAAGTCCGGAAGCAGGAAAGGCCTGGACACGAGGCGGCATTGATCAAACGGTAGTGAACCTAAGCGAAGCGGAAGCCTATATTGGCAACTATGCCCGTCCAACGGTTGTGCTGGCCCACTGCCCGCCCATGGATGAAAACGGTTATTTCTATCTGGGTACAGACAGCGGCTATGCCACAGCCGTTTTATCCAGAGGCGCAAAGGTAATCGTTCAAGTGAATGAGAAAATACCTTTGATCTACTCCGATGAATGCCGCGCGCATATCAGCGCGGTAACGGCTATCGTCGAGCATACGGAAGCGTTAGCCTCCGCCGTCTCATGGAAAGCCGAACCTTCACCGGAAGACAAGGCCATAGCCGGATTCGTTGCCGAACTGATCCCCAACGGCGCAGTGCTCCAATTGGGCGAAGGCCTGATCCCCGAACTTGTGGGGCGCAATCTACTGAACCACAAAGACTTGGGCATTCACACCGATTGCTTTAATGAAGCGCTGATTGAGCTGATGAAAAAAGGCGCAGTGAACAACAGCAAAAAGGAACTGCTGCCCGGCCTGAGCGTCGGCGGTTATTTTCGCGCGCCGGCAGAGAGCCTTCAGTTCCTGCACAATAATCCAGCCGTAATGATGAAGCCTTTAAGCTGGGTTTGCGATCCCTCTGTGATTAGCCTGAACAGCGGCGTCATATCCGTTAACGCCGGCATTGCCGTCGATTTCCGCGGGCAGGTGTGTTCCGGCAGCCTGGGCGTTGGCTTCAGCGGCGGCGCCGGAAGCCATTTGGATTTCGCCCGCGGCGCCAAACGCTCTGCGGGAGGAAAATCGTTTATCGTGATGCGTTCCACCTCCGTCGGCGAGGACGGGAAACCCGTATCCAACATCTATCCCGGTTTACCCGAAGGTTCGCTGGTCAGCATTCCCCGCAGCGATATCATGTATATCGTCACCGAGTACGGCGCGATGGACATCCGGGATCTGAGCGTCAAAGAGCGCGTAGACGCGCTGATCTCCCTTGCGCATCCCGATTTCAGGGAATGGCTTTCCGATGAAGTCATCAAGCATAAGTATTACTGAAGCCGCAGTCTATAGGTATCCCCCTTCGGCGTGGAATGCGCCAGGGGATTCCCATACCGCCGGCATAGCAGCACTGAACGGCTTCGGCCCGTATTTAAGGAGGCGATCGATTTGAACTTTACTGAAATGTATAAGGCGAAAAAATGCAGTCCCGAGGCTGCAGTTTCTCTCATCAAAAGCGGCGACCGCGTATTCACCGGCGGCAGTCCGATCGTTTTGTACCAAGCCCTCTATGAGAATCGCGAAAACCTCAAAGACGTGAAGATGTACGCCCAGTTCGGCATGATGGGAAAAAGCGGCGAATATATACTCAGCCCTGAAATGGTGGGCCACGTATCCTTTGCCTGCACCACGCTGGCGCTTTCCAGCACAACCAACCCCTGGCCGAAAGAAAACCTCGACCAGCTCCCTCTCAGCTTCAGTCTGATGGAAAGGCTGATTGAAACCATGATCAAACCGGACGCGGTACTTCTTTCCGGCGGTCCTATGGACGACGAAGGGTTTATCAACTTGGGGACCAGCCACGGCTGCACACGGACGCCTGTTGACCTGGGCGCAAAGGTCATCGTACAGGTGAACGAAGAGCTGCTCTGCGTCCCGACGGATTATTACCGCGTACACATCAGCGAGGTGGACGCCCTGGTTGAAGCAGTCAACCCGAAGGACGGAGGCCCGGGCGGCGGCGGCAGGCAATACGGCGAGAAGGAAGAACTCATCGCCGCGCACATTATCGAACGCATCCGCGACGGCTCCACCATCCAGCTTGGCGCGGGAGGCGTACCTAACGCAGTAGGCGCCTATCTGAAGGATCACAAGAATCTCGGCATTCACGCCGAGACGATCGTAGAGTCCCTGATTACGCTGATGCAAAGCGGCGTAGTGAACAACAGCCAAAAGCCGCTCATGCGCGGCGTCAGCGTGGCGGGCTTCTTCGGCGGCAGTCCGCGCACCTTTGACTATATCCAGCACAATCCTGCTTTTATGTTGAAAAAACTGTCCTGGGTAAACGATCCCATGGTCGTTTGTCAGATCCCCAACATGGTATCGGTGAATTCCTGTCTGGCTGCGGATCTGCGGGGCCAAGTCTGCTCGGAAAGCCTCGCCATGGGCAACACGGGTGGCGTCGGCGGCCAGCTTGACTTTGTGGAAGGCGCGCGGAAAGCGCCCGGCGGGCAGACTTTCCTGGCGATGCATTCGTCAGTCACCACCAGAAGCGGCGAAAAGATTTCGAAGATAACCCTTACCCTGCCCATGGGAAGCGTCGTAACTACGCCGGCCAGCGATGTGATGTTTATCGCCACGGAGTACGGCGTTGCCGAGCTCCAGAACAGGAGCGCCAAGGAACGCGCCCGGAACCTGATCGCCGTAGCGGATCCCGAATTCCGCGACAGCCTGACGTTTGAAGCGAAGAACTGCGGCCTGCTGTAGAAGCCTAACATGGGCTGCCGCCCATAGAACGAATCTCCACGCTATACCTTGCTCTATTGCGTGATAGATGAGTCCATGCATGACTTAGCGACTCTTTATCAGCAGCAATAGAGTCGTTTAGTCAGGTGCGACCCAAGGCGACGCGGCATCCCCGCTGCCTCAGGCAGGTCAAGAACTGATACGCGGATTCCGGGCTTTATAGGAAGTTGGCGGAATCCACCTTTACACAGCAAGCATTTTCTGGTAAAATAAAATGAAAAGCCGGTGAGCTTCCGGAGGTGAGGACGTGTTTTTGGTAGGCGACAAAGTTGTATATCCTATGCACGGCGCAGGCGTGATTGAGGCAATCGAGAACCGTGTAATTCTTGGCGAGTCACGGGAATACTATGTTTTACGAATGCCGATAGGAGAGATGCAGGTATTGGTGCCTGTTCATTCCATGCGGGATGCCGGTTTACGGCCTATCATCGGGCAGGAGACCGCAGACCGGGTATTTGCTCTTCTTTCGGAGGACGCAACCCAGGAACAAGGCAACTGGAACAGGCGTTACCGCAGCAATCTGGAAAAGCTGAAAAGCGGCGATATTTTTGAGCTTGCCGAAGTTGTGCGTAACATGACCCGAAGGGATCAGGAGAAGGGTTTATCCACCACGGAGAAAAAAATGCTGGAGAATGCGAGGCAGCTATTGGTCAGCGAGCTGGCCCTCGTGGAAGGAATACTACCAGAGATGGTTGTATTGAAACTCATGGACTGCATGATGCCGCCGACTGAAGGAACTGCTGAACTATCCTGATAGAAAGGGAGATGAGGCAAGCAGACAGCCGGCGAATATCGGCTGTTTTTTATCACAGACCCAACTCGTTCTACTACTCGTGACTTCAGGCATAGGATAAAAACTCAGCAGTAGCTTGCTGCCAATCGAGCTGCGGCAGGAGCCTTGTTCTCTTGGGCAAGCCATGCATGGGTGTGCTGTTCGCCAATCGGAAATTTGGACAGCGGCGCATAAGTCATGCATAGCTAAGGTCTATTTGCCAGTGGCAGGGCAAGTAACGACAGAGGAAAGGAGGTGAAACTGTGCACAATGAAACCAATACAACCTACCGAGTCATTCGCGTTATTATTGCTGTTTCTGCCGGAGGTATAGGCGCGACGCTCGGCTTATTTTTTCTGCAATCCGCGTTTTTTCGCATGTCATTTTTAAATAGGGGTATGGGATTTGCGATTGTGGTATTGGTTGTGCTGACGGCATTGATGGTGCTTATCGGGTATATAGCGGGACCATTCCTGATTCTCCAGGCGAAACAATGGATGCAGTGGTGGGAGAGCCGGCTGATTAAAATTCCTGCCGCGGATTTAATGGGATCCATCATCGGATTGATCATCGGACTTATAATAGCCTTTTTCTTAGGATCCTCTTTGTCGGATATTCCGGTCATAGGGCGTTTTCTGCCGACCCTGGCCAGCATCTTCTTTGGCTATCTCGGCGCCTCTATAGGGATGAAAAAGCGGGATGAGCTTATTCATAACATTGACCGAATTCGAAACCGGGCTGTCAGAGACAGAAAGAAGGACGCAAAGCTGGAAAGCGAAAGCGATCTTCTCGTCGAAAACCTGCCTTCCGAGAATGTATACTTCATGCGTGAAGTGAATGAAATAGAAGGTATACCAAAGATTCTGGACACGAGTGTTATCATTGACGGGCGTATTTCCGATATTTACCGGACGGGTTTTCTGTCAGGAACAATTATCATTCCCGGCTTTGTGCTGGTCGAGCTTCAGCATATTGCCGATTCCTCGGATGTACTCAAGAGAAATCGGGGCAGGCGCGGCTTGGATATCTTAAATACGATGCGAAAAGAAATGCAGGAGGATATCCGTGTCATAGAAGCTGTTTTTCCGGATATTCCGGATGTGGATACCAAACTGATCATGCTGGCCCGGCAAATCGGAGGAGAAATCCTGACAAATGACTACAACTTAAATAAGGTGGCAGAACTGCAGGGTATACAGGTGCTGAATATCAACGACCTGGTGAATGCGCTGAAACAAGTATTCTTGCCCGGGGAAGAAATAACGGTAACGATCATCAAGGAAGGCAAAGAACAACGTCAGGGCATTGGCTATCTGGACGACGGCACGATGATCGTGGTGGAAAATGGGAAAAAATACATCAGTTATTCCATTTATACTGTGGTGACCAGTGTGCTACAGACATCTGCGGGGCGCATGATATTCGTGAAGCCAAAGTATTCAGACAAACGTGTCTATGCGGAGGTGAGCGCTTGACAGCGCAAGAAGAAACGATTACACCTGCCTTATCTACTAAAGGGTCCGCAAAGGAAGCCGCCGTCATCGTCGCTTGCGGAGGCCTAGGCCTCCGATACCAAAAAAGTCTTACGCAAACGCCAAAAGCGGAAGAACGCAGCACACGAGAGGGCGCGTCAGACGATCTACCTGAGAAACAATTTCTATCCCTTGCGGGAAAACCGCTGCTTGCCCACACGCTGGACGCCTTGGAGAAACACGCCCTGATAAGGCTGGTTGTGCTGATCCTGCCGGAGACGCTCATCGGGAAGGGGGAAGCCCTGGTGAAGGGGCTTTGGCCCGATAGGGCGGCAGACGGCTATCCGAAAGTCAGGGCTGTGCGGGCAGGCGGAGAAGACCGGACGGCGTCGGTAGCCAATGGCTTGGCTGTGCTTAAGGAGGAATTTGACTGGCGGGGGCTTGTGCTCATCCAGGATGGCGTCAGGCCTTGTACGCCGGCAGTTGTATTTGACCGGGTGATCGAAGGCGCCTTTTCCAAAGGAAACGCAGTGGCGGCTATTCCTCTGCGGGATACGATTAAGTGCGCAGACGGCGACGGTATTGTCCGGAGAACGCTGGACCGGCGGAATTTGTGGCAGATCCAGACGCCCCAGGGCTTTTGGATGCGGGATCTGGAGGAGGCGTATCGGGAAGGCCGCCGCCTGGGCATACAAGCCACGGACGACGCCGCCCTTGTGGAGGCAATCGGCCAGCCGGTGTATCTGGTGAAAGGAGATCCGGCGAATCTCAAGCTTACCTATCCCGAGGATTTGGCATTGCTGGAAGCGATTGTGCGCCGGCAGCAATGCCTCGCTTCGATCAGCTTATGATCGAGGCTCCAGCCGGGGGGAGTACAGGTCAGACGGAGAATAGACACGGAGTCAGTGGTTTATGAGACAGCATTTAGAATACAGCGTGGGTATCGGCTATGACGTGCATCCGCTGACGGAAGGAGTCCCCCTGGTTCTGGGAGGGCTTGTCTTGCCTTGGCCAAAAGGGTTGGCCGGCCATTCGGATGGCGATGTTATCCTGCACGCCATCATCGACGCCCTGCTGGGCGCGGCGCGCCTGGGCGATATCGGCGCCCATTTCCCGGATAGTAACCCGCTGTATAAAGGCTGTTCCAGTGTGCTGCTTTTGACGGAGGTTATCCAAAAGCTGAATCACGAGGGCTACGAAGTCAATAACATAGACTGTACATTGGTAGCGCAGCGCCCCCAAATCCAACCCTTTATCCTGGCAATGCGGGAAAGCATAAGCAGAGCCGCCGGCGCGGACTTGGATCAAATCAGCGTGAAAGCCACCACCACGGAACACTTGGGCTTTACCGGCCGGGAAGAAGGCATGGCTTGCTATGCGGTATGCTCGTTACGGGAACTGAACAATAAACAAGAAAGATGAGGGGAGAAGTCGATGCAGGATATTTTGATCTACAATACGCTGACAGGCGCCAAGGAAGTATTTGTTCCCGTTCAGGAAGGGAAAGTCAGCATGTACTGCTGCGGGCCTACTACATACAATTATATCCATATCGGCAACGGTAGGCCGATGGTAGTGTTTGATACGGTTCGCAGATATATGCAGTATAAGGGCTATGCGGTTACCTATGTGTCCAACTTTACGGATGTGGATGATAAAATCATCGACAGGGCGGCAAGCGAAGGAGAGGATCCCCGGGATTTGGCGGAGCGGTACATCGAGGAATACTTCAAGGACGCCGAAGCATTGGGCGTGCTGCGCGCGGACGTTCATCCGCAGGTAAGCGGGCATATGCCGGAAATCCTTGCGTTTGTGGAAGCCCTTATTGCCAAAGGAATGGCTTATGTGTTGGACGGGGATGTGTATTATGCGGTAGAGAAATTTCCGGGCTATGGCAAATTATCCAAGCGAAGCAGAGAGGATCTGCTGGATGGCGCCCGCGTCGATGTGGACCGGCGAAAACAGGACGCCGCTGACTTTGCGCTGTGGAAAAAGGCGAAACCGGGCGAACCATCCTGGGATAGTCCCTGGGGGCCTGGCAGGCCCGGCTGGCATATCGAGTGCTCCGCCATGTCCCATCGCTATCTGGGCGAGAGTTTCGATATCCACGGGGGAGGCGCGGATTTGATTTTCCCGCACCACGAGAATGAGATAGCGCAGTCGGAAGGCCGTTTTGGCTGCTTTATGGCGAAGTATTGGATGCATAACGGTTTCATCACGATCCATCAGGAGAAAATGTCCAAGTCTCTCGGAAATTTCTTTTTGCTGAGGGAAATTCTGGCGCAATTCCCCGGACAGGTTGTTCGTTTCTATCTGCTTTCCGTCCATTACCGCAGCCCCGTGGATTTCGACGACACGAAGCTGACCATGGCCCAAAGGGGGCTGGAGCGACTGAAGAACGCGGTTAGGACTGCGGCGTCGATAACCGGTGGCAGGGAACCGGAACCTGCTGAACCCGCTGAACCTGCTGAACCCGCGAAATCCCCTGATCCGGCGCTTACGGCTTTTCTTGCGGATATGGAAGAGGGGAAAAAGCAGTTTGAAGAAGCGATGAATGATGATTTCAATACCGCGCTGGCGATTGCCGCCCTATTTGAGATAGCCAGGGCGATGAACACTTATGTCGCCGGAGGCGCGCAAACAATTGCCGCGCTGCGAAAAGCTTCTGACCGGCTCGTTGAACTGGCGGAAGTATTGGGGATCGATTTGCTGGAAGGTAAAAGCTCAGACGCGGAAGACCGGGAACTACTCCAGGCTTTGCATACGCTTTTTCTTTCCCTGGGCGGACAAGAAAAGCCCGCGGACACGGTTGAAGAACACATGGAAGCGCTGCTTGCGCTTCGACAAAGCTTCCGGGATGCAAAGAACTATGCCGGCGCGGATCAAATCCGGGATGGGCTGAAATCGGCGGGAATGGTTGTGGAGGATACAGCCCAGGGCGCTCGTTGGTTTAGAGCTTGAAGGAAATAGGAACGGATATGCTGTGGAAATACCCTCAGGAAGAAGCCGCCCGCTTGCCTTCCCTGGCGCTGGCTTATGTAGGGGACGCGGTATTTGAACTCTTTATCCGCTGCAGGCTGGCTGCGGAAGAGGTGAAAGTAAAGCGGATGCACCGGGGGGCCATCAACCTGGTGAGCGCGCGGGCTATGGCGGAGTACTATAAAAAGCTGGAGCCTCATTTATCGACGATGGAAAACGAGGTGCTGCACCGGGGGCGGAACGTCAAATCCCGTCGCAGCAAAAGCGCCGGAGTCAGCCAGTACCATATGAGTACGGGCTTTGAAGCGCTGGTGGGCTATCTGTTTTTATCCGGGCAGGAGGAGCGGCTTGCTTATTTGCTTAGCCTATTGATAGGGGAGGAAAATGGATCAACAGAGTGATTTGCTATTTGGCAGTAATTCACTGAGGGAAGCTTTGCGTAATGGCAGGCCGATCACCCGCGTCTGGTTTGCGCGGGACAGGAACGATCGCATAACGGCGGAGATCATTGGGCTTTGCCGGAAAGCGAATATCCCATACAGCAAAGTCGAGCGGAGCTTCCTGGATCGCTTAAGCCGGGATACCGTCCATCAGGGCTTTGCGGCGCAAGCCGCGGCGAAAGCGTATACGCCCTGGCGGACCATGCTGCTTGAGGCGACGGCGCGGGAGCAATGCCCTTTGCTCGTTGTTTTGGACGAAGTGGAAGACCCGCACAATCTGGGCGCCAGCATTCGATCGGCGGAAGCCCTGGGCGCCCATGGTATGGTGATTCCGAAACATAGGGCGGCGCCGCTGAGCGCCGGCGCGGACCGGGCGTCGGCAGGCGCGCTGGAGTACATGCCGGTAGATCGGGTCGCCAATATTGCCCAAACCCTTGACGAGATGAAGAAGGAGGGCTTGTGGATATTCGGCGCGGCTTCGGATACGGGGCTCTCCATCTACGAAGCGGATTGGACGGTAGCGGCGGCATTGGTGATGGGCGGCGAACATAAGGGCCTGACGCCCCTGATTCAGAAAAAGTGTGATATAATAGTGCATATACCCATGTCGGGGCAAGTGAATTCCCTGAACGTTTCGGCGGCTGCGGCTGCCATATTATCGGAAATAAACCGGCAGAGAAGAATGCGGTAAGCCCTTGGCTTATCCGGAGGATGCGGGATGGACAAGGAAATGCGTTTAGCTGAAAAAGACCAGGAGAAGGCCTCCCTGCAAACGGTCGTTTTTCAGGAAATGGAGGATGAACATGTTGTTGGGCTTGCGGGCGCCGGTGATAAACTGGCGGAAGAATACCTGATTCATAAGTTCAAAAACTTCGTACGGGCAAGGGCACGGTCTTATTTTTTAATCGGCGCGGATAAGGAAGACATCATTCAGGAAGGGATGATCGGCTTGTTTAAGGCGATCCGTGATTATCGGGCGGACAAGCAATCTTCTTTCCGCGCATTCGCTGAACTTTGTATAACAAGGCAGATTATCACTGCGGTGAAAACGGCTACCAGACAAAAGCACATTCCCTTGAATTCCTATGTGTCGCTCAATAAGCCGATCTATGACGAGGAATCGGACCGTACGCTTCTCGATGTGATAACAGGTCCGCGCATAACCGATCCGGAGGAACTGATCATCAGCCGTGAAGAATTCAGTGATATTGAAGGCAAAATGGGCGAAATTCTCAGCCCCCTTGAACGGCAGGTTTTGATGGCGTATCTGGATGGAAAGACCTATCAGGAAATCGCGGCCATCCTTCAGCGGCATGTGAAGTCGATCGATAACGCTTTGCAGCGTGTGAAGCGAAAACTGGAGCAATACTTGCTGAAACGGGATCAATAGGGCAGGTTGCGCGAAGATGAATATGATTTTTTCCGCAGATGAAAACTGGGGTATCGGAAAGGGCAACCGGCTCTTATACCGGATTCCTCCGGACATGCGGCGTTTCAAGGAGAAAACCACGAATGGCGTCGTCGTCATGGGGCGAAAAACCTTGGAATCCCTGCCGGGTGGAGCGCCTCTGGCCAATCGAACGAATATCGTGCTTACCCGTCACCCGGATGGGCTTTGCGCGGGAGTCTTAGAGCAGGTTATGTCAGATGACACGCTGCGGATCTGCACAAGTCAAGAGGCCTTGTTTATGACATTAAGAGAGATCGGCAGCGAGCCGGAGAGAACCTGGGTCATTGGCGGCGCGGAGATCCTTGCCCTGCTGGCGCCGTATTGTCAGGGGGCCTATGTAACCAGGATCGAGGCGGCAGACAGGGAAGCGGATTGCCATGCGATTCGCTTGGATACAGAGAGCGGGTGGGAACTGGCGGAGACCGGAGAGCTTCAGGAGTGGGAAGGTTTGCGCTATCGTTTCGATCGCTACAGGAATCAAAATGTGAAAAGTGTGGCAATCTATCAGGCGGCGGCGCCGCGATCCCGCAGTGTGAGCGACTGACTCCCGCAAAAGAACATGATTTGAACGAATCTTCAGGCAACGGAGGGGATAGCGTATGGCAATGGCAATACACATTCATGATGCGGACAATGTAGTGGTGTTGATTGAAAATGTGAAAGCGGGCGGGACGGTGACCCTGAACGGTAAGCAGGACAGCTATGTCGCTCGTGAAGACATAGCCAAGGGTCATAAAATGGCGATTGCCGCTATAGCGGAAGGCGAAGAAGTGATCAAGTTCGGCGTGCCTATCGGTCCCGTGACGGCGAATGTATCGCCGGGGGAATGGATCAGTCAGCACAATCTGCTGAATGACGCGGTAAAGAGGGGCGAGGAAGCCCGGAGAAGGGTCCGGGAAGGGCAAAGGCAGATCCTGGTTTATCCCCGCGCGGACGGGCGTTTCGGGATCCGGAACTATGTCATGGCCATTTCTACTTCGCCGGACTGCAATGCCGCAGCCGAAGCGATTTCAGACGCCACGGGCTGTACCTGGATGTGCTGCGACCGCACGCATCTGGACGAGGGTCGCGTCAGCACCTATACCCGCATGGCGCTCAGCGCTACAGGATGCAATCCGAATATCCATTCGGTCCTGGTACTCAAGGCGGACGGAGAGAAAAGAACAGCCGACGAAGTAGCGCAGTTCATCAGAAAGACCGGTAAACCGGTGAGCTATCTGGACGTAACAGCCGCCGGCGACGACGCCGTCCGGCAAGGCGTTGCCCTTATCGAAGGCTTTCAAGCCGAGGCAGCCGCACAGAAGAGGGAGCCCCGCCCGATTGAAGGTTTAACGATCGCCATGCAAAACTCCGGTTCCGACTGGACCACAGCCATACTGGGCAACCCGGTCAACGCCAGGGCGATGGATCTGTTGGTCAAGGACGGGGGCTGCGTCCTTTGGGGCGGCGGCGGGGCGCTGCTCAATGGCATAGAGGATCTCTTCGCGGAGAAGTTCGCGAAACGGGCGGACGCGTTGAAGATGCTGGACAGGGTGGAGCACGACCGGGAAATGACGCTGAAGCAGACCGGGAAACCCATCGAGTATGAGCAGCCGAATCTTGTTAATATTGTCGAGGGTATCACCACGTTAGCGGAGAAAGGCTACTATATGCTCAGTACGGTCGGGGAAAGCCCCATCCAGGGCTTTTTGCAGTATTGTGAACAGCCGCCGCATAACGGCTTTTGGAATAATGTGGGCATCGAGAACGGCCTGCCGCCCTGCGCGGGTATCTTCGGTTCGCTGCAGGGGGCGCATTTGCACATGATCACCACCAGCGCGGGCTATCTGTATTATGAGATCCCCCATACGGTCGGCATTCGGGTGACCGGCAATGAGGATACCTTCCATACGCCGGAGTTCAGAAAGGATTTCAACGCGGGCGCCGCTCTGCGGGAGGGCATCCCGGAGACCGGAGAAAAGCTCTATCAGCTTATACTGGATGCGGCGGAAGGGAAAGTCGTCACCAAAACTGAAGAGAATAAGCAAAAAGTCTTCCACATGTGGTATTATGTGCCGATTGCTTTCTATGAAGGTTCGGACCGCAGCAAAACGCCGCCCTTCTATCATGCGATAAAGGCCGCGGAGAAAAAATTTGGCGAAGGTTTTCAAGGGACGGGAAACAATGTCCTTTCTCAGGACTATACCGAAGCCCTTAAGCTGTATACGGATCGGGTAAAGTAAAAAGGGATAGTAATACGGCTGGGAATTCGTATGAATTCTGAGTGAGAAGGAGTACGCGCCATGTCATAGGTCCTAAATAGGCACACCGACATACTAGTGGCGATTTTACTGTGTTTTACCGGATTTTTTCCTTGACGGGAGCCATGAACTTTGGTAACATGTAATTTGTTTACGGGAGAAATCCCGCCAAGCACAGCATCGCGGGGTGGAGCAGCTGGCAGCTCGTTGGGCTCATAACCCAAAGGTCGCAGGTTCAAATCCTGCCCCCGCAATAGAAGAAAACCGCCCTGCAAAGCCATTTGTGGAGCGGTTACTTTTTGTTTGTAGGGCGATTTATTCAGATTTAGCGCACTTTTAGCGCACAAGAGGAATTTGACCTGATGGATCAGAAACTAAACCGACATATCGGCAACGGCTTGACGAATCCAGTTCAGGCGTTCATACGCTATGTCGGCTGGCACGGTGCAATCTGCGCCGATGATGACGCCGGTCTTGCCCGCTTCCTGAATGATATTATGGACATATGCGGATATCTCTTCTTTCGAGCCGGTATGGATCAGTGAGCCTGGCGTATTGGCGAAACCACCGATGACCGCTTTGCCGCCGAATAGCATCTTCCCTTCGGCCAGGCCAACGCTCTCCACGTGAACCGCCCAATTTATCGCTTTCGCGGGATACTCCCTATAGGCGCTCAACACATTCCGCTTGCCATCATAGCCGCAAATATGGAGAATATTATTTTCCGACAGCTTCTCCGCTTCGCGCAGATAAAAAACTTCCGACGGAGCGATATAGGTTGCATATGTTTCAGTGGAGATCATTTTCGTGTTGGGATTGCTGACACTGAAATAAACGCCGTCCGCTCCGCGTTCACTCACTTGTTTCGTGAGGACGACCAATCCTTTCGCGATGGTATGCAACGCTTCGGAGACCACTGCCGGATCCTGCTTCAGGAACACAAAGAAATCCTCGGCGCCTAATACCCCCAGAAGGCTGCTGACGGGGGAAAAAACATTATAAAAATACGCGGTATCCGTCTGTATCGACGACACCGATTGCACAAGCTCAGCCTGTGCGCTTATCCAAGGATGGTCAGCTTCGATAACCTGGATTTTTTTTAAGTCGGATACGGACAGGTATTCTTCCCGCTTGCCGATCGGGTAGTGAAAGAAGCCGTCGCTCATGATTTTAACAAAATCAGGATGGCAGGCATCGATATAGTTTCTGTGTCCTTCGATATTCTTTTCGACCAACGCCGGATGATCTACAGCGGCGCTGAAGTCTTTGCTTTGCAGGAAATGAAACCAGAATCCCACAGGTATGCGATCGACTGGTTCGTTGTTAAACGCACGGAATAGTCTTTCTTTGTTTGACATGGCTTGTCCCTCCTTATCGGTCAATGTTGTGCGTGGACAGTAGCCATTATAATCTATCCAGGGCGTCCCTTCAATCAAAAAGTCGGAAGAATCGAT
>WRMS01000007.1 GCA_009777025.1 Clostridiales bacterium | reverse complement strand
GGCCGAAAACCGGCAGGGTTGATCAACCCGGAGGCTTGCGCGGAGTAGCGGCCCGCCTGTAATAACCGCCCTGACGGTTTACACAATCCGATATACAAAACCCAGGTCATCATGTAGAATAGAATGTGAGGAACGAAAGGACGATAATCTGATGAAAAATAACCTGCTGACCCTCCCCAAGCAAAAAAAGGGCGCCCTCGGCGTCTATATCGGCGATACAGGCGAGGCCATAGCGGAAATGGCAGCCTATGCGGGTTTTGACTACATGCGCATCGACCTTGAGCATGCCCTCAATGACGCCTCGAAGCTCCGCAACCTGATCCGGATCGCGGAAGCCGCCGATATCCCCACGCTGGTGCGGGTAGGGACCCTGGATGATATCACCAAAATACTGGATTTCGGCGCTTCCGGCGTACTCGTCCCCGACATCTCCACAGCGGAGCAGGCCCGGGAAGCCGTGCGTCGCTCCAAATTCGCCCCTCTGGGCGAACGGGGGATGACCAATATCAGCCGTAGCGTACAGTACAGCAAAACGCCTCTGTCCGCGTATGTAGAACGCGCCAACAGCGAGGTCGCCCTTTGCGTACAGATCGAGAGTAGGGAAGGCGTCGCTAATCTGGATGCGATACTGGCTGTCCCCGGCATCGACATGATCACCACAGGCAGGCAGGATATGTCCCAGTCTTACGGCGTACCCGGGCAGTCCGCCCATCCTTTAGTGGACGAGGCGGAGGAAACCGTCATCCGGAAAGCGGTAGAAAAAGGCCTCCAGGTCATGATCAGCGCCGGAACGCCGGAGAAAATGCGAGAACTGCAGCAAAAGGGCGTCTACCTGAATACGATTTGCTTTGACGCCCAGTTTATCACCCAGCAGTTTGCCGCTCTTATCGGGGCGTTTAAAATGGAAAGGGGTGATTCCTGATGGGCATGACCATCGCGGAGAAGATCATGGCGGCGCATGGCGGCGGCGACAAGCTCACTGCAGGAGAAATCATCATGCCTGCTGTCGACATGGTGTATAGCAATGAGCTGAACACCTCGCTAGCCATTTACGGCAAAGAAGACATCCTGCAAGCCGGCGTATTTGACCGCGCGCGGGTAGCGATCATTCCCGATCACTTCACGCCGAACAAAGACGTCGCTTCGGCCGACCTTTGTAAATTTGTCCGGGACTTTGCCAGGCAGCAGGGTATCGAGTATTATTTCGAAGTGGGCCGGCTGGGGATCGAGCATATCATTCTGCACGAAAAAGGATTGGTCAATCCCGGGGAGATCGTCGTCGGCGCGGATTCCCATTCCTGCACCTACGGCGCCCTGGGCGCCCTCGCCATCGGCGTGGGGAGCAGTGATTTCCTGTACGCGATGATGGCGGGAAAGATATGGCTGAAAGTGCCGGAAACCATCCGCGTGGAGCTGATCGGCGCCTTATCCCCCTACGTAACAGGCAAAGACCTGATTTTGGAGCTGCTCGGACAAATCGGCCCGGACGGCGCCAATTATCGCATCCTGGAATTCTGCGGCGAAGGCTTGCAGAGCATGACCATGGCGGATCGCTTTACCGTATGCAACATGGCTGTGGAAGCGGGCGCCAAAACCGCGATCTTTCCCCCGGACGAGATTACGGAAGCTTACATAAAGCCAAGGGCGCTGCGGCCTTACCGCTTGTATGCCTCCGATCCGGACGCCGCGTACTGCCAAAGGCTGCTCATTGATCTTTCTGCTCTGACGCCGCGTTTGGCCTGCCCTCACAATCCGAGCAACGTAAAGCCCGCCGCGGAAGTAGCAAAACAAAAGCTTCCCGTCGATCAGGTCTTTATCGGTTCCTGCACCAACGGACGGATCGAGGATTTGCGCATCGCCGCCGGCATTCTCCAAGGCAGAAAAATCGCCCCCGGCCTCCGGCTGGTGATCATCCCGGGGAGCCGGGACGTCTATGCCGCCGCCCTTGAGGAAGGCCTGATCCAAACCTTCATCGAAGCGGAAGCCGTCGTCGGTCCGCCTTGCTGCGGTCCCTGTATCGGCGGGCACATGGGCATTCTGGCAGCGGGGGAACGCTGTGTCGCCACCTCCAACCGCAACTTCAAAGGGCGCATGGGGAGCATGGATAGCGAGGTCTATCTTGCCGGCGTCCCGGTTGCCGCCGCGTCGGCTATCCAAGGCTATATCGCCATCCCGGAGGAGGTGCTCCATCATGCTTGAGGATACATTCCGCTTTCGCGGCAGGGCCTTTCTGTTCGGCGACAATATCGATACGGACGCCATCATCAACGTCAATTATCTCAACGTCGCCGATCCGGAACTCCTCGCGCCCCATTGTCTGGAGGAACTGTTCCCCGGTCTGTCCGCAAGGGCCCGTAAGGGAGATATTCTGGTCGCCGGCGATAATTTCGGCTGCGGTTCTTCCCGGGAACAAGCGCCCCTTGCCATCATGGGCTGCGGTTTTTCTTGTGTGGTCGCCAAATCTTTTTCCCGTTTATTTTATCGAAACGCCATCAATCTTGGACTGCCCGCGATCACCGCGGACGCCGAGGCCATTGCCGCTGAAGGCGAGGAAATCGCCGTGGATTGCCTCTCCGGCGTCATACGCTTTCCCCGGGCAGACAAAGAAATATCCGGCGCGCCCCTTCCTCCCTTTATGCTGGAAATACTCCGTTTAGGCGGCTTGGCGGGTTTTCTGAAGGAACAATTGAAAGCAGAAGGACGTCTTTAGTAGTGATTCTTTTTCGAAAAACGAGTATAGGAATCCCGCAAAGAGCTTAATAACAACAGGATACAGGTAACACGAGGAGGGTTGGGAATGAAGGATTATTTAAACTACAACAACGCGCTTTGTATCGTCACGGGAGCGGCGTCAGGCATCGGGAAAGCGACGGCGGAGATCCTAGTCGACCTGGGCGCCGCCGTGTATACCCTGGATGTGCAAAGCTGCGACGTCCCCGGGATCCGGCAGCATATCCCCGTAGACCTGGCGTCGAAAGCCTCCATCGATCAGGCTTTCGCGGGCTTGCCGGACAAGATCGACAAGTTCTTTGGCGTCGCGGGCGTTTTCGGCTTCGGGCTGGATCTGGTCACAGCCTTCACCATCAATTTCATCGCCAACAAATATATGACGGAGCAATATGTCATCCCCCGGCTGACCGAAGGCGAATACGGCGCTATCGCCTATCTCTCGTCTGTAGGCGGATGCAGATGGGCTTATCACATAGACGAATACAAAGATCTTGTGGAAGCGGTCACCTGGGATGAGATGATTGCCGCTATCCGGGCAAAACCCGTCGAAGGCAAACCTGGATCCGCAGCGTATGAACTCTCCAAGCGCTGTATCAACTATTATATGAAGACCCGGGCGCCGGAACTGGCGTCCAAGGGAAACCGCATGAACACGGTGGCGCCCCATTACACGGAAACGCCGATGCTGGAGAGCATCATTGCCAACGCCTCTTCCAGCGGCAGGCGCTTCGCCTTTGACTCCAAAGGCGCTTTCGAACGTCTGGGCAAGCCGGAGGACGCGGCGAAAGCCATTGTGTTCCTCAACAGCGATATGGCGACCTATATCTCCGGTCATATATTATATGAAGAGGGCGGTATGCAAGCCATGATCGAAACCGGAAAAATGAACGTCGTCATGGATCACCATACCTGGGCCGAGCGCTCATAATCGGTTCATGCGAGGAGGGTTTCATATGAAAAGCATTCAAGAATTCGCCTATCCGGGCAAGCCCGTTTTTGGGGTTTGGCTGACCATTGCCGACGCCGGCATTGTCGAAATGGCCAAGTGGGCAGGTTTTGATTTCGTTCGCGTGGATAACGAGTATATCCCCTTTGACTTCGGGAAGATGAGTGAAATTATCCGCACAGCCAACCACTTTGCCATACCCGTATTGGTCCGGATCTCCCGGATGGAGGACATCACTTCGCTCATCGCTTTTGGCGTGGACGGCGTCATCGTTCCCAACTGCGACACGGTCAGCCGTGTGAAAGAAGCCATCGAACTGGTCAAGTATTATCCGGTCGGCGGCAGGGGCGTAAACCCGGGCAGCCGCGCCGTCCGTATCTCCGGTATGGAAGCGCCGGAATACATCAAGCAAGCCAACGACTATGTTTCCCTGAGCATCCAGATCGAAAACGCCAATGTCGCCGGCTATATCGACGATATCCTCTCCCTGGAGGGCATCGACCTGGTGTCTTCCGGCAGGGGCGACATTTCCCAGTCCTTGGGCGTGCCGGGCGAGACAAAGCACCCCAAAGTCATCGAGATGGAAGACCTGGTCATCCGCAAGACGCTGCAGCATGGCAAAATCCCTTCCATTCTGGCGCTGAGCAAAGAAGATCTCTCCGACTTGATCAAAAAAGGCGTCAATGTATTTACCATAGCCAGCGACGATACCCTGCTAATCAACGCGATGAAGAATCATGTGAATGATTTTCGGCAGGTATAATATGCTATACTAGAAAATATGATGAATTTCGGAGGAGGTTGGGAAATGGCTCAGGAATATGGGCAATGGCCTGAATCCTGCTGGACCTCGGCGGATATAGACTGGCGCGCCGCAAAGAAAATCACAGCCGGTATCGATATCGGAACCGCCAGTTCGCAGGCGGCTATCCTCTGCGACGGCGCCCTGTTTGGCTATGCAAACCTTCGTACAGGGGCGAATTATCGGCAGGCTGCCGATAAGGCCATACAGATGGCGCTGGGAAACAGCGGAATGGCTGTGCAAGACATCGGCGCGATCATGCAAACAGGCTGGGGCGGCAATCACGTCGCCTGCGCCACCGGAGAGACGGACGAGCTCACTTGTCACGCCAAAGGCGCGCGTTTTCTCTTCGGGCCTTCATTGCATACGGTCGTTGACCTGGGCGCGCAGACCACGAAAGCGATCCTGCTGTACGATTGGGACCGGGTGCGGGACTTTATGATCAACGACAAATGCGCTACGGGCATGGGACGAAATGTGGAATTCCTCTGCGACCTGCTGCAGATCCCCATCGAAGAGATCGGGGAAAAGTCCCTTGAGGTCCCGGAAGATCCGGAACCGGTCAGCACAACCTGCTATACCTTTGCCGACACGGAGACCCTGGGCCTGTTCGGACGACCGGAGTACCGGTCGGAGGCCTTGACGGAAGCGGAAATCTACGCTTCTCATCTGTTCGCCATCGCCTGGCGTATCCTCGGCTTGATCGGCAGGCTTCAGGCGCCGGAAGTGGGCGATATCCGGATTACCGGGGACCTGGGCTTCACCGGCGGCCTGGCGAAAAATCCAGGCGTCACCAAGCGGATCGAACGGGAGCTTGGCGTGACAGCCCTCACCGCTGCCTATGATCCCATGCTGGCCGGCGCCATCGGTGCGGCGCTGCTGGCAGGCGAAGGAGGGGAATCTCATGGACTATAAAGCGCTTATCGCCAATCGCCGTTCATACGCCATGGACTGGAAAGCCCGCACAGGCGGAAAAGTATTGGGCTACTTCGATCCCTATTTCCCGGAAGAACTGGCTTACGCGGCAGGGATGCTGCCTGTACGGATGATGGCCGAGCGGGAGCCGGATACGCTCTCCGCCAAATGGATCTATTCCTCCTGCTATCCCGTCAAAGCCTTCACGAATCAGTTCCTGCTCGGCAGGTTCGACTATATGGACGCCCTGGTCCACGTAGAAGGGTGCAACTGGATGTATAACGCTTTCGAAGTCGCCATGAATCATGACCCGGCGCTGCTTACCCATTTTCTCTTTGTACCGGAGCATACCGACGCGCCTACTTCCAGGGATGTACTCCGTTCGGAGCTAAACGTGTTCAAGGGCAAGCTGGAAGAATGGACCGGGAAAGCCGTTTCCGTCGAAGCGCTGGATTATGCGATTGAGGTATATAATACCAACCGCAAGCTGCTGCGGAAACTGTACGAGCTTCGCCGCTTCTACCATACGCCGATCCTGGGTTCCGAGGCCATGGGCGTGATGCTCGCCAACCAGTTGATGGACAAGGCGGAGATGAACCTTCTCCTGGCGGACTATATCCGTGAGCTGGAAGCCCGCGAACCTGCAGGGGACAGGGTCAGGTTGATGCTGCTGGGCAGCGAGACTTGGAGTACCGATTTGGAAGAAATGGTAGAATCCCTTGGCGCCAATATCGTGATAGACGACCTGGATAACGGCGCTTCCTACTGCTGGAACGAAATTATCCCCCTGGAAGACCGTCTCATGGCGATCGCTCTCCGCTATCTCGGCCGGCCCCACAGCGCCCTGCGGGATAACAACTGGCGCAGGCGCCCCCAGCGGATTTTTGAGCTGTCCGAGGATTTCATGATCGATGGCGTCCTCATCGCCAAGCAGATTTACTGCCACCCCCACGGGCTGGATAATTACGCCATCTGGAAACTGCTGCGGGAACGGGGCATCCCCTTCCATTATTTCGAGCGGGACCTCAGCTTACCCGCGGAAGAAACAAAGCTGCGTCTGAAAGCATTCTTGCATACAATCAAACCGGGCCTGACCCGTCTCATGGGCTGGCATCAACCGCTCAATCTGGAGGTATGAACCATGGCAAATAAAGGACAACTCTGGGAGACCAGGCCCCTCGAGTTCTGGGCGCGAGCCAAGGAACTCAGGGCAGGCTGGCAGCAATCCATAGAAAGCAAGGAGCAGGTGGTCGGGCAGGGTAACATCCTTGCCATCGCCGATTGGTCCAGGGCTTTCCCCGACGTCACGCTGGTCGAGGACAACCCCGCCGGCTCCATGATCGCCAGCCAAAGCTCGCCCTTTGCGCGAAAATGCCGCCTGGCCAGCGAGATCCGCGGCTGGGGCCGCGAAATCTGCGGCTACCAGAATACCTGCTGGGGCTCGCAGTTTCTCGGTTACCAGGTAGACGGCAGCCCCTTTCCGGAACGCAGGTTTGTGGTTCCCCTTCCCTGCCTCTGCGACCAGCACACCAAGCGGGGCCAGCAGGTGCGCGACTATGAACCCGTCCCCCAGTGGATGATGGATCAGTGCGTCTATCTCGGCCCCCGGGACGAAGCGCGGGAAGAGGCGATGATCGAGCACCGGGCCTTCAGCATGCTCCGGCAGATCAACGACATCGAGCGCCTTTTCGGCCAGCAGTTTGACGATGAAAAGTTTCACGACCTGCTCACCGCCTATTCGCTGGTGGACCAATACTCCAGGGATATCTCCGTATTTATGGCGAACACCAAACCGACGCCATTATCCATCAAGGATTATTATTCGGTTTATACCCTGGGCAGTCTGACCAAGATCGATCCCGATGATGCTGTTAATTTCTGGAAACTCGTTCGAGACGAAGTCGCCTGGCGCGCGGAAAATCAAATCGCCGCAGTGGGTAATGAACGCTTTCGCTGGATAGAGGCCCATCCTCCTTCCTGGCATTTCCTGAAGTATTATCGCTATATGGAACAGTATGGCGCCGTCTGTCTGGGCTCCCAGTACGCCCACCGGGTGACTGCCGGCTGTCTGGAGCGCAAGCCGGACGGTACGCTGGACCGCCGGAATATGCTTTACTACCCCAAAGATACACCCCTTGTCACCAGAGAGGACGGCGTACGGATATGCCTCACCCCCGACGTCCGCTATCCCCATCATCACAAGATGGACGAATTCATCCGCCACCATGCCCTGGTTGAATTTGCCGATATCTTCCAGGCGGACGGCGCGCTGCTTGCCGGATGGCGCTGCGGCGTGGGCTGCACCCTCACGCGGAAAGAGCAGGCGATGCGCTTGCGCAAAGCCGGTTATAGCGTGATGTTCTATGAAGGGAGCCAGCCGGGCGATCGCACGGACCTGGACGAGAAGCGCTTCCTGGAGCAACTGGACACCTGGATGGAAACCCAGGGCCTGGAGAAATACGCGGAATGACGAGGTGAGAGAAATGCTTACGGCAGGAATCGACATTGGCGTAGAAAATGTGAAAGCCGTCATTTTGAAAGACGGCGCAATCGTCGGCAGAGGGAAGGGCCGCTCCGGCGGCGTTGGCCGAAACGCGGCGGCGGAAGCCGCTTTGGCCGGCGCCCTTCAGGAAGCCGGCGCGGCTTCGGCGGATCTCAGTGGAACCGTCGCCACCGGCAAGGGCAAGTATGACCTCCTTTTTGCGGATAAGCAGGTGACGGAAGCGACGGCGGCAGCCAGGGCGGCAAAACACCTGTATCCTGATGCAACCTGTGTGATGAGCCTGGGCGCCGATGAGACGCTGGTCCTGACCTTCAACGCAAAGGACAAGATCGGGCAGGCGGTACTCAACGAAAAATGCGCGGCCGGCTTGGGCAGCTTCCTGCGCAAAATGGCTATGCTGCTGGAGCTGACGCCGGATGAAATGAGCGCCCTCCCACCTGTCGCCCCCGGCGGCGCCACGGTAAACGACGGCTGCGTTGTATTCGCGGAGCTGGACGCCCTGAGCCTGCTGAATCAGAGTGTGTCGTCCCGGGAAATCGCCTCCGCACTCACCGACGCCGCTGCCATACGGGCTTGCACCGTACTCAACGATATCACCATTCCCATGCTGGACTGTGTCGTCCTCCTTGGCGGCTTGACGCGGAACCATGCCTTTGTACAGGCGCTGCAAACCCGCTCCGGCGTTGATTTCACCATCCCCAGCGAAGCCGAATATGCGGGCGCCCTGGGCGCGGCGCTGGTCGCTTCAGACCACTAAGACCACGAATATGATACGAAAACACCTTTTGCTTTTGCGTTAATCCGTACTACAATTATTTACCAATATGATTCTGAACAAGAGGGTAAAGGACATGGCCCGGAAAGCCGTTACGGTTTTTCTGACTCTATTTCTATCCATTATGGTTGCCTTGCAGCACTACGTTGCGTCCCCGGTTTTCGCCGAATCCGCTTCCTCCCAGCCGGATGATTCCGCTGCGGATAACGCTTCGGCAGCCGAAGCACCCATAGGGGGAACGCCCAGGATGAGCAAGGTAATCGGCGTGTGGGACGAAGAAGCGGGCGCATATAGCCAAGAATGGTATCCGCCGTATGACAAGGCTGACTTGTTACTCTTCTCCACCCATGCCGATGATGAGCACTTGTTTTTTGCGGGGCTTTTGCCTTACTGCGTCGCCAACGGCATCCGGGCGCAAGTCGCCTATATGACCCACCACGACGACAATCCCGTCCGGAACGGGGAAAGGCTGGACGGGTTGTGGGCGGTAGGCGTCCACAACGAGCCTGTGATCGCGCCCTTTCCGGATCTGTATGCGGAGTCCCTGGCGGAAGCAAAGCGGCTTTATACCAGGCAGGGCTATACCGAGGAGGACATTGTCGGCTACTGTGTTGAGCAGATCCGGCGCTTCAAGCCTCAAGTCGTGGTCGGTCACGATGTGAAGGGCGAGTATGGGCACGGAGTGCACAGTTTAAGCGCGGATAGCCTGATGCAGGCTGTAGCGCTGGCGGGGGATCCGGCTTTCTATACGACTTCCTATGAGGCTTATGGAATTTGGGATACGCCCAAGACCTATCTGAACCAATGGGGGGAGAAAGGGAGCGTACTGCCCATCGACGAACCTTTGGCTTATTTCGACGGAAAAACAGCCTTTCAAGTTTCCCAGGATGGCTATGCCTGTCACCAATCCCAGCAATGGACAAGCTTTACGAAATGGCTGATGGGAACGGCGGCAGAGCCGGTGACCAGCTCGGCGCAAATCAAAACAAACAGGCCTGGCTTGTTTGGCCTCTACCGCTCGCTGGTGGGCGAAGACCCGGCAGAAGCAGAGGCAGAGGTAGAGGTAGAGGTAGAAACAGAGGCAGAAACAAAAACTGGAGTGGCTCCTGTTTTTGCCCATATCACGCTGATCAAGGATGTACTTGCAGCGGAAGCACTAGCTGAAGCGCAAGCGCAAGCACAAGCGGAAGCCCAAGCAGCAGCGGAAGCCGAAGCGCAAGCAGTAGCAGCAGCGGAAGCCGAAGCCCAGGCCGCAGCCGAAACCGCAACCGCGCCGGATGCGGAAGCCGGCGATCCGAATTCCGGCAACCCGGTTAGCGAAAGAATCCCGCCATCGACCTTTGTTTATGCGGCGATCGTGATGCTCCCGGTAATCATCGCCTATCAAGTATATAAGAGGCTCCCCAAATGACGCAGATTGACCGGATTTCCATTTTACTTCCCTCCTACAATCCGTCGGATCAACTCCTGGAGGTCCTTCGGCAAGTGATCGGACAGGGTTTCCGCGACCTCATCCTCGTGGACGACGGTTCAGCGGACAGGCGCCTCTTTGATGAAGCGGCGGGCATAGAAGGCTGCACGATATGCAGGCATGAGCAGAACCAAGGGAAAGGCGCGGCGCTGAAGACCGGCATGGCGTATTTTCTGGAGAACCGGCCCGAAGGGATCGGCCTAATCACCATCGACGACGATGGCCAGCATCTGCCCGAAGATATACGAAAATGCGCCGAAGTCATGGCGGAAAGCCAGTCTATTGTCTTAGGCGTACGGGATTTCAGCGGAGAAAACGTCCCAGTGAAAAGCCGCATAGGAAACCGTGTGATCTGCGCCGCCTTTCGATTGGGCATAGGCTTACGCCTGTCGGATACCCAGACGGGACTGAGAGCGATTCCCGCGAAGTATATCCCCTCGATGCTGGCTGTAGAGGGCAGCCGCTTTGAATACGAGACAAATATGCTGTTTGCGGTAAAACGGGAAGGCATGGCTATACGGGAAGTCCCTATCCACACAGTGTATCTAAGCGGCAACCAGGGCACGCATTTCAGGGCAATTCAGGATTCCCTGATCATCCTGCTTCAATTTGTGAAGTATGCTCTCGGTTCCTTGTTGTCAAGCGGCGTCGATTTACTTATGTTTTATCTGTTTACGCGCTGGGCGCCCTTTCCCGTCAGCACCCGGAGTACCGTCTGGATCAGCACGCTGACCGCCCGCGGGATCTCCTCCGTTTTCAATTTTCTGTATAACAAGAACTATGTCTTTGCGTACAAAGGGAGCGACACGGGAAGGCGCGTACTGCGTTATTGCTCGCTCTGTCTCGCGGTGGTAGCTTTATCAGGCGCTTTCGTAGCCCTGGCATCCCGCTTTATCGCTACTCCCCTGGTTTTAACGATAGTCAAGATGGCGGTCGACGGAACTTTGTTCCTGTTGAATTACACTATACAACGAAGATGGGTGTATAAACCATGAAAGGACGTATCCTCACCAACATTCTATCGGCGCTCTTCCTGATCCTGTTCGCGCTCGGCGGACTGCTTTTCGTCTCCCTGCGCGGCCCCAGCGCAACGATGCGGAACCGGCTTACGCTGACCTTGCTGGAAACCAGCGCGCTCAAAATAGTTCCAGGCTTATTTTTATCCGCCGAACTCGTCGACAGCATCCTCTCCGATAACGCGGTCATCGAGCCTAGCGGGATCTCGGATGCTTCCCTGGTCACGACTTTCCTGCCGATCACAAGCGATAACGACGGCCAGGCAACTGTAGCAGAGGCGGTGAATCCTGACGAATGGGCCGATTATCCCGAGGGCATTCGCATCGAATACATCAAAGGAGATTTATACCGGGGTTATGTCATGCTGATTCGCGACCCGTCGCGGGTATACACCGCGACCTCATCTGATTTTAAGAGCGGGCAGCCCGGCTTGAAGATCCCGGATGCGATCAAGAAAGAGGGCGCCATCGCGGCGATCAACGGCGGCGCGTTCCCGGACGTCAACGGCGTCGGCTTGGGCGACGTGCCGCTGGGACTGGTTTTCTCCAAGGGGGAACTGCTGTGGGGGAGCAGAGGTACGACTTACTCCTCCGTCATCGGCTTTGATGAAAATCATGTTCTCCTTGTCGGCAGTATGTCCCCTGAAACGGCCCGCGATTTACATATACGGGACGCCTTATGCTTTGGTCCTTCGCTGGTCGTTAACGGAGAAGCTGTGGAAATCAAGGGGCTGACCGGCGGTCTCAATCCGCGCAGCGCCATCGGCCAGCGGGCGGACGGCACGGTGATACTTCTTTGTATAGACGGACGTATGCCCAGCAGCCTCGGGGCTTCCTTTGCCGACTTAATCCAAATTATGCTGGAATTTGGCGCGGTTAACGCGTCCAATCTGGACGGGGGCTCGTCTTCCCATTTATACTACAAGGGCGAAGCGCTCAACGTCAGCTCCTCCCTTTACGGTCCGCGGCGGCTGCCTACCTTTTTTATGGTGAAAGATTTAGAAGACGGGGGCGGCGCGACATGAGGCAGAAGCGATACCAGCGCAGCACGATGAGCAGATATCTGACGGTGATGGCCGTTTTGACTGTCTGTATCCTTTGTGGCTTGACCGGGTTTTGGCTTTATCTGGATCACTATGAAAAATCCTTATCCTACCATACGGCGGAGCGGATTTTTGACGCCTACTTTGCGGAGCCTGACTACGACGCGCTCTATGCTTTGGAAAAGAAAGCCCTCTTCGGAACGGAATCGTCGGAGAGCTACAAAAACTATGTGCGCGGCAACGCTACAGGCAAACGCAGCTGTAGAAACGTGCCATCCGGCGAAGCCAGGGTTGAAAAATATGCCGTCTATGCCGATGGCGCCCGCTTTGCAGAATTTGAGCTGGTACGCGGCGCAGGCGGTCAATGGGGCTTGTCGGGCATGAGCGCCGTTTTGGATAGGGCGGAAGAAACAAAAATCATTGTTCCGGCGGGAAGCCGCCTGTATGTCAACGGTTTTCGCGTGGGAGAGGAATATCATAGCGGCGGCGGCATTCCGGGCGACGACGGCATTCCGGGCGATTGCGTCGGTCCCCAGGATGTGTATCGGTTGAACGGCGTATTGGTAACGCCTGCGATAGAGGCACGGGATGACGGCGGCAATTCAGCTTCTCTGGTTTACGACAGGGAAGCCGGTTGTTTTATGCTTGCCTTAACCGAGATCCACGCCGATATTCTGGAGGGCGGCGCCCTGTATATCAACGATATCGCCGTCAGCGAGGAACAGTTGGTGGAAAGGGCTATCCAAACAGAAGCCGCCGCAAGGCTGAATACCCGATACCAAAGATATCGCGTCGCCGGCCGCATCGGCGGAATCCTGCCCCGGGTCGTCGATCGCTGGGGGCGAAAAGGCGAGATGGAGGCGACCGACGATAACACGTATATCCAGAAAATCCTCTATGACGCCGAGCTTGAACAAAACTACAGCGCTTTGGCAAAGGACGCCGCCACAACCTATTCGAAATATATGACCTATGATTCCAGCATGACGGAAATCAGGCGCTATTTTGCTCCGGGAACCGCAATCTATGAAGCGATACGAACCTCGGAGGTGATTTGGTATACCAACCATATCGGCTATCGCTTCGAGAATGTCGTCGCTTCCGAGTTTTTCCCCCGTGAAGAAGGCGCCTTTTCATGCCGGGTCACGCTGGATCACTACGTGCAGCGTACGGCTGCGGATCTCCGGCACTTCCCCCTCGATATCACGCTGTTTTTCACGGAAAGCGACGGCAAATACCTGGTCACGGACATGCTCCACAATCCCGTCCGCTAAAACGTGCAACGCCCTACAGCACAAAACAAATCGGCAGTTGGTCACTGCCGATTTGCATTTCCTACTAAATCCTCTTGCTTGGGAGCTGTCGCTTCGACCGGGTTGCCGCCAACAGCCCATATTTGTATTAGCCGGCGGCGGCGAGGGCGCAGCCGATGGCGCCGCCGTATACGGCGTCTTCCGGGATGAGGAAGTTCAGGCCGGAGCGCGCCTTCAGTCCCTCGACTACCGCCTTGTTGCGGGATACGCCGCCCAGCAGGACGGTTGTATCCTTTGCGGGCATCTCCTTTTCCCGCAGGATGGAATTGAGCCTGACGACCACCGATTGGATCACAGCGCCCATGACCTGCTCCTTCGGCGTACCTTGGTTGAGTTCCTCAAAGGAATCCAGCTCCGCAAATACCGGGCAGCCGTCGTTCACGATGGTTCCCTGTGCCGCATCCGCTTTAAATTGGCTTATTTCGTCAAGGGTATAACCCAGCCTGTGGGAGATGACGTCCAGGGCAAGGCCGAGACCGGCCATGCATTTTTGATTGAGGACCGTTTCTTTTATCTTGTCTCCATCCAGGGAAACCACATGGGTCTTATCCGCGCCGATATCCACCACATCGGTGGCACCTTGGAAGAAGAATCGCGCCGCCTTCGCTTCGGCGATGGCGTCCGTAATGTAGTCGGCGGCGAACTTGACGCTGAATTTGCCTATCCCTGTGGCGGCAACTTTCTCAATTTCGCTCTCCTGCAAACCAGCCGCGTCCAGCGCCTCTTTATACAGTTTATTGATATTCTCTTCGCGCCCGATGCAGCCGGCTTCGCCTGCGGCCTTCGCCACGACTTGGCCGTCGCGCATAACGGCGACTTTGATCATGTCAAATCCTACATCTATTCCTGCTGTTTTCATAACCGTCCCCCCCATCAACTGATCTTTTGCAGGCCCTGGCACTCCATCCACTCGTCGATCTGATCCAGGAAACGCTTCTCGTCCAGATCCGTGCGATCGCCCGGCTGAGAGCCTTCATAATGGAGAACCCTGACGCCCATCTTGCTGAGCCGGAGGCCCTGCTCTTTCCTTGTCAGCGTACAGCCGACGCCGCCTCGCCACAAGGCCAGAATCGCGCCCTGCACGCCAAAGCCCTCCGCGAAATCGGTTATCTCATTTTTCCGGAAATACTCGTCGTCCTTGAAACGGTGTCCCCGCGCTTCCGTAAGTACATACCGAACCGCATCCTCGCGGGTCTTCACGTTTTCCACGTCTTTCTCCGGCTTGCGGATTACCCGGCGCTCAAACTCCTTCGTCTCCTTGTTCCAGGAGACGGAGCCCGCCATCATCTGGCTGTACTGGGAGCCGATGCATACGGCGCCATAGTGTTCCAGATAGCGCATATACTTGAGAAAATGCCAGGGAGAGGGATGGGCTTCCATATAGCGGTAACGCTCGTTGCCCACCGCCGCGATCTGGTGATCCGCACGCCATTGTATCTCGTCGATCAAGGCTTGCCAGAAGTCGCCCAGAATCTCGGGCGGAAGCCTAGTCAACCCGCCCAGCGTATAGAAAGAATACAGGTCTTTCTGGCTCAGCGGGGAAGGGGTCTTGGTCATCAGATTCATGATCCGGATGCCGTGATCGCTGCGCTCCCGCTCGGTTTTGATATCGTTGATGAAGCTTGCATCGTCAAACTCCGTATCAAAGATACGCTCAATGTCGGCGATGATCTTCAGCGTACACCAGACCCGCGTTTCGATGAGTTCCTTATCCCGCGCCGGATCGTCTTCTCCCAGATAGATAGGCCAATCGCCGCCCCAGCGGGGAATCGGGGAAAGATCCATGCACTGCTGGCCCCGTTTCGTATGCTGGTCGCAGGGATCGGTAAAAGGCACGCTTAAATCCCGGTAAGGAAATACGCTTCCATCCTGTTGATAGCCAAGAAATTGAGCGCCCCAGCAATTTTGCACATAGCCGCATATCTCGCGGCCCCATCCGCGCACCTCTGAAGCCAGGCGGGATTTCCTGGAGAATTCGTCGCTGGTGCTGGCCATCATCGCCCCCACCGGATTGTCCTCGATAATATTTAAATTGGAGAAATAGTCTCTCCAGCTTACATCCCCTGTATTCCCATGGGCGAGCAGGAGCTTCGTGTCGGCGGCGGAGTCGTCGATGGACTGCTGCCAATAGGCCCGCAGCGCCTTTGCCCTGTCCCAAATCTCAAGGGGCTTGGTTTCCCATAATTGATTTGTACTCACTTTCTAACCTCCATTCCCAGATCCTCAGCAAAATCCTGCCCGTCAACTCCAGCCATTTGCCCTGGTCATGCCCTGCTTCGCGACATGGATCAAGGCTTCGACGCCCAGCCTGGTTTCCTCATAGGGCAGCGTCGTATCCCGTTCAAAGGTATGATAGGGGATCTTTCGCTCCTGCAGAAGCTTCCACACGGCGTACATGTCTGTGCCATGGGGATGGCAATAAATCTGCTTCGCAATGATGGCGGCGTCCACCTGGAAATCCTCGGAAAGCCGGAATATCTGCTCGGGCCTGCGGCGCCATACATTATCCTTCAGCGCGGAATGGGGCTTACCCAGGTACCGCAGCCCGATCGCCATCAGCCTGTCTTTCAAGGGGACGACTTCATTCCAGACATAGCCGCTGCCGTTATCCAGATCGTCGATCACCACATTGCCGCCCACTCCCTCGATGAGCTTCTCCAGCTCCGCGTCGTAGGTTTCGCTTCCGATCAGGATAAAACGCACCCGATCCTCTCCCGGCGCCCTGTCTTCCAGCTCGGGGATCAGCTCTTCCAGCATCTTGTTTGCTTCAGCTTTATCCATCACCTGGTTGGCCAGCATGATTTCCATGGCTTCGGAGCCAAGAATAACGGGATTGTTGAATCTGCGCAACTCATACAAACGCCGGAGAAGGCGCCTGTTGGTGTTATAGATTTCGATCGCGTTGTCCAGCTCGGCGTCCGTGACCGTCTTACCCGTCCATTCTTCGAATTTCTTCTGGATAACCGACAGTTCGGAACGCAGGACGTCCTTGGACCGGTTACCGTCCGGATAGTCCGGCGTAAACAGATAGTGGCTCCAGAGATTCGGAAACACCTGCATCGTCACGTCGAAGGCATTATACCACCACTGACAACTTTCCAGGCACACCAGACCGTCGATATAATCATAATGTCCAAGATTGAATTGATTGAACATATCCCGGGTGACGTAGCAGTTGCCGTACATCAGGCGATCTGTCGTATCGTCCGGGAAGTGTTTCGCGAGGATCCTGACGGGCAGAATACCCGCCGCGTAGGCGACCTCTTCCGGGAAATAGGTACAATAGTAGCCAAGGACCTTTCCGCCGCTGCGTTTCTTCCAGTCTCTGGCGTAATCATGCCGATTTTCGAATATACTCGAAAACTTGTTCATGTAGGCTTCCCTCCTTCAGTTAATTCACTCGGATGAACTGCCGTCCCGCTTATTGTAGCAGCGCCGCGCCGATGGCGCCGGCCAGCATGGGATCATATTTCGGCGTCGCCGCCGTAATATCGAGTTCCCTTTCTATCCGCTTTGTGATTCCGGGGTTTTTCGCGAGACCGCCCGTAAATCCGACTTTTTCCTCAAGCTTGATATCGCCGATATCCAGCGGCGCTATCTTTCCAATCGTGCTGAGGGCCCTCCAGGCGATCGTAAAAAGGTAGGAAGCCAGGATCTCGTTATCATTAAAGTCTTTTTCCCTGTAGCCGGGACGCAGCAGCCCCACGGCTTCGGGATTGGCGAAATTGTAGCAGGTGGTGCTGGAAGGTTCCGGATCCTTCTCCACGTCGAGGGATTTACTCCCTATCTCCGTAATCGGCACATGAAAGACATTGCACATGACTTCTATGCTGCGACCGAAGCCGGCGGCGCATTTATCACTGAGCTTAAAGTCAGCGACCCTGTCCCAGCTGTACAGGCGTATCGTTTTGACGGTCTGGCCGCCCAGGTCGACGACTGTCTTGACCTCCTTACCAAATAGATAGCGGGCGCCTTTTCCGTGACATTGTATATCGTCCAGCCTTTGCGCGGCGCCTTCCACATTCTTTCTGCCGAAGCCTGTCGCGGCGATCTGGTGTATATCCCCCGCCTTCATGCCGGAAGCGCCAAGCGCTTGCTCCAGCGCGGCTTTCGCCGCATATCCGAAATCGATCCCGCTGCGGATGTTCGACCAGGCAAACAACTCGCCGTCGCAGAGTACAGCCGCCTGGGTACTGGTCGTTCCCACATCGACGCCCGCGCTGATCTTTTTCGCCTTTCTCCAGTCGATCCCGCCGGACTGCCAGTTCGACTCCGGCCAAAGCCCATATTCATATTTCATACCATCAGTCCCTCCATGATTTGTCTTTACTTGTCCGCCAGGTCCTTATTGCAGTTGATTAATACTTTCGGATACTGGCCTGTCATATGGCAATCGAATGCCTCCGCCGCATCGTCGAGGAAGAAGGATTTCTGTGTAAAAGGCTCTAAATCCATATAGGGGAAAATCTGCACGGTCCTGGGGAAACTGTAGGGGGCTACGCGGGTACAGGTGAAGGTAAGCTCCCTTTGATGGAATACATCGAAATTGTTGATCGGCATTTCATACGTATTGTCAAACATCGAGATGTACATGAGCGTCGCCGCATTCGCTGCGATCTGAATGGGGATCTTCGCGGCAGGTATGAAGCCGGAAGCTTCCACAACACAGTCAAAACCTCTGCCTTCCGAAATCTTTTCGCATTCCGCAACGACGTCCTGGGTATTGGGGTCGATGACGAAATCCGCGCCAAAGCGCTTGCCGAGTTCCCGCCTGTCCGCAATCGGTTCGATTAGCGTAAGACTCGTGGCTGCGCGCTTTTTCATCATCTGGACAATGAGCAGGCCAATGGGGCCGCCTCCCTGGATAGCGACCCTGTCGCCGATCTTGATGCCGGCTTTGTCTGTCACCCGGACAGAAATGGACACCGGTTCCAGCAGGCAACCTGTACGGAGGGAGACGCTGTCAGGCAGCTTATAGACCTGGTTTTCATGCCACACGACATACTCGGACATGCCCGGGGCGTTGCGCCTTCTCGGCGAACGGCAATACTGCTGCAGACCGGTACGGCAGTAATAGCAGGTTCCGCAGTACTCGATGAAGTTCCCGGCGACCCTGTCGCCGACTTTCAGTCCGGTTACATCGGCGTCAGGCCCCAGTTCGGCGACGACGCCCGACAGTTCGTGGCCCATGCCAAAGGGGGCGGGCCGGCCAAATATGCCTTCGATGCTGTGGGGATCCGAACCGCATATGGAGCAATACGCAACCTTGATCTTTACATCCGCCCTGCCTTTGATCTGAGGTTCCGGAACGTCCAGCACTTCAATTCTGCCTTTCTTTTCCGGGTCTTTTTCTCTGAGGCTGCCAATTTTGGTAGCTTGTACTTGCTTCAAAACAATCCCATCCTTTCTCAGGTATTTCTTTATCATAAAAGTATCACCGCGTTCTGCAAATGTCAATTTATTTACCCCTAATCCCAACATTTACAAGAGCCGTTTTTTATTATATGATTAATGGTGTAGCTATTATTACCTGTTAAAATCATCATCAAGTTGACAATAAGGAAGGGGAAGGTATGCCATGCAATTAGACAAAGTTTGCGCCGTAGTCACAGGCGGGGGATCCGGCATGGGTAGAGCCACGGCGGAGGCCATCGTCAAAGAGGGAGGGAAAGTATGCATCGTTGATTTTGTCAAGGAACGCTGTGAGGAAGTCGCGGCGGGACTGGGAGGCGCCTGTTATTATGAAGTGGCGGACGTAGCCGACCCGGCAAGGGCGGAGGAAATCGTCAAAGGCGCCGTCGCGAAGTTCGGTTATGTCAACGTCGTGGTAAACTGTGCGGGCGTCGGCTCCGCAACCCGTATCCTGCCCAGGGAAGGCGGCGTATTCCCCATTGAGACTTTTAAACGCGTCCTGGACATCAATCTGGTCGGCACGTTTAACTATATCTGCCAAGGCGCCCTCGCCATGAGCGAAGCCCCGCCCAATGAAGACAATGAACGGGGCGTGATTATCAGCACCACGTCCCAGGCTTTCGAGCTCGGTCAGATCGGACAGGCCGCTTACAGCGCTTCCAAAGGCGGCGTAGAAAGCCTGACGATGCCCGTCGCCCGCGAGTTGGCCCGCATCGGCGTGCGGATCAACACCATCGTACCCGGCCTTGTCACGACGAATATGGGCAGCGTGGATATGCTGGGCAAGACGCCTCAGGTGCGTCCGATCCGCCCGGAAGGCGCCGTGGATTCGGCGGCGCAGGATTTTGTGTTCCCGCTTCGTCGCGGGTATCCCGAGGAATTCGCCACCCTGGCGCTGGAGATCATACGAAACGGCCTTCTCAACGGCGCTTCGTTTGCTTTCGACGGCGGCATGCGCTTCAGGGCAAGGTGGTAACAGACGGAAAAGGAAGGTGTATCTATGACAAGCAGCAGAGTTGTGATTACCAGTTATGCAAGGACGCCTTTTGACAGCCAGGGTGGCAAAGAATTTCAGGAACTGACGGTTCCCGAAATGGCCGTAGTGCCGGTAAAAGCCGCGATCGAACGTTCCCGCCTGGGCAGAAGCGACGTGGATGGCCTGGTCATGGGCAATATGAGCGCCAGCGGCCAGGCAAACAACCTGGGGCGCCATGTGGCGCTGAAAGCGGGCCTGGATTATGAGACCGCCCTGGCCTATACCGTACACAGGGTATGCGGCTCCGGTTTCACCGCCGTCTCCAACGGCATGATGGAGATCTGGTCCGGCGAAAGCACCATCATGGTTGCAGCCGGCGCGGAAATGCTGTCCCACAGGGTGATTTCCCTGCCTTTATCCTACGCTTGGACCGGCATACCCAGAGGCGGCATTATGCTGGGCGGACGGGACAGCTCAAGCGGCGGCGACGCCCCTGTCGAGCTCTACGGTGAAATGTACGGACCGGCCTTTACGGTGGAGAAGGCTGCCCGCATTCACAAAGTCGGCCGCGAGGACAGCGACCAATTCGCTTACGAAAGCCAGATGAAGATGAAGAAGGCGCAGGAGACCGGGCGCTTTGATAACGAAATCGTCCCGCTCACCGCGCCGAAGACAGGCAGAAGAGGCGTCGTCGAGATGATCACCTATGATAAGGATTTGCATCCAAAGCCGTATACGGAACTCGAGGTCATCTCCAAACTGCCCACCGCGTTTGAGAAAGACGGCGTCATCACCGCAGCCAATGCTTCCGGCAGCGTCGACGGCGCCGCCGCCTTGGTCATGATGACGGAAGAGGAAGCGAAAAAACGCGACCTCACCCCTGTCGCCTATCTGAACGCTTTTGCCTTTGGGGGCGTCGACCCTACTTTGATGGGGACCGGGCCCGTACCGGCCATCCTGAAGCTGATGAAGAAAACCGGCCTCTCTTTCGACGATATAGACGTGCTGGAAATCAATGAAGCCTTTGCCACACAGGTACTGACCTGTATGAAGATGCTGGGGCAGTACATGGATTCCGCGCTGTATAAACGTCTCAACCCCAACGGCGGTTCCGTCGCCATCGGCCATCCCAACGGCTGCACCGGCGTACGCCTAACGATGTCCTGCGCCGAAGAGTTGAAGCGCACGGGCAAAAAGCTCGGCGTCGTCAGCGCCTGTATCGGAGGCGGCATGGGCGTCGCGATTCTTCTGGAAAACGCACAGTTGTAACAGTATTTACAGGTTATTCAATCTGTTATATGATAATTGGTAGATAAGAATAGTACGATTATGAAAGGAAGGGTGAACCATGCAATTAGACAAAGTATGCGCCGTAGTTACAGGCGGGGGCTCCGGGATGGGGCGCGCTACAGCAGAGGCTATCGTGAAATCTGGAGGCAAAGCCTGCATCGTGGATTTCGTCAAGGATCGCTGCGAGGAAGTCGTGGCGGAACTGGGGAGCGCGTGTTTTTATGAAGTGGCGGACGTAGCCGATCCCGCACGGGCGGAGGAAATCGTCAAAGCCGCCGTAGCTAAATTTGGGTATGTCAATGTGGTTGTAAACTGCGCCGGCGTCGGTTCCGGAACTCGCATTCTGCCCAGGGAAGGCGGCGTTTTCCCCATCGAGACATTTAAGCGCGTCCTGGACATCAATCTGGTCGGGACTTTTAACTATCTCTGCCAGGGCGCTCTTGCCATGAGCGAGGCTCCGCCCAATGAGGACGGGGAGCGGGGCGTGATCATCAACACGACCTCCCAGGCTTATAAACTCGGCCAGATCGGCCAGGCTGCCTACAGCGCATCCAAAGGCGGTGTGGAAGCCTTAACGCTGCCCGTCGCCCGGGAACTGGCGCGTGTGGGCGTTCGGATCAATACCATCGTACCCGGTCTTGTGACAACGAATATGGGCAGCGTGGATATGCTGGGCAAAGCACCCCGGGAGCGCCCGCCCCGTCCGGAAGGCGCCGTGGATTCGGCTGCGCAGGATTTCATCTTCCCGCTCCGCCGCGGCTTCCCCGAAGAATTCGCCTCCCTGGCGCTGGAAATCATACGGAACGGCCTTCTCAACGGCGCATCTTTTGCCTTTGACGGCGCCATGCGTTTCAGGGCGAGATGGTAAACCGTTGGTTATCCTGTAAGTATGCAACAAAAGGATGGTGTATCGATGTCGAAAAATAGAGTTGTGGTAACCAGCTACGCGAGGACGCCGTTTAGCAGCCAGAGCGGCAAAGAATTTCAGGAACTGCCGCTTCCGGAATTTGCCGTTATCCCTGTAAAGGCTGCGGTTGAGCGTTCGCGTCTGGGCAAAAGCGACGTGGACGCCATGGTCATGGGCAATACCTCGACCCACGGGCAGGCTTCCAATCTGGGACGCCACGTAGCCTTGAAAGCGGGCCTGGATTATAAGACCGCGTTGGCTTACACTGTACATAGGGTCTGCGGCTCCGGCTTTACCGCCGTTACGAACAGCATGATGGAGATCTGGACCGGCGAGAGTAATGTGATGATCGCAGCCGGCGCCGAGATGCTGTCGCATTCGCAGGTTTCCTTGCCCCTCTCCTTTGCCTGGACCGGCATTCCCAGAGGCGGCATTCTGCTGGGCGGCCCGGCTTATGACGGCGACGCCTGCGCTCCCAACGAGATTTATGGCAGGATTTACGGTCCGGCTATGACCGTTGAGAAGGCGGCCCGTATCCACGGTGTGAAGCGCGAAGAAGCGGATCAGTTCGCGTATGAAAGCCAGATGAAAATGAAAAAGGCGCAGGAAAGCGGGCGCTTCGAGAACGAAATTGTCCCGATTACCGTGCCGAAGACAGGCAGAAGAGGCGTGGTCGAGATGATCGAGTATGACAAAGACCTGCATCCGAAGCCCTTTACGGAAATCGACGTTATCGCAAAACTTCAGCCTGCTTTCGAGAAGGACGGCATCATCACGGCGGCAAACGCTTCCGGCAATACCGACGGCGCCGCCGCGCTCGTCATGATGACGGAGGAAGAAGCGAAAAAACGCGAGCTCACGCCCGTTACTTATCTGAACGCCTTTGCTTACGGCGGCGTGGACCCCACTGTGATGGGAACAGGCCCTGTACCCGCCATCACGAAACTGCTGAAGAAAACCGGATTGTCCTTTGACGATATCGACGTGTTAGAGATCAACGAAGCTTTCGCGCCACAGGTGCTGACCTGCATGAAAATGCTGGGTCACTATATGGACTCCGCCTTATACAAGCGTCTTAATCCCAACGGCGGCGCCGTCGCCATCGGGCATCCCACCGGATGCACAGGCGTCAGAATCACCTTGTCCATATCGGAAGAGCTGAAACGCACAGGGAAAAAGTATGGCATTGCCAGCGCTTGTATCGGTGGCGGCATGGGCGTCGCGATCCTCGTGGAAAACGCCCAGCTTTAAAACACGCAGATAACGAACAAACAAGAATATTATGAAAATCAGGTGAAGAAGAATGAGTAAAATCGTCACAGCAGCGGAGGCCATATCCAAAATCCCTGACGGCGCTTTCGTAGCCATCGCCGGCGTCGGCGGCAACGGCATCCCTTCGGAATCTGTCGCCGCACTGACTGAGCGTTACGAAACGGAGCAGCATCCCAAAGGTATTTCCGTGATTTGTTCCGGCGGAAACCCTGCGCCAAACCAACTAACCAAAGATGGGCTATTGGGTGGTTATTACAGTGGCCTTCCCAATCTTGATACCGGCTTGATTAAGAGTAATGCTTTCCCCGCTTATGCCCTGACGCAGGGCATCACCGTACAGCTTTACCGGGCGCAGGGAAACGACAGCCCCTTCCTCACGAAAGCCGGGGTCAACACCTTTCTGGATCCCCGTATCGAAGCCAGCGCGTTGAACGATAACGCGGCGGGTAAACCCATTGTGGAGCTTCTCACCATCGGCGGGCAAGAGTATCTGCATTACGATCTGCCGCCCATCACCGTGGCGCTCATACGGGGGACCACTGCCGATACGGACGGGAACCTGACCAACGAAGAGGAACTGATCAAGCATGAGATCCTGTACATGGCCATGGCCGCCCACAACAACGGCGGCATTGTCATCGCCCAGGTCAAACACATCGCGCCTCTCGGTTCCCTCGACGCTGCTTCGGTCAAAGTTCCGGGCATGCTGGTGGACTATGTGATCCCCTGCTCGGACGTGGCGAAATGGCATATGCCGGATATGACGAGAGTCTTTAGCGCCGGACAGACCGGTTATGCCAAGGTCGACGACAGCCTCGTCCCCCTGCACATGTATAAACCGGACGGAGATCGCCTGATTGTCGCCCGCAGGGCAACGGAAGAACTCAGGCCGGGCATGGTCTGTAACGTGGGCATCGGTATGCCCGCCGGCATTGCCCATGTGGTATCCACGGAAGGCGTCTTCAACGATTTCTATCTGAGCAACGAGTTGGGCGCCATAGGCGGCCATATCGGAAACGGCATGTTCTTTGCGACCGCTTTCAACGCCCGCGCCTATATGCATCACCACGAAATGTTCGACTTCATCAATGGCCACGGCCTGGACATCACCTTCCTCTGCGCTGCGGAAGTGGACGAAGACGGTTCCGTCAACGTTACCCGGATCGCCGGGAGGATCCGGGGTTCCGGCGGCTTTGTCAACATCGCCGCCAGCACCCGCAAGGTCGTCTTCCTCAGCTCCTTTACCGTGGGCGGAGACAGCACCGGCGATAACGGCAACTTGAAAATATTGGAGCAAGGTAAGCCGGGCAAATTCCTGAAAAAGGTCGATCAGATCAGCTTTAACGGGAAAGACGCGGAACGCAGGGGGCAGGAGATTATGTACGTCACGGAACGCGCCGTATTTAAACTCATCAACGGTAAAGTAACCCTCATTGAAATTGCCGAAGGCCTGGATCTCCAGAAGGATATCCTGGATTTCATGGAATTCACGCCGGAAATCGCGCCTGACCTGAAGAAAATGTCCAAATTCTGCTTCTCAACCGATCCCATTGGCTTGAAAGAGCAATGGAGTAAACTGGTTTAACTATCAATACGGCTGCGCTTGCTTCAGGCTATGCGCACAGCCACTAAAGAAATGGAGTAAAAGGAATGCCTCTTGTCACTACAACGCAAATGTTTAAAAAAGCCTATGCCGGCGGATACGCCGTCGGCGCCTTCAATGTAAACAATATGGAGATCATCCAGGGCATCACCGAAGCGGCAGCCGAGGAGAAAGCGCCTCTGATCCTCCAGGTATCCGCCGGCGCGCGGAAATACGCCAAGCATGTCTATCTGATGAAGCTGGTCGAAGCCGCTATCGCCGATACCGGACTGGACTTCGCCATACACCTGGATCACGGTGACAGTTTCGAGATCTGCAAATCCTGCATCGACGGCGGCTTTACTTCGGTGATGATCGACGGTTCCAAGCATTCGTTCCGGGACAATATCACCCTGACGAAGCAGGTCGTCGAGTACGCCCATTCGAAAAGCGTCGTCGTCGAGGGCGAGCTGGGGAAGCTGGCAGGCATCGAGGATGACGTCAACGTCTCTGACGCCGACGCCCAGTTCACCAATCCCTCTGAAGTCGAGGAGTTTGTAATTAAGACAGGCGTGGACAGTTTGGCCATCGCCATCGGGACCTCCCATGGAGCGTACAAGTTTAAGCCCGGCCAAAAGCCGCAGCTTCGCTTTGACATCCTGGAGGAGATCACCAGACGCCTGCCCGGGTTCCCTATCGTACTGCACGGCGCCTCTTCCGTGATACCCGAGTTTGTGGAAGCCATCAACAAGTATGGCGGCAGTATGCCTGACGCCATAGGCATCCCGGAAGAAATGCTTCGGCAAGCCGCAAAATCCGCCGTCTGCAAGATCAACATCGACTCCGATCTGCGGCTGGCGATGACGGCTTCGATTCGGCAGTACATGATGGAACATCCGGATCACTTCGACCCGCGCCAATACCTGACGCCGGCTCGTGACGCGATCAAGGCTATGGTCAAGCGTAAGATCAGCAACGTGCTGGGCTGCGCCGGCAAAGCTTAGACGCACATCCCAAAAACTCTGAGACATAAGTCCTGAGAAAAGCCCTGAGAGCGTAGATAGCTCTCAGGGCTTTTTCCGTTACGATGTATCACAGACCCAACTCGTTCTAATCCCCGAGACTTCAGTCGTGGGATAAGAACTCTTAGGGTCTGCATGGACTCATCTAACGTTCAGCACGGGTCTGAATCCTCTGCTGAACGAAGATTCGTTCTATACAGACCCAACTCGTTCATAGATGCGCGGCGCCGGCGCATTCGCCGGGCGACATATCGCTCACGCCTTCTGCTCACTGTGTTCACGCACCTCATCCGGATGCGGGGTATACGGATTCCTGTCGTTTCCTTTTGCCCTCAGTACGGCGCCAACAAAGCCGCGAAACAAGGGATGCGGGCGATTGGGCCGCGACTTGAATTCCGGCTGAAAGGAACAGCCCATAAACCAGGGATGATCCCGCAGCTCCGTAATCTCCACCAGCTTCTCGTCTTCCGACAGCCCGGTTATGACCATGCCGCCGTCGATAAAGGCCTGCCGGTAGTCATTGTTCATCTCCAGCCTGTGTCGATGGCGCTCCCGGATTTCCCTGACGCCATAAGCAGCCTCGGCCAGAGAGCCGCTTTGCAGACGGCAGATGAAACTGCCGATCCGCATGGCGCCGTTTCTCCCAAAGCTGGAAGGGTCGGACGCTTCATCTTTCCTCGCATAGTACACGACCTTATCGCGACAGTCCGGATGCGCCTCCTCCGAACCGGCGTCCATACCCAGTACATCGCGGGCAAACTCGACCAGGGCCAGTTGCATTCCCAAGCCGATACCAAAAAAGGGTATCTTGTTTTCTCTGGCATAGCGAATAGCCAGAATCTTCCCTTCGATAGCCCGCGTACCAAATCCGCTGGGTACCAGTATCCCGTCGTATCCTCCAAGGATCTCATTGGCTTTCTCTATGCTCGTGATATTCCCGGCAAACAATAAGGAGACCGCTACCTCCGTCTCGTAGTATATCCCGGCGTGCCGCAAGGCTTCCAGCACGCTGAGATAGGCGTCCGGCAGTTCGGTATACTTTCCGACAACCGCGATCTTGACTTTATGCTTCGGGTTTTGCGCCCGGCGAACCAGCGCTTCCCATTCCTCCATCCTGGGACGGTCGCAATCCAGGCGGAAATAATCCACAACGATGTCGTCCAGGCCTTGCGAACGGAGCAGAAGCGGGATCTCGTCCAGATTCTCTACGTCAGGGGTCTGAATGACCGCCTCCACATCGATATCGCAATACAACGCAATCTTCGCTTCTATATCCTTTGACAGATGCCTGTCCGAACGGCAGACGATCACATTGGGCTGGATGCCAATGCTGCGCAGCTCTTTGACGCTGTGCTGGGTCGGCTTGGTTTTTGCCTCCAAAGACGCAGCCAGATACGGCACCAGCGTTACGTGAATGTACATCACATTTTCGCTGCCCAGCTCCCGCTTCAATTGCCGGATGCCTTCCAGAATGGGCAGGGATTCGATGTCGCCTACCGTTCCCCCCACTTCCACGATGATGACGTCCGGATAGAGCCTGTCCTCCACCGTGCGAATGGCGCTTTTGACTTCGTTGGTGATATGGGGGATCACCTGGACTGTCCCGCCCCGATATTTGCCTTCCCGTTCATTCCGGATGACTTGGTCGTATATGGAGCCCATAGTCGTGCTGCAACAGCCAGGCAGATTGCAGTCGGTAAAGCGCTCATAGTGCCCCAGGTCAAGATCCGTTTCCATCCCGTCTTCCGTGACGAATACTTCGCCGTGCTGGGTCGGGCTCATGTTGCTGGGATCCACATTAATGTAAGGGTCAAATTTCTGGTTCGCCACCCTGATACCCCGGTTGATCAGCAAACGCCCCAGTGAAGCGGCGGTAATGCCTTTACCCAAGGAGGAGACAACCCCTCCGGTGATAAATACATATTTCGTCGACGCCATAAAGCCACCTCCGTATTTCCTTTTACCGTGTTCATGCCTGCCGCCTCTTTTATACGAATCCGCGATCCGTATTACATGCGCTCCGGCGCGTTTACGCCAATCAGTTCCAGCGTATTGCGAAGAACAATTCTGGTCGCGTCGCATAATTGCAGACGGGCCTGCCGCAGAGGCCATTCGTCGACCAGACAGCGGCATTCCGTATAGAAACTGTGAAACAAGACCGCCAGATCCATGGTATAGCGCGGTAGCCGGTGCGGCTCCCTGTCCAGGGCGGCTTGCATGATTTCCTCAGGCAGGTCGGCCAGCTTGCGGATCAATTCCCGCTCCGCCGGATGGGTCAGAAGCCGGAGATCCGCGCCGGGCCAATGCAGTTCGGCAGAAGCCTCCTCCCGCTCCGCAGCCGGAGCAGCCGAAGCAGCCGGAGCAGTCGAAGCAGCCTGGCCGTCCGCGGCCTTCGCCATTTTGAGCAGGCTGTGGATCCGGGCATGGGCATATTGTACATAATACACCGGATTTTCTGAAGATTGGGATTTGGCCAGATCCAGGTCAAAATCCATTTGGCTGTCGGCGCTGCGCAGGATAAAGAAGAACCTGGCCGCGTCTTTCCCCACTTCCTCCACCAGCTCATCCAGGGTAACATATTGGCCGCTGCGTTTGGACATCCTGACGATTTCTTTGTCCCGTATCAGCCGCACCAACTGCATCAGGATCACTTCCAGATCCGCCGGATCGTACCCTAAAGAACCCATCGCCGCTTTCATTCTCGCCACATGCCCATGATGATCAGCGCCCCATATATTGATGACCGTTTCATAGCCCCGTTCAAACTTATCCCGGTGATAGGCAATGTCTCCGGCAAAATAGGTGGGCGCGCCTGTGGCTTTCAACATGACTTCATCTTTCTCATCGCCGAAGGCTGTCGCTTTCAGCCATACCGCGCCATCCTTTTCATAGATCAGCCCTTGCTCTTTCATGAGCCGGATCGTTTCCTCGATTTTGCCCCCCTCATGCAGGCTTTGTTCGCTGAACCAGACGTCGTACTGCACGCCGAAGCTTTCCAGGCTCTGACGAATATTGTCGAGCTTTTCTTGCAGCCCTGCTATGACCATCTGCTCCCGGCGTTGAAGGGAATCCATATGGCGATACCGTTCCCCTTCCCGATTCAGGATTTCCCTGGCGGTGTCGATGATATCTTCCCCCTGATAACCGTCTTCCGGAAAATCCACTTTTTCCCCCAATAATTCCAGATACCTGGCTTCTAAGGATTTGCCGAAGTTCTCGATCTGATTGCCGGCGTCATTGATATAGTATTCGCGGCTGACCGCGTAACCGGCGGCCTGCATGACGCTTGCCAGGCTGTCTCCCAAAGCGGCGCCCCGGGCATTGCCCATATGCAGCAGTCCCGTGGGATTCGCGCTGACAAACTCGATCTGGACCTTGCGCCCGCCGCCGAAATCACTGCTGCCGTAAGACCGGCCTTCCCGCAGGACGTCCTCGAGCACAGGTTGAAAATAACCGGCAGCCAGATGGAAATTGAGAAACCCGGGACCGGCGATCTCCAGACGCGAAAGCCAGCCCGGATCCGCGTCCAAATGGTCGACAATGATTTGGGCGATTTCCCGCGGCGCCTTGCCGAGCTGCTTCCGCATGACCATCGCGGCATTAACAGCAAAATCCCCGTGGTTTTTCTCACGGGGCGCGTCAACTGAAAAATCCGGCAGGGGCGTATCCGGGATCAAGCCCTTTGCCGCTGCCGCGGAAAGGGCTTCCCTTACCTGCTGCCGAATCCGGTCTTTTACTTCTCTGACTCTGTTCATACGCGTCCCTCCAATGCCATTCATTATAGCGAAGGGGGCGCCGGGCTGTCAACCGATTCAATCTGCTCATCCGGATCGCTGACAAAAATCGTACTACAGCAGGCCGTATTTCTTCGCGTCGAAGGCCAGGCTGTCCCGGAATTCCGGATCCGCGATGGCGATCAGGCTCCTGGCCCGCTCCCTGGCGCTCTTGCGATACAGTTCGGCTATGCCATATTCGGTGACCACGTTCATGACTTCGCTGGCCGGCGTGGTGACGACGCTTCCCGCGGGCAGCGTCAGGGTGATCTTGGAAACCTTCTCCCCGCTCCTGGTGGTCACAGAGGAATGCATGACCAGGAAGGACTGCCCCCCCGGCGCTCTTCTGGCGCCTTCCACGAAATCCAGCTGCCCGCCGACGCCGCCGGTATTTCCCATGGCCAGGCTTTCCGAACACACCTGCCCCCGCAGGTCGACGCCGAGACAGGCGTTCACTGAGACCATATTGGGGATCTGACTCACCGTGAGCGGGCTATTGACCCAGGACAGCCTTTTGACCATAAAGTCAGGGTTATTATGGAAAAATTTGAAATTACTGGCATTCGTGCCGAAGAAGCCCGCCACGCTGATCCCCCGCAGCAGGGGTTTTCTGCTATTGTTGATCACGCCGTTCTGCAGCAGCGGATACAGGGATTCCATGATGGTTTCGGCATGCAGGCCGAGGTTCTTGTGCCCGCCCAGGAATTTGCCTACGGCGTTGGACACGCCGCCCGCGCCCAGTTGGATGGTTGCGCCGTCTGTAATCCGGTCGACGATATAGGCGGCGACCTGCGCCTCCTTTTCGCCGATTTCCCGCGGTTCCCCCGCCATGCGCTCTTCAGGGTTCTTCGCTTCGCAGAGGGCGTATACTTCGCTGATATGTACGCGGTAATAGTCCGTATTGACTTTGCACATATCCTCATTCACCTGCAGCACGATCTTTGCGCCCATATCCATCGCTGTCCGCGTCGTACCGTGCCTGGTCCCCAGAAAGAAGAAACCGTCATCGTCCATGGGCGTCGCGGAAGACAGCACCACGTCGGGTTTGATCCGCTCTTCGATCATCCTTTCCATCCAGCTGAAGCTGAGCGGCAGCTGGTCCAGGTTCTCCCTAGGCCACGGGTTCTGGGCGCTGGAAAGGGCAAGGGTTGTGGTGATGAAGGTCAGATGCCCGACCATGTCCGGATGGAGGATGAGTTCATCCGCCTTCCCGTTCAGGCGGAATTGCGTATAGAGATCGACGTCCCTGAAGTTCTCCCTGGTATCGTACAGCGCCTGGAACAAGACGACCGTGTCGCCGCTGGCATAGACTCTGTCGCCGCTTTGGATGACCGAGATCGCTTCCTCCGGGCTGCATTTTTTCGCCTGGTACAGTTCTGTGAAACGCATTTCCTCATCTCCCTCCTTCTATATACTGATGCTTCTTCGCCGCATCCGTAAGCTGCTCCCGGAAATCGGGATGCGCGAGGGAGATGAGCGTTTGTACGCGTTCCTTGACGCTCAGGACTTCGAGATTCGCCGCGCCGAACTCAGTAACCAGGTACATCACGTCAAAGCGGGGTATGCTGACCAGCGACCCTTCCGGCAGGGCGGGGCATATCGCCGAAGTTCTGACGCCGTCTTCCCCTTCGATGACGGAACGCATGACGATAAAGGAAGTCCCGCCTTTCGAATGCTTCGCGCCCCGGGCGAAATCGAGATGCCCGTCCGCACCGCCGGAAAACCGCATACCCAGGCTGCCGGAGCAGATCTGCCCCCGAAAATCCACAGCCAGACCCGCGTTCACGGAGATAAACCCCTTCATCTGACGGATCACCCGCGAATCGCAAATCCAACTCAGGTTCTTCATAACTATATCCGGATTATTGTGCAGGAAGCGGAGTTCTTCTGCCGTCGCGCGGAAATACCCGCCCACGCTTTGGTGTCGGTAGAGTTCTTTTTTGCTGTTGTTGACCGCGCCTTTTTGCATCAGCTCGATCATCGCGCCGTTGAAACAGTCCGTATGTATGCCCAGATCCTTATGGTTCACCAGATGACGACCGACGAGATCGGGAAGCGGACCGTCGCCCAGTTGGAAGGTCGCGCCGTCCGGTATCCTTTCCGCCGTCAGTCCGGCGATGATTCTGTCCTCTTCACGGAGCCGGGCGTCCCGGACGCCGCCTGCCGACAGCTCTTCATCTGCCTCACACAGCGCGGCGACCGTATTGATATGGACGCGGCAATCGGCGGAAGGGATATACGGCATATTGCGATTCACTTGCAGGATCACCCGTACGCCCCGGGACAGCGCACCGGAAGCGCAGCCGGCGTCGGCGCCCAGGGAAAACCAGCCTTCTTCGTCCGCCGGCGCGCAATGCGCCAGCAGGACTGTAGGCTTACATGTGTTTTCAATAAAGTCTTCACATTCGCTGAAATTGACCACCACCTGATCGACATTGCCCTGCGCCCAGGACGCCCATGCTTTCGGATCCAGTACTGTCGATACCACCTGCAGATTTCCCGCCGCTTCCTTCGTGTACAAGTTTGCGCCCGCCTGCCCGGAGATACCCAGTATCGAGGTAAGCCGCAATCCGTGAAAGCGGTCTCGCGCTTGATACAGGGCTTCCAGCAGCGCGCCGGGTTCGCCGGCGACCAATACCGCGTCGTCGTCATGAATCAGTGAGACCGCCTGCGCCGCAGTGCAGGTCTTCGCCGCAAATTGTGATTCGTAACGCAATAGCCTTCCCCTCCCGCTCTATCCCTTGTTTACTCTGTTTCCTTCATTTCCTAGCCCTTAAATCTGCGCGTTTTCCAGCAGGATGGCGACGCCCATGCCGCCGCCGATGCAGGCGCTGGCGATGCCGTAGCGCTTGCCGGTCCTTCTCAATTCTTCCGCTACGG
>WRMS01000006.1 GCA_009777025.1 Clostridiales bacterium | reverse complement strand
TGGCAATAATAGACAGCCCACTCAGGTCAAGCCTCTCTCCTGCAATATAACTTGTCTTTGTCGGATAAGCACCGATACTGACGCCGTCCAATACCGGGTCGGCAACCGCTACATCCACCATTATGCTGAACGAAGCAGTAACGGTTATGCCGTCCTCCGTGTAGCTTACTGTCACGGTCTGTGTGCCGGGCGTATCCAATATGGTTCCCGCCTCTACATCTGTGCTAAAGCCTGTGACCGGACTTGTGCTTCCGTCGCTGTAATGGGCAGTGACGACCATGCCCGCCAAGGAAAGGGCGTCGCCAAGCGTGTATTCGGTTTGTTGGGGATAGGTGGAAATGCTGATACTATCCAGTATGACGGCGACCGGCGCCGGCTCGACATGGACAAGGAACGCGGCTGTGCCGGTGACGACCCCCTCGGTATAACGCAGCGTGACTGTCACATCGCCAAGTGAATCAAGAATTGTACCCTCAGCCGGCTCTGCAGTGTAACCTGTGACGGTGGCTTCACTGCCGTCGCTATAATGGGCAGTGACGACCATGCCCGCCAGGGAAAGCGCTTCGCCTTGTATATATTCGATAACCGCCGGCGGCGTGGTCACAGCGATCTCTGTCAGTTCGACGACCACGGAGGTGGTTCTCTGATTATGGAAGAGGAAGGTGCCGGTATTCAGGTCGTCGGTCTTATTGATGATCAAGTCCAAATCCTCCCAGCCGAGGACGCTGTCCGGCGAGACCATATCATTTTCGTAGCAGGCCAGCCATCCAATCCCGGGTGTTTCCCGCAGGTCCAGCCCTGTCAGGCGATTGTTATAACACCAGACAGCCTCCAGCGCGTCCAGGCCCGACAGATTCAGGTCCGTAAGCAGATTATTGTCACAGAACAAGTTTTCGAGGCTACTTAAGCCTGATAAATCAAGCGTCCCGATTTGATTTGAACCACAGCCCAATGTCGCAAGATTCTCAAGTCCCGCCACGTGAATCTCCGTCAACAGGTTTCTGTTGCAGGTCACCGAAAGCAGCGTAGGCAACATCGTCAAATCCAGAGAAGTCAGCTGGTTGAGATTACAGTTCAAATCTTCCAGGTTTACCAGGGGGCTCAAGTTCAGCGCGGTCAGAACATTGTCTTTGCAATCCAGTGCGACCAGCCCGGGGAAGTACGCGATCCCGGTCAAATCGGCGATGCCTCTGCCGGATACATCCAATACCTCTATCCCGGCAAGGAAGGCGATATCTCCGGCGGAGACAGCGCTTGCGCCTGTTCTGTCACCATCGTCCGCGTCATTCACGATCTCCAGTACCGCTTCGCGGAAGTTGGCGTCGGGGAAAGCTTCGGCATAGGTTAGGCTTACTTGGGGAAGAACAACCGTCACCATTGCGATATCGCTCACATCATGGCTGGTCCCTCCCGTTGCTACACAGTAGAAGTAATAGGGACTGCCGCCGGCTGTCAAGTCAGCGGGAATCGCAAAGACCGACGCCTGCGCACCTTCAATGGGCGTACCGCCGCTGTTCGACGGATTATCGTTGCGATACCACTGATAGCTTATCTGCGCATTGCCGATGGGAATCGTTTCGATATACAAGCTTTCGAGGATTTCGCCCTCTGTTACGATTGTTTCCGGCGCAGGCTGGATGGTGATAATGACGCCCGGCTCCACTGAGGGGTCGAGCTGGTTGTAGTAGCGGAAGTTGCCGCTTTCCAGATTGCCGGGGCTGTTGATGCTCTGCAGATAGCTGTGTAAGTTCCAACCAATGACGTCATCCGGGGAAGTCATGTAGTTGTTGTAGCAATAGAGTCTCGTAAGGCCTGCAGTAGCAGAATGGGATACATCCAAGCCAGTCAGTTGGTTGTTATAGCAGAACAGCCAATCCAGTTCGGGGTTCATCGTGACGTCCAGCGCAGTCAGGCGATTACCCTGGCAGTATAGCTGCACAAGCGCGGGAAGCACCGTCACATCCAGGGAGGCGAGTTGATTATCGCTGCACCAGAGGAAAGCCAGTGCCGGCGTAGCGGATACATCCAAATCCTCCAGCTTATTGCCGCCGCAGGACAGGAGCTGCAAAGCGGGGCTTCCCGACAGGTCGATCTTCGTCAAGAGATTATTGGCGCAATACAGCTCGAACAGCATCGCGTTATGGGATAAATCCAGTTCAGTCAGGAGGTTGTCGCCGCAGTAGACGACCTGAAGTTCCGGGTTGTTTGACAAATCCAGGCTTGTCAGCAGGTTGCCGCCGCAATGCAGCCTGACGAGCTTCGTGTTTTGAGAAAGATCCAGTTCTGTCAGTTCTCCCCAGCACTCCAGTTGGATCAGTTCGGTATTTTGCGACACATCCAGTTCCGTCAGTAAGCCTTCGCCGCCGTCAAAGCGTCCGCAGATCAGGACGGTCAGGGCGGTATTCTGCGACACATCCAACTCCGTCAGCGGGTTGTTCCAGCATTCGAGATACGTCAGGGCGGTGTTGTTGGTCACATTGAGCGCAGCAATGTCATTCTCCTGACAGTTAAGATAGGTCAGCGCCGTATTGCCTGTCACATCCAGCTTGGTCAGCGCATTGTCTGTACAGTTCAGCCTGACCAGCGCCGGGTTGTTTGACAGGTCGAGTTCCGCCAGCTGATTGCTAAAGCAATTCAATACCGCCAGGGCAGGTGCGGCGGACAGGTCAAGCGCCGTCAACGCGTTTTCTTGGCAGGACAGATTCACCAGATTCGTATTCTGCGTTACATCCAGGCTGGTCAGCAAGTTGTTCCTGCAATTCAGCGTTTCCAAAGAAGTAAAGTAGGCTATCCCGGTCAGGTCGGCGATCGTTCGATAGCTTACATTCAGTTCCGTTAAGGCTGCCATCCACGCGCGGTCGGCTTCGCTGAGAAGGCTTTCGCCGGTTCTGTCGCCGCCGTCCGCATTCAGCAATTCCAGCACCGCCGCGCGGAAATTATCATCCGGGAAAGCTTCTTCGAAGGTGATTCCTTCTTTCGGCGGCAGTACCGTGACCGTTGCGACAAGGCTGAATTCATTGGTGAATATGACGGAAGCTTCGCAGTAGAAGTAATAGGGGCTATCCTCCGCTGTCAGGTCCGTGGGAATCGCAAACGTGGGGGAAGTGGCGCCGACAATGGGCGTGCCGCCTGTATTAAGTGCGATCGGATGACTGTACCACTGGTAATAAACGATGGCGTCGCCGAGGGGTATAGCTTCGATGAACAGGCTTTCCTGAATCGCCCCTTCCGTAACAATGGTGTTCTCCGCAGGATGTGTGAGAATCTTCACACCGGGGTCTGAGGTAATGATGACGACTTCGACTTCCACTACCCTGCTCGTTACACTGGCTGCGCCTTCCGCGGTGACTACACAGTAGAAGTACAATGCTGCGGGTTCCTGCGCCACCAGCGGCGTCAGGAGTAAATCGGCGTCCGTACCCACCAGCGTATCGACAGCCGGATCCGGTAGCGCGCCAAGGAGTTGATACCAGAAGTAGTGCAGCTCTATGTCGGCGGTTACTTCAGCGGCAATGTGCAGGCTATATTCTCCGTTGGGTTTACCATCCGTGAACCGTACTTCCATTTCCTCAGGCTGAGAGAGAATCGTGATGATCGGATCGACAATACCAGACTTCTGGTTATAGAAGCGGAAATCTCCGCTATCCGGGTTATCGGGGCTGTTGATCTTAAGCCCCAGCGCCTGCCAACCGGCGACGTCATCCAGGGAAGTCATGTAGTTGTCGTAGCAATAAAGCATATTAAGGTATGGTTTATTTGTTACATCCAACTCGGTCAGCAGGTTGTTCGAACAATCTAGGAACTCGAGTTCCGTATTTTGCCTCACATCCAGCTCTGTCAATAGGTTGCCGTTGCAATAGAGGTGCATAAGGCCTGTGTTTTGTCTAACATCCAGCTCTGTCAGGAGGTTATTCTCGCAATACAGATCCTCGAGGGCCGAGTTCAGCGTGACGTCCAGCCCGGTCAGCATATTGCCGGCGCAATATAAATACTGTAGGTCTGGGTTTTGCGTTACATCCAGTTCTGTCAGGAGGTTATTCTCGCAATACAGATCCTCGAGTGCCGGGTTCAGCGTGACGTCCAGCCCGGTCAGCATATTGCCGGAGCAATATAAAAACTGCAGGTCTGAGTTTTGGCTTACATCCAGTTCTGTCAGGAGGTTATTGTCGCAATAGAGGCGCATCAGGTCTGTGTTTTGTCTAACATCCAGCTCTGTCAGGAGATTATCTCCTGCGTCAAGAACCAATAATGCGGTGTTTTGGCGCACATCCAGTTCTGCCAGCAGGTTGCTCCAACAATCTAGGTACACGAGCGCCGTGTTTTGCGTTACATCCAGTTCTGCCAATTGGTTGTTCCAACAATATATGTACTCGAGCGCCGTGTTTTGCGTTACATCCAGTTCTGTCAGGAAGTTGCCGGAGCAATTCAAGTCCCAAAGCCCGGTAAAATAAGCCAGGCCGGTCATATCTGCGATGCTTCTGTCAGACACGTCCAATACTTCCAGTCCTGCCATCCACGCGCGGTCGGTCTCGCTGAGAAGGCTTTCGCCGGTTCTGTCGCCACCGTCCGCATTCAGCAATTCCAGCACTGCCGCGCGGAAATTGTCGTCCGGGAAAGCCTCCGCATAAGTGAGTTCGCCCTTCTGTGGCAGTACCGTGACCATCGCAACATCGCTGAATTCGCTGGTGAACACGACGGATGCCTCGCAATAGAAGTAATAGGGGCTGCCGTCCGCCGTTAGATCCGCCGGAATCGCAAAATCCGGGGAAGTCGCGCCATAAATTGGCGTACCGCCTTTGTTGGAGGCGACAGTATTGCTGTACCATTGAAAGTACACTGTATCCGTACCAATGGGGATCGCGTCGATGCACAAACTGCCTCCGATTTCCCCTTCGGTAACAACAGTGTTTTCGGCGGGGTGGGCAAGGATCTGTACGCCCGGATCGGTGATGGCATGGGCAACAAATACTTCCGCGACTCTGCTGGTTACGTCGATCGCGTTTTCCGCGCCAACCACACAGTAATAGTAGTAGAAGCCAATCGCAAGGCCTTCCGGCAGCAGCGGCGATATGGCCAGGCTTGTTTCATTGCCGACAGGCCTGTCTTTCGCCGGATCCGGGTCTTCGCCAAGACGCTGATACCAGGTATAGGTTAATTCTGTCTCAGGCTTCACTTCCGCGGCGATGCTCAAGGTATCGCTCCCGATGAGTATGCCATCCTGGAAATTCACTGTCAGGTCCTCAGGCTGAGACAGAATCGTGATGATCGGTTCGACAATACTCGACTTCTGGTTATAGAAGCGGAAATCTCCGCTATCCAGGTTATCAGGGCTGTTGATCTTAAGCCCCAGCGCCTGCCAACCGGCGACGTCATCCAGGGAAGTCATGTAGTTGTCGTAGCAATAAAGCTCCCAAAAGGATGGATTATTTGTCACATCCAACTCGGTTAGCAGGTTGTTCGAACAATCTAGGTACTCGAGCTCCGTATTTTGCGTCACATCTAGTTCGGTCAGGAGGTTGTTCGAACAATACAGTTTCCAAAGGAAAGGATTTTGCGTTACATCCAGCTCTGTCAGGAGGTTATCCAAACAGTATAGAATCCAAAGGAAAGGATTTTGCGTTACATTCAACCCGGTCAGCATATTGCCGGAGCAACATAAATACTGCAGGTATGGGTTTTGGCTTACATCCAGCTCTGTCAGGAGGTTATCGTCGCAAAACAGATCCTCGAGGGCCGGGTTCAGCGTGAAGTCCAGCCCGGTCAGCATATTACCGGAGCAATGTAAATACTTCAGGTCTGGGTTTTGGCTTACATCCAGCTCTGTTAGGAGGTTATCGTCTACGTCAAGGCTCCGTAGTGCGGTGTTTTGGCTTACATCCAGTTCTGTCAGCAGGTTGTTCGAACAAACTAGGTTCTCGAGCTCCGTGTTTTGGTTTACATCCAGCTCTGCCAGCAGGTTGTTCGAACAATTTAGGTTCTCGAGCTCCGTGTTTTGGCTTACATCCAGTTCTGCCAGCAGGTTGTTCCGACAATCTAGGTTCTCGAGCTCCGTGTTTTGGCTTACATCCAGTTCTGCCAAGAGGTTATAGTCGCAATACAGATTGACCAGCATCGCATTATTGGATAAATCCAGCTCTGTCAGGAGATTATCTCCTACGTCAAGGATCCGCAATGCGGTGTTTTGGCTTACATCCAGTTCTACCAGCAGGTTGTTCCAACAATTTAGGTACTCGAGCTCCGTGTTTTGCGTTACATCCAATTCCGTCAATTGGTTGTCGGAGCAATGCAAGTACGATAGCCCGGTAAAATAGGCCAGGCCGGTCATATCCGCGATGCTTCTGTTGAAAATTTCCAATTCTTCCAGCCCTGCCATCCACGCGCGGTCGGCTTCGCTGAGATGGCTTTCGCCGGTTCTGTCGCCACCGTCCGCATTCAACAATCCCAGCACCGCTTCTCGGAAATTGGCGTCCGGGAAAGCTTCCGCGTAGGTGACGCCGGTCTTTGCCGGCAGTACCGTGACTATCGCTACGTCGCTGAATTTACTAGTGGAACCGACGGATGCTTCGCAGTAGAAGTAATAGGGGCTGCCGTCGGCTGTCAGGTTCGTCGGAATCGGAAAATCCGAGGAAGTAGGCGAGCTATAAATGGGCGAACCGCCTTCGTTGGAGGCGACAGTATTGATGTACCATTGAAAGAACACCGTATCCGTACCAATGGGGATCGCGTCGATGCACAAACTGCCTTCGATTTCCCCTTCGGTAACAACCGTATTTTCGGCAGGTTGGGCGATGATCTGCACATCGGGACCGGTGATAGACCCGAGGATCGTCACTTCCACTACTCTGCTGATTACATTGTCTGCGCCTTCCGCGGCGACCACACAGTAGAAGTAGTATATTTCCGCGACTGCCGGCGATAACAGCTGCGTCAGGGAGATGTCGGCCCCTGTAATTACCGCTTCATCTTTAGTGGGATCCGGTTCTTCGCCAAGGAGTAGATACCAGGTATAGGTTAATTCTGCGCCAAGCGTCGCTTCCGCAGTAATGTGCAGGTCATCGGTCCCGACGAGTATGCCATCCTGGTAAATCAGCACCTTGTCCTCAGGCTGGGACAGAATCGTGATGACTGGCTTGGCAATGGTCTCTTTCTGGTTATAGTAGCGGAATGTCCCAGCATTCAGGGATTCCGGGCTGTTGATCTCCAGCCCGATCTCCTGCCAGCCCTTTACGTCGTCCGGGGAAGCAATGTAGTTGTCATTGCAGAATAGCCTGTTCAGCTTGGTATTTTGCGATACATCCAGGCTTGAGAGCTGATTACCGCTGCACCAGATGTAAACCAATTCCTTGTTTTGCGATACATCCAGTTCAGTCAGGAAGCCTTCGCCGCTATCAAAGCGTCCACAGATCAGGGTTGTCAGGTAGGGATTCCCGCTCAGATCCAGATCGGTCAGCGGGTTGTCCCAGCATTCCAGATGCATCAGGCTGGCGTTATTCGTCAGATTCAATGCCGTCAGGTCGTTTTCCTGGCAGAAGAGCACAGATAGATCGAGAACCCCCGTCAAGTCCAGTTTCGCCAGATTGTTGCCTGCGCAGTTGAGCGACAGAAGCGCCCTGTTCTGCGTCAGAATGAGGGAAACCAAACGATTGTTGTTGCAATTCAACACCAGAAGCGCGGGGTTGGAGGAAAGATCCAACTCCGTTATCGCGTTAAACTGGCAGGACAGTATGCGCAGACCGGCATTCTGCGAAACATCCAGAGCAGTCAGCTGGTTGTTGCTGCAATCCAGCGTTAGCAGAGAGGGGAAGTATGCTATCCCTGTCAGATCGGCGATGCGCTGATTGGAAATATGCAGCTCTGTCATGCGCGCCATACGCATCAAGTCGTCTTCACTGATGACACTGTCGCCGGCTCTGTCGCCGCCGTCCGTATTCAGCAGGGCAATCACAGCGTCCCGGAAATTGACGTCCGGGAAGGCGGCTTCATAGGTTATCTGGCCTGGCTCCGGTTTGACGACAACGACAGCAGGATTACTGAAAATCACTTCCGTCCATCCGGAAGCGCCACAGAGGAAATAATAGGGGCTGCCGTCCGCCGCCAGATCCGCCGGGATCCTGAAGGATGGGGAGGTAGCGCCTTCGATAGGCGTTATGCCAGACGCCGGATCCGCCGAAAGCATGCTGTACCACTGGTATTCCACATCCACTTTGTAGGTCCATGCTTCGGCGTATAAACTGCCGCTGATGAAGCCTTCAGTGACGACGGTTTCGGCGGCGGGTTGAAGCAGGAAGAAGGTGTCGGGATACATAGTCGTATCCACGACATTGATATTCGCCGCGGAACTGGTTACGCTGTCCGCACCTTCCGCGCTAACGATACAGTAGAAGTCATAACTCTGCAAATGGCTGAAGCCGCTCAGCAGCTCTATGCTGATTTCCAAATCGGCTTCCGACCCCACCAGCCGGTCGTACCCGGGATTCGGCGCCGAACCGCTGCGATAGAACCACTGATACTGCAAAGTGGCGCCGTTATCGGCTTCGGCTTCAACGTACAAGATGTAGCTGTAATCCAACCTGCCGTTGATGATCCGCAGCCTGCCGCTCAAGGGCTGTGTGATAATCTCGATCGTGGTGAAGGTCGATTTTGTGACGACCGTCACAGTCGCGACCTCGCTCGCCGGGGAGTCGATTCCGCCACTTGCTACACAGTAATAGTAATAGGGGCTGCCGTCCGCCGTCAGATCCGCCGGGATCATAAACTCGGGCGATGTGGCGCCTTCGATGCGCATACCGCCTGTGTTGGATGCGCTGGTATTGCGGTACCACTGATACGATACAGTTGTATTGCCGATGGGTTTCGCGTGGATATACAAGCTGCCTTCAATTTCCCCTTCGGTGACGGTGGTGTTCGCCTCGGGCTGGGTAACAATTTCAACGCCGGGATCTACAAAGACATACGTAATATAGACGTATGCTACCCTGCTGATCACGCTGTCCGCGTTTTCCGCACCGACGACACAGTAGAAATAGAAGAGTCCTCCGTATGGATACGATGACAGAAGGGGGGCAACAGAGAAGCTTGCCCCTGTGGCCATAAACCTGTCCGTAGCAGGGTTTGGTTCCTCGCCTAGGAGCTGGTACCAGGCATAAGTAAGCTCTGCATCCGGGTTTGCAATCGCGTCAATGGTCAGGGTATCGGGGCTTGTTATCTCATCCTGAATGAGGATGAGCAAATCCTCCGGCTGAGACCGGATGATGATAGACGGACGGATAACACCGGACTTTTGGTTGAAATAACGGAAGGTACCGCTATTCAGATTGCCGGGGCTATTGATCACCAGATTGTTCTTAGTCTGCCAGCCGATCACATCGTCCGGGGAAGTCATATAGTTGTTATAGCAGTAAAGCCGCCATATCGTATCGCTTTTCGCCAGTTCCAAGCCTGTCAGCCGGTTTTCGAAGCAGTAAAGATATAAGAGGGCCGCATTTTGGGAAACGTCCAATTCCTCCAGTAAATTGTTGCTGCAATCGATATAGGCGAGACCTGTTGAATTTGACACATCAAGCTTGACTAACCGGTTGTCCGCGCAAAGCAAATCACTCAGTAAGGGGTTTTGCGTCACATCCAGCTCGTACAGCAGGTTGCCGGAACAATCGATTGTGCGGAGGGCGCTATTTTGCGACACATCCAAGTCTGTCAGTATATTGTTGGAACAGCTAAGGTTGAGCAGCGCCGTGTTTTGCGTGATATCCAGATCCAGAAGCAGATTGTCGTCACAATACAGAGAGAGCAGGGATGGGTTTTGACTTACATCCAGCCATTGAATCCGGTTATTGTTGCACGCCAGCTCGCTGAGCAGCGGATTATCTGTCAGATAGAGCATTTCCAGCCGGTTGTTATAGCAATAGAGGACTTGAAGGGCCGCGTTTTCCGTCAGAATTAGCGTCTCCAGCCGGTTGTCGTAGCAGGTCAGCCTTTCCAGGGCCGTATTCTGCGATACATCCAAATCGGTAAGCTGATTTTCATGGCAGGAAAGCCATTCGAGGGCGGTGAACGGGCGCACGTCCAGCTTTGTCAACTGATTTCCGGCGCAAGAGAAACGGATCATACCGCTGAAGTAGGGTAAGCCGGTCAGATCCGTGATGTTGAGCTTAAAGAGATCAAGCTCTTCCACCGCCGCCAGAAAGCGCTGGTCCTCCTCGGTAAGCGGGCTATCCTCTGTCCTGTTGATTTCGTCGCCGGCGTTAATCAGCTTCAGCACAGCGGCGCAGAAATTGGCGTCCGGGAAGGCTTCCGCATAAGTGATAAAATCGGTCTTCTTCGGCTCGACAACGACGGTGGCGAGCTCGCTTATGTCTACGTCTACCCAGCCGGCGGCCCTGCAGTAGAAATAATAGGGGCTGCCGTCTGCGGTTAAGTCCTCCGGTATGACAAATTCCGGGGAGGTAGCGCCTGCGATGGGGGTAGCATAGTAATAATCATCCGGCGTATCGGTACGGAACCATTGATAGGCTACATCCACTTTGTAGGTCACGGCTTCGGCATATAAGCTTCCGCTGATAGCGCCCTCCGTTACGATGGTCATTGCTTCGGGCTGGAGGAAGAAGCTGGTATCGGGACACATCATGATTTCAGTCAGTTCAACCTCGGCTATGTCGCTGATTACGCTTTCCGCCGAATCCGCGTGAATCACACAATAGAACGTATACAGCCATTGGTACTGGAAGTCTACAAGTTCAGGCGTTACCTCCAATGACGCTTCCGCGCCGACCGGAATATCCGCGTTCGGATCCGGCGCCTCGCCTGTAAGCCAATACCACTGATAATACAGTTTGTCGCCGCTGTTGATTTCAGCTGCTACACTTAAGATGCAGCTGTAATCCAGCCTGCCGTTGATCAGCCCCATTGTTCCGTTCACCGGCTGGGCAGTAATCTTGATCTGGGGTTTTTCGATCACGCCTCTTTGGTTATAGAAGTGGAACGAACCGCTCCCCAAATTGTCCGGGCTGTTGATCATCAGGCCGATTGCCTCCCAGCCTATCACATCATCCGGAGAAGCCATATCGTTATTATTGCAGATGAGCCGGTTTAGCACGAGGTTTGCAGAGACGTCCAAACCTGTCAGCTGGTTGTTTGCGCAATAGAGGGAGCTGAGGTTTGGATTATAAGACAAATCCAGCGAGGTCAGAAAGTTACCGCGGCAATCCAGAACCTGAAGCCCGGTAAAAAGCTGAATCCCCGTCAGATCGGCAATTCCCATGTCGCTGAGGACCAACTGGGAGATGACAGCCAGCGTCGCTATGTCCGCATCTGTAATGGGGCTGTCGTCCGTTCGTCTGCCGCCGTCCCAGTTCAAATACGACAGCACAAAGCTGCGGAAATTGGCGTCCGGGATGGAATCGATATAGCGAATGTATTTCGGGGGTTCGACAGTCACGATCGCTGCTATGCTGATCGCGCTTACCGCGTCTTCCGCACTGACGATACAATAGTAATAGTACGTACCGGCGTCCAGATCAGGCGGGATATCGAACATGGATTTTGTTGCGCCTTCAATGAGCAGACCGCTTCTGTCTGTCGCAAATGCCCCTTCGAACCATTGAAAAGTCAGTTCGCTTTCGAAGCCCAGCGCTTCCACGAACAGGCTTCCGGCGACAGCGCCTTCTATAGTATGAATATCCTCCGGTTCGGTAAGGAGCGAAATAAACCGATCGACGACTTCGTCATCTAAAGGTACCAGACTGGGGTAATCCGTATCCTCATCATGATAGTCGGGATTACCGTCAGGCAAAGCCTCGCTTAAGCCGGGATTATCCGCTTCAGGATAGACGCTAAACAAGCTCTCCGGAAGCGGTTCTTCCACGAGAGCCAGCAGCGGCGAAGCCGCAAGCTGCAGGATGAGCATGACGACTAAGGGTAACTTGAATAGCATGCCCTTTTTCCTGTTGCTGAAGAATGATGTTTGCTTTGAATGCATGATAAATTCCTCCCCCAATCACATTACCGGACACTGAAAGAATTTCTGCATACTTGATAAAATTAGTATGCATTCAGCGTATAGATCTATGATTTTCTCTATCATTACCCGCGCTGTAGATTGAATCATTTGGCGCGAGCGGTGACCGAATGAAGGAAGAACTATAAAACTATAGTAATATATTATATACTAGCATATTTCAACATTTGTAACAATAACATTTGATGAATAAGCAGAACAAATACATACATTTCTGTGACAATTACTAAACGGCAAAAACAGGATTCGTATAGACGCGAAAGAGCTTCTTTGATATGATGGAGCTATCATGAACAGGATACAACCCGATAGGATATGGATCATTGACGAGTTGCGCGGCCTGGCTATTGTGCTGATGGTTTTCTTTCATCTGCTTGTGGATCTGCGGGATTTTTTTGGTTATGCTATCGCGTATTACGCATCGCCATGGATTTTTGTAGGAAGGACCTCGGCGATACTGTTTATGCTGGTATCCGGCGCGAGCTGCAGCCTATCGGCAAACAATGGTAAGAGAGGCGTCCGGGTTTTTCTGCTGGGTATGGTGGTTACCCTGGCAACCTTTCTGTTTATCCCGACTTTATATATTCGTTTTGGCATTTTGCATTTTCTGGGTTCCGCCATGATCCTGTGGGGGATCATGGACAAGCTGATACGGAAACAGTCCGTTAAGCTTACTGTGTTACTCCTTTGTTCTCCGTTATTCCTTTTGTTGGGAATCCCGTTTGGTAAAAGCCATGTAGAATCTCCCTATTTGTTTTTCCTCGGGCTGATTACAAGTTCTTACTCCAGTTATGATCATTACCCGCTGATTCCCTGGCTTGGCGTGTTCTTTATCGGCGGCGCAGCCGGCATTCTACTACTGAAAAGTGAAAAGAATAAAGCCCGCTTATCCGCTATAGCCGATCCGGCGGGCTTTCCGAAACCGGTGGCTTATACACTAAGAGGACTCATGGCTTTGGGCAGAAAGTCTCTGCTGATCTATATTGTACACCAGCCGCTTATGCTGGCTTTGCTTTACCTGTTCCACAAGGCGTTTACCGATTGGATATGAAATGATACCAATAAGCAAATGCTGAAAAATAGGAGAAAGGAGATAGGAGAAAAAGATGAACCCTGTGTCAGCTGTGGTGATGGCCTCCGGTTTCTCCCGTCGAATGGGACGAAACAAACTCCTGCTCCCCTGGGAAAACGGAACGGTGATCGGCAGCGTGTTGGATCGGATCGGAAGAATCGGCTACGACACGGTGGCTGTAGTTTCTCAATATACGGAAATATTGGAGATGGCAGGTATAAGAGGATTTGTATCAGTGGGAAACCCTTATGCAGCCGAAGGGAAAAGCAGCTCGATCCGCTTAGGGATCGCAGCCCTGGAAGAAAGAGCGACGTCAGCAGGGAAGCCCATGCCCCTTGGAATCATCTTTTTCCCCGGGGATCAGGTGCTGATGACGGACCAATTATTATGGAAGCTTAACGAATGTTTTTTGCAGGCGCCCGACCGGATCGTCGTGCCTGTCTACGATGGCAGGCCCGGTTCGCCGGTCACTTTCCCGGCGGACAGGATCCCGCTCCTGAAGACCCTTAAAGGAGAAGAAGGCGGGATGAAGGCGGTCGGGGAAGAGAGGGACAGGATATTGTATATTCCTGCTGAAGCGGGCTGGCAGGGTATGGACGTCGATAGCGAAGAGGATTGGGAGCGGGTAAAGCAATACCATGCCGCGCTTCCTCCCCATAGCATAGGACACAAGCAGGATGGCAAGGTATAGAAAATGAAGGAGGGAGAAACTATGGAGCAGATTATTCTTGGGAGAACCGGATTAAAGGTGAGCGTCGCCGGTCTCGGAGGCGGCGGGCATTCGCGGCTTGGGCTTGGCAAATTCGGGGAGGAACACGCCGCAGGCATCGTCAGAAAGGCATTTGATGCGGGCGTCAATTTCTTTGACACCTCCGCCGCCTACGGAACGGAAGCGGCCATCGGTCGGGGACTGAAAGGCATAGCCAGAGACCAATATGTGCTGTCGTCTAAATTCCCTTATAATAGCTTCGGCGGGGAATTTGAGAAGCCGGACGCGCTGATGGCGACGCTGGAAAACGCCCTTCGGGCGCTGGGCACGGAGTATGTGGACGTCTACCATCTGCACGGCCTGGCGCCGGCGGACTACATCCGGGCGCGGGATACCTTTATCCCGGTCATGGAAAAAGCGAAAGAACAGGGGAAGCTGCGCTTCTTCGGCGTGACGGAACGGTTTATGATCGACCGCTCCCATGAGATGCTGAAGCAGTCCCTGGAAGAAGGTATTTTTGACGTCATCATGACAGGCTTCAATTATCTTAACCCCTCCGCGGCAAAGACGGTTCTGCCTGTCGCGCTGCGGAACAATATCGGCGTCCTCTGCATGTTTGCGGTGCGGACCGCCTTGTCCAACCAGGAAAGGCTGCAGGCGAACCTGGATATCATCGCCGAACACGGCCAGGGTGGGCCAGGGTTCAAGCCTTCCCCGGATATATTGGACTTTCTGAAGGAGGATGGCGCGGCGGAAAGCGTGATCGACGCCGCTTATCGTTTTTGCCGTCATAGTCCGGGCATCAGCGTTACCCTGACCGGGACAAGCAATGCAGAGCATCTGGAAGAAAACTTGCGGTCGATACAGAGGCCGCCGCTGCCGGAGAAGGTACTGGCCAGGCTGGACAGCTTGTTCGGCAAGGTAGACTGCATCGATTCTGAATGAGCAATGTGGCACGATGATAGTAAACCAGTGCAAAGGAGGAGGCTCTATGAACTATCCGCGTATTCCCTTTATGGCGGAAGGCACGCCAACGGAAAGAAGAAGGGCGATGTTCACTTCGAAGGAATATGACGTGCCGGTCCTTGACCGCCCGCTGACGCCCGTCGAAAACTTTAAGCGCGCCTGGAAGCATCAAACGCCGGTATGGGCGCCTACAGCCATGCTGGATTTTGATACGGTAAGGATAACCGGAAAAAATCCCCCCCTGATCGGCGGGAGTGAACGGGTCGAATACACCGACGACTGGGGCTGCCAATGGGTATATGTTCCCGTCGCCGGCGGCTCGATGCTTAAGCCAGGAACGCAGCTCCTGGACGATATCACCAAGTGGGACAGCAGGCTCGTCTTTCCCGACTGGAAGACCTATGACTGGAAGACGGCTGCCGACGCCTATCTGCAAAACCGGAAGGATCCGGATAAAGTGCTGTCTATCGATATCGGTACCGGATGCACGGAAAAACTGGTAGCCGTGATGGGCGGCTACGAAGAAGCCATGGTGGCAATGGCCCAGGAGCAGGATGCGGTTACAGCATTTTTTGACGCCTACGCGGACAATCTGCTGGAGCGCTATGATCTCATCAAGGCATGCTACCCCTCCGTGAACCAGATTACCTATCACGACGACTGGGGAACAGAGCGGGATACCTTCTTCTCCGAAGCGTATTTCGAATCTATGGTCTGGGCGCCGACAAAAAAGGTCATCGACCATATCAAGGCGTCCGGCGATATTTGCTTTGAGTTGCACACCTGCGGAAAGATCGAGCGCTTCATCCGGTATATCATCGACCTCAAAGTGGATATCCTGCAGATCCAGCGTCGGGCGAATGATATGCCCGGTCTTAAGCGGGCGTACGGCGACAAGGTCGGCTTCTGCTGCTCGATCGAAGGCCTCGCCATCGACGAAGAAGTCTCCAGTGAAGAGAGGCTGGCTAAGATCAGAAACACCGTCGATCTGTACGGCAGACAAGGCGGTTTGTATCTGGTATTGGGCGCGCCTCCAAGCCCCGAGGCGATGTGGGACGCCTGCTGCGAGGCCTACTGCTATTCCCGCGAATACTACGACAAGGAACGGGGAATCGTTTAAGGCGCACTACGCGCTTCGCTAGAGGAAAGCCGGATATTGATGATTCTATCCGTAGTTACCTCCTAATTCTTTGGCGGGGGCAAACCGTGTCGCTTGAATATGATCGTGAGACAAACTGCTCCGCAGTCATTGATGTCATGTCGGCGGATGAGGAGGTATACCATCTAGGCATCATCCTCTATGCGCATCATTGTGTTTCGATGGCTTTCGCAAGCTCGTCAAAATTCTTTTTTGAAGTTCGCATAACGATGTCTATTGCCTTTGCCTTGTTTTGATCGTGAATCGACAGCACAGCTTTCACTCTGTTCAGTTTTTTAACAGACAGTTTCTTTAACGTAACGGATGTAATTGGGACGACCGATTTGTACCCGACAAGATATCCGTTGCCAAAAGCATATAAACCTTCAGACAATGCAGAGCTAAATGAAGTGGTTATGAGTGGAAGTGCATATATGGCAAAGGGAAGCTGTTCGTTACTATTTCGCTGTATACTAGATAATACATCGAACGCAGCTTTGGTTATCATTGACAAGCTTATAAGCATTACAACCACCAGTGCAGCTAGATAAAATCTATTCATTAGCAATACTGCGGAATACTTCTTGAGATTATTTCTGAACTTAACAACAGTAGATATTTGAGAGCATATGTAAAATAGGATAAAACAAATATAAATAATTATAACAGCCATCATAACAGCGATCATTTGAATGCCCTCCCTGTCATGTCAAGGGTTGCTTTATCCGTATCGACGTGGAGAAAACCGAACGAGAAACATGATGATGTATATGAAGATGATACCGGCAAGCGCAAATAATACTATTATTATATTCAAGCGGTCGACAAAAAATAGAAGTATCGCGAAAAGAAAAAAATCGATTGTCGCAACAACGCAGAACAAATCTCTTTTTTTTGAATAACAATACAGACAGAACATAAAAACCGCAGCAAACAATAGCATCACGTTCCCTGCAAAATACAATCCTTCCGGGGCGATATCTCTTATTCTTATAATGCTAAGCAAAACCGTGAACAGAGGCAAAAGCACGAACAGATATCGCTTGAAATGGTTATTGTTGATGGAAACGAGCAGATTGATGATTCTATCCATATCCTGTCTTAAATCAACTTTCGTTCATTTCTTTTCTTTTCTTCCCTCTGACCAAAATAAATGTCGGTAAGAAAAACACGCCCGGGAGTAGTGAGTCTCCGATGAATCTTGAGAAATCGCCATACACAATTGATGAGATAGGAATGGAAAAACCAAGAAAACCCAACACTAACCCCACATAGATCACAGCACGAATCCATTTGTGACTACTGAGAGTTTCTTTCGACCTGCGTTTTTTCCTGATCATGATCAGCGTTTTTACCGCATAGGTCAAATGGTAAACAGTCCAAAAACCACCTATTGTTAAGTTAATAATCTCTCTTTGCGTCAAACCATGACCTCCTCTCCATTAGCAATACTGCGGAATACTTCTTTAGATTATTTCTGAGCTTAACAATAGTAGATATTTGAAAGCGTATGTAAAATAGGAGGAAACAAATATAAATAATCATAACAGCGATCATTTGAATGCCCTCCCTGTCATGTCAAGGGTTGCTTTATCCGTATCGACGTGGAGAAAACCGAACGAACATTGTGATGATAAAGACAGCAATAAGTAACGTTAACATCAAAACATTGATAAATGCATATACACGGTTAGCAATAAAATTGAAGATCGAACAAAGAAAAAAAATCATGAGTGAAGTCATGCAAAATAAATCTCTTCGATGGGATACCCAGTACAGAATAGAGAAATAAGCAGCCATTATGATTACTACAATGCTTCCGCTGGCATAGAACTGGTTTTCGGGTAAGAAATCTACAATATTATATAGGGAAATCAAAACCGTTAACAGAGGCAAAAGCACGAACAGATAACGCCGAAAATGGTTATTGTTGATGGAAACGAGTAGATTTATAATTTTATCCATAGTTACCTCCTAACTCCTTGATGGGAGGGTGCGACCGCAAATGTGTCTGAGCTGCTTTATCTCCTATTTATAATACTCAATCATATTATACATTGTCAACGAAACCGAACAAAACAAAACAAAACTTATTATTGAAAAATCAGGCAAAAACACGTACAATTGAGGAAGGAAATATCCTGGCTAAATCGCAGACTGAATCCGTAGCCGATCCGAAGAAAGACGCATCGGCTATTACAATTGTTATACTCGCAGCGCCATATGCGTAGGTAAAGGAATCGAAGGATGGAGCGCGTCACTGTACGGGCCTTTGCGAAAGTAAATATGCGTCTGGAGATTAAAGAAAAAAGGCCGGATGGCTATCACGGGATAGAAACGCTGTTTCGTGGTATATTTCTGTATGATACGGTAGTTCTCAGCAAAGCAAAGGATGGCGTCGCGCTTTCATGCGAAGGCCCAGCGGCTAAGGATCTGCCGGAAGACAACAGAAACTTGGCCTGGCAGGCTGCGGATATGCTGCGGAACGCATTTCCGGACCGGATCGGCGGCATACGTATCCGGCTGTATAAACGGATCCCGCTGAATGCCGGGCTTGGCGGCGGCAGCGCCGACGCGGCGGCTGTGCTAACAGGTATCGACAGGCTGTTTGCGCTTGATTTGGGTATGGAGGTTCTGACGGATTTCGCCGCCAAGCTTGGATCGGACGTTGCCTTCTGCCTTCAGCCCCTTGCGGCGGTTGGCTGCGGTCGCGGCGAAAAGCTAAGGCCTGCGAATCCGGGGCCGTCCCTGTGGATTGTGTTAGTTAAGCCGGCTTTCGGCATGTCAACGAAGGCCGTGTATGACAACTGGGACCATCTCCGTACAACGCAAGAAACAGATCTTAGCGGCGCCGGCGCTTCCCTTGCCTTGCTACTGGAAGGCTTGCGGGACAACAAGCCGGAACACATTTGGGCGAATATGGACAATGACTTGGAAAAACCGGCTTTTCTGATGGAGAAGAGGCTGTCTACATACAAACAATGGATAGAAGAAGAACTGGCGCGGATCGATGTTCGTTGCGGCAAGGTCATGTTGTGCGGCAGCGGCTCTACGCTGGCGGTTTATTTCCCGGATGAAGGATCTGCGCGGCAACTTGCGGAGAGGCTGCGCGTGGCGCGCAGGCTGGGGATCGGCTGGGACAGCGGACTCCCTTTGATCCTGTTGGCAAAGACGCTGGACGAAACGGATCTGAACGATAGAGTGTATGGTTGAACTTATCATAAAGGAGGCCGCAGCGATGGCGAACGAAGGTATGGTTAGAAAGGATACGAAGTCAGCCGCAGTGATCCTTGCCGCAGGTATGGGCGTCCGCATGAAATCCGATCTGCCCAAGGTACTCCATCCTCTCCTGGGAGAGCCCATGATCCGCTTTGTGATACGGGCTTTAGAACAGGCAGGCGCAAGCAACATCCTGGCGGTGCTTGGTCATGGCGCCGCACAGGTCGAAGAGGCGCTGAAAGGGCGGATCAAGCCGGTTTATCAGGAAAAGCAGCTGGGTACGGGACATGCGCTGCGGATGGCTTTGCCGGAACTGATGGCCTATCGCGAAAGCGGCATAGAGGAATGTCTCGTGGTATACGGGGATACACCCTTACTGACCGGCGAGACGCTGACCTGCCTGCGAAATACACGCAGAGAGACGGGAGCTGCGGCCGCGGTGCTGACGGCTTTGTTTGATAAGCCGGAGGGCTATGGCCGGATCATCAAAGAAGGGGACCGGGTCGTCGCCATTGTGGAAGAGAAGGACGCTGATGCGGCCCAGCAGAAAGTCAACGAGATCAACGTTGGCGCTTATGCCTTCGATATAGACTGGCTGGCAAAGGCACTGGAGGAGATCCGCCCTGTCAATGCCCAGGGCGAGTATTATCTGACCGATGTGATTGCCTGGCTAAGCGGACAGGGGCAAGCCGTCGTTTCCTGGCAGACCCATGACGCGGAGGAAGCGCTGGGAATCAATGACCGGCTGCAATTAGCCAAAGCCCAGGACCTGCTCCGCCATCGGATATTGGAAGGGCATATGCGGGAAGGGGTAACGGTGGAAGAACCGGCCGCTACCATCATTGGCCCCTTTGTAGAAATCGGACGGGATAGCTTTATTGAGACAGGATGCCAGATCTTCGGGCAGACGGTTATCGGCAAATCCTGCGTTATCGGCCCGCGAAGCAGAATCACAGACTGCCGTATCGGCGACGAGAGTACGATCAACCAAACCACGGCTATGGAATGCGAGATTGGCAATCGCTGCGACGTCGGGCCCTATACCTATCTCCGCCCGGGCTGTGTGCTGGGAGACGGCGCGAAAGCCGGAACATTTGTGGAAATGAAAAAAGCGATCATTGCCCCCGGCGCGAAAGTGCCCCATCTGAGCTACATGGGAGACTGCTTCGTCGGAGAGAGAGTCAATGTCGGCGCAGGAACCATTACCTGCAATTATGACGGGAAGGATAAGCATCAGACGATCATCGGCGCAGATGCTTTCATCGGGAGCAATAGCAATCTGGTAGCGCCGGTTACTGTGGGCGAGGGCGCGTATACCGCCGCCGGTTCCACCATCACCGAGGATGTACCGGCTGAGGCATTGGGCATCGCCCGGGGGAGACAGAAGAACATTATCGGATGGAAAAGGGCAAAACATTCGGCAAACGCTTGAGGAGGGTAAAATGGTCAGATACAAGAATATCAAAATTTTCACCGGAAACGCCAACCCCCAGCTCGCTTCAGAAATTACCGAATACCTGGGTATGGAGCTAAGCCATGCTACAGTTTCCACCTTTCGTGACGGCGAGATCGACGTAGGCATAGGAGAAAGCGTCCGCGGCGCGGATTGCTTTATCATTCAGCCTACCTGTACCCCTGTCAATGATAACCTAATCGAGCTGCTGATTATGATCGACGCCCTGCTTCGCGCCTCAGCCATGCGAATCACCGCTGTACTGCCTTACTATGGATATGCCAGACAGGACAGAAAAAGTAAAGCACGGGATCCGATTACCGCCAAACTGATCGCCAATCTCCTGGTTACGGCGGGAGCGGACAGAGTGCTGGCCGTCGACCTTCACGCCGGGCAGATACAAGGTTTCTTTGACATCCCGGTAGATCATCTCAGTACGGTTAACCTGATGGCGGAGTATTTTTTGGGTCGCTTTGACAGGAAAGATGTAGTGGTCGTTTCCCCGGATGTGGGAGGCGTCGCCAGAGCCAGGGGACTGGCGGAAAAACTCCAGGCGCCGCTGGCAATCATTGATAAACGGCGTCCGGAACCGAATGTGTCGGAGATTATGCATATCATCGGCGAAGTGAAGGACAAGGTCACCATCATCATCGATGATATCATCGATACGGCGGGGACCATTACCCTAGGCGCCGAGGAATTGTTGAAAAATGGTGCGAGAGAGGTCTTAGCCTGCTGCACCCACGCCGTGCTGTCCGGCCCGGCTGTCGAACGGATACAGAGTTCCGTCCTGACGGAACTCGTTGTGACGAACACGATACCCATCGGGAAGGAAAAGCAGGCCGATAATATCAAAACCATTTCCACGGCGCCGCTGATCGGGGAAGCGATCATTCGTATCCATGAGAACATTTCCGTCAGCAAACTCTTTTTGTAGAATGCAAGCACACAGGGAGGCGGCTGTTGAAACTGATTGTAGGACTGGGGAATCCCGGTTTAGCCTATGCGCATACCCGGCATAACGCCGGTTTTATGATGATCGATCATCTGGCGTCTCTATGGGGCGCCGGAAAGGAAAAAAAACAAGGACAGGCTCTGGTCCGGCAGGCAAGCGCCGGCGCAGACCGCCTTTTGCTAGTGAAACCGCAGGCCTATATGAACCTGAGCGGAAATCCCGTATGGGAATTGATCCATTTTTATAAAAATAACGTAGAAGATTTTATCATTGTCCATGACGATCTGGATATGCCCCTTGGCAGAATGCGCTTTAAAACCGGCGGCGGCACAGGGGGACACAAGGGACTCAAATCGATCACAGCCAGCCTTGGCTCGGACCAGTATGACCGGTTGAAAATCGGCATTGGACGTCCGGGGCTGTTAACTGCGGAAGCCTATGTCTTGCAGGCCTTCTCCCCGGAAGAAAGAGCTATACTGGATCAAGTCCTGAGAATAGCCGCCGAAGGGATCTTCTGCTGGCTGAACGAAGGATGCGTGCAGGCAATGAATAAGTATAACGCCACAGATCTTGCCTTAGCGTCTGCAGAGGATGAGGGCTTGGGGAACAGGACGACAACGCGCGGGGAGGGAGAATAGAGTTTGACGACAGGAGTATCGCTTCTGCAGTCCTATTTAACGGAACAGACGGAATACAGTTTTATTATCCAACAGAATATAGAGCAGAAACATAATTTTATCCACGGCGTATCGGGAGGGCAACAGGGATTCCTTAGCGCTGCCATCGCCCGAAGCCGTGACAGGAATATTTTATTTACGGCGGAAAACACGCAAAAAACCAGGGAGATTATCGACGATCTCAGCTTTTGGTTGCCTGATTATCAGGTGCTCTTTTTCCCGGCTTTGGATATCATCTCCTATGAAGTACTGGCGCAAAGCAAAGAAACCCGCTGGAAGCGCCTGGAAGTCATGCAAGCATTGCTGCTCGGTAATTCGCCTATAGCGGTAGTGACGACAGTGGAAGCCCTGAGAAAGACGTTGCTTCCCAAAGAGCAACTCATGGAGCAATTCCGGTTTCTGAAAACAGGCGATGTGGTAAAGGTTCTGGATTTAGTCGCCTGGTTGATTGAACGGGGCTACGAACGAGTGGAGCGAGTCGAGGAGAAAGGGCAATTGGCGCTGAAGGGCGGCATTCTGGATATCTATTGCCCAACGGCAATGATCCCTTGGAGATTGGAATTCTTTGACGACGAAATCGATTCGATTCGCGGTTTTTCACCGGAATCCCAGCGCTCCGTTGAGAAAATGAATGAGGTGCTTCTTGCGCCTGCCAGCGAATGCGTCTTTAGCCCGGAGCAGCGGGAGACCATTATAGCCGGACTGAATGAGGAAAAAAAGAGCCTTTTAAGAAGGAAAAGGAGAAGGGCTGCGGCGGAGAGCGAGGAGGACGACGGGATCCGGAACGGCAGCAGGGCGGATCAATTGATCGAACTATTGCGGGAAAATGAGTTCTTCCCCGGACACGAGCAATTGCTGCCCTATGCCGGTCTGCGCGCCTGTCTGATCAGCGACTATTTTGCAGGTCCGGTAACGCCGGTCATCACAGAGCCCTCAAGGCAGAGAGAAGCCGCTCAGCTCTGGGAAAAGGATTACAGTGAAACCTGCGCGGATCTGCTGGAGAAAGGCCGTATATGCCCGGGGCAGATGCGGAACTATCTGTTGCTGGACGAGCTTGTCAGACGACTTGGCGATCAGGGAATTCTATTTTTAGCTTTACTTCCCAGAAGGCCGGGATGGTTTGAGGACGTCAATACCTTGGGCGTGACGGCGAAAAGCGTGTCCCTGTTCTTGCAGAAAATCCAGCTTCTGGCTGACGAACTGAAGGAATGGAAGCGGCAACAGTACTGTGTAATGATTCTGGTAAGCAGCGCGGAACGCGGCCAGCGCCTTCGGGAAAACTTAAGAGACTATGGTATGGAAAGCACCTGGGTTGATGGAGAGTTCAAGCCGGAACGGGGCGGCGTCTTTATCATGACGGGAAAAGCTTCCGCAGGTTTTGACCTGCCCGGTCTGAAGCTTGCCGTCGTGACGGAATATGAATTATATTTTCAACCGAAGAAAAGGACGGCCAGGAAGATATTCCGCGAAGGGAAAAAGCAGTACTATCTGGAAGACCTTAAGCCGGGGGATTACATCGTTCACGTCAACTACGGCATCGGCCGTTATCAGGGCATAGAGAATATGACTGTGGATCAGGCGCAAAGGGATTATCTGGTGATTAATTACCACGGAACCGATCGCTTATATGTGCCGACCGACCAGGCGGAATTGCTTCAGAAATATACAGGCCAGGAGGGAAGCAGGCCAAAGGTGTCCAGGCTGGGCGGCAGCGAGTGGATGCGAGTGAAGGCAAAGACCCGAAAAGCGGTAAATGACATGGCGGAAGAATTATTGGAACTCTATGCCGCCAGAGAAGCGCTGCCCGGGATCGCTTTTGGCGACGACAGCCCCTGGCAAAGAGAATTCGAGGAATCCTTTCCCTTCGAGGAGACGCCGGATCAACTGCGGTCTATCGACGAAGTCAAGCTGGATATGGAGAAGCCTCGGCCTATGGATCGATTGCTATGCGGCGATGTAGGCTATGGCAAAACGGAAGTGGCCATGCGGGCTGCTTTTAAGGCGGCTGCCGATGGCAAGCAGGTGGCGATTTTAGTACCTACAACGGTTTTAGCCCAGCAGCACTATACCACTTTCCGGGAGCGTTTCGACGGCTTCGCTATGGAAGTGGCGGTGCTCAACCGTTTCCGGCGTTCCGCTGAGCAGAAAGACACAGTGAAACGGCTGGGGCAGGGAAAAGTGGATATCCTGATTGGAACGCACAGGATCTTGTCCGCTGATGTGAAATTCAAAAATCTTGGGCTGCTGGTTGTGGATGAAGAACAGCGCTTTGGCGTCTCTCATAAGGAAAAAATCAAAAAACTCAAGCAAACTGTAGATGTTTTGACACTGACAGCCACGCCTATACCGCGAACGCTGCATATGGCCCTGTCCGGACTCCGGGATATGAGCGTGATCGAGACAGCGCCGGAAGATCGCTATCCGGTGCAGACCTTCGTCGTGGAACACTCCGTTCCTCTTGTCCGGGAAGCGATCCTGCGGGAACTGGGCAGAGGGGGACAGGTTTATTATGTGCATAACAGGATTGAAGATATAGACCGGGTCCGGGAAAGCATTGAAGCCATTGTTCCGGAGGCCAGGGTGGCTTCCGCCCATGGGCGAATGCCGGAAACGCTGCTGGAGCGGACGATGTTTGATTTCCTGGAAGGGGAGATCGACGTGCTTGTCTGTACCACGATCATCGAGTCCGGCCTGGATATCGGCAACGCCAATACGGTCATCATTGACCATGCCGACCGTCTGGGGCTGGCGCAGCTCTATCAGATCCGCGGACGGGTCGGGCGTACCAGCAGAGTGGCGTATGCTTACCTGACCTATACCAAAGAAAGAACAATCACGGAGGTTGCGGAGAAGAGGATGTCCGCCATCCGGGAGTTTACCGATCTGGGCGCCGGGTATAAAATCGCTATGCGCGATCTGGAAATACGAGGCGCAGGCAATATACTGGGTATGGAACAGCACGGGCAGATTGCGGCGGTTGGCTTTGATATGTATTGCCGGATGCTGGAAGACGCCATGAAAAAGAAAAAAATGGAAAAAGAAGCCGGCCACGCCCTGCCGGATCCGCCTGAAAATGAATTGGAAACAGTAACCATCGACCTTCGGGTCAAGGCTTACATCCCGGCTTCGTACATGGAGGATGAAAGTGCGAAAATAGATTTTTACCAGCGAATCAATAGCGCTCTGACTGAGGAAGACATTGAAGATCTGCGGGAAGAAATGACCGACCGTTTCGGCGACCTTCCCCTGCCCTTAGAGAATTTACTGGCTATCGGGAAGATCAAAGCCATCGCAAAAGAAGCAAAGATCAGCGGCCTGATACAGGAGCCTAGCCGGATCAGGATCACGATGGCAAGGGATCATGGCTTAAAAAGCCCGGAGCTCATGGAACTGGTTCAGCGTTTTCAGCGTAAGGTCTCTTTCCATGCGCTGGAAAAGCTGGAAATCGTGATTCAACTGGGTAAGCCCGAGGAGCAAAACGTAATCGGATTCATGCTGCAAGCGGTAAATACCCTATCGGACCTGAGCAAATCCCCTGCGCTTGCAGAGGCGCAGAACGCCTGACCTGCGGCCGCCTCACACAGAATTCATGTAAGACGAACTGCACGCATAGATAATTAGTATGATATAATACAATACAATGTCAACGCGGATTACACAGAGAATTGAGGATGAAGAAAATGATGCGAGCGAAATGGGTCACAGTTCTGAGTGCAGCGATAGCAGCATTTATACTGCTGGGTGCTTGCGGCGGAAACACCGATGTCGCGAAGGAAGAGCCGGAAGCGGAAAAGCCGCAGGCGATCATCGGCGGAATCAGCACCGGCGAACACAGCGTGATTGCCAATGTCAACGGCGAGGACATTTTCGAAGACGTGTACATGGAGTGGTATCTGCAGACAATGGCTTCGGTCCTGGGACTGGATATGTCCACCGAACAGGATGAGCAAGTGGTCAGTCTCATTGAGAACTACAAAAGCACCTACTTGATCAGCTATGCAGAAAACAAAGTCCTTCAGCAGGAATCGCTAAAGAAGAATATCGCGGTGGAAGATCAGGATGTGGAGGATTATCGGCAGCAGCTCGTCACCTATTATGCGGGAGGGGATGAGGCGAATTTTCAGACCATTCTGATGATGTGGGGATTTACCGAAGCATCATTACGCAACTATTTGAAAGAACAAATTCAGATTCAGTTCTTATATGAAGAAATGACCAAGGATATTGTGGCGCCGGAGCAGACGCCGGAGGAGTATTATTCAGAAAACCTGACAGAGTTTTACCTGGACGAAACCAGACTGGTCAGGCATATTCTGGTAGATGAAATCGCGGAAGCGGAAGGGATCATCGCCAGTCTGAACGACGGAGCGGATTTTGCAGCGCTTGTCAACGAGAAATCTCTGGATGAGGGATCCCTTGCGGACGGTGGCACTATAGGGCCTTTTGATTCTTATGGCTCGATGCTCGACGGCGGTTCCCTGGTGCCGGAATTTGCGGCAGCTTCCTTTGCGTTGGAGAACACGGGAGATTTCACACAAACGCCGGTGGAATCCCAGTTCGGCTATCATATCATCGTCCTTGACGAAATTGCCCCGGCGAGGGTGCAAAGCCTGGAAGAGGTGGAGGAAGCCTTGGATTATCATCTGTTGATGCAGGCGAAAGAGGACCATTTCAACGCCTACTATCAGGAGGTAGTCAATGCTGCGGCGATCACCTATAATGTAGACGTGCCTGATTTCGAGTCGGAAGCATCTCAGGGTTATTGAGAAACTGCATCCGGCAGCGTTAGTCCCTTACGGACAAACAATTCGTGTTTTAGATTGACACATCAAGTCCGTAAGGTACTAAAGCAGCGTGATGGGGATAACCTTATCGTTTCCGCTAAGAGTGACAAGATTGTCGTACAAACACAGTACGCCGCCTTGTCCTCTTTTTATGTTCGGTATCCTATCGAGCATCCGGAATGCCGCGAGTCCCGTGTCCAGGAAGTACAGTATGTGGGTCTTAACGGCAAGTTTGGTTATGGTATTGTGGTAAGGCTGTAATAGATAGACCAAATGGGACGCAACTAATATGGACATCCGGCTTTCCGCATTCCCTCCTTTCATTTCACAGCATACCATAAAAACATGATAACAGGATGACGCATTCAACTGTTTCTATTATCAGGAAATAAAAAGATAGAATGACAAAATATCCCTTGACTAACAAAAATTGGGATACTATAATGGAGGTATGGAACAGGAACGGCCGTCTGTTCCCGAAAAACGACAAAAAAGGGAGTGATGGGAAGGCATGGCAGATATCACATTTGAAGTGCTGGAGAAGCTTGGGATTTTATCAGAGTCTCCCACAGGCTGGACTAAGGAATTGAGGCTCATGAACTGGAACAATCGAGGTCCCCGTTATGACCTGCGGGAATGGGCGCCCGGAGACAGAAAAGCAAGCCGGGGAATCACCTTGTCGCTGAGAGAGATGAGATCGCTGCAGGAACTGCTGGTTGAGACAGAGTTGCCTGAACCGCAGGATGAGGAAGAAATCGTTACAGAAGAGATGCTGGAAGAAGCGGCTGGTAAGAGTGATTATAATAATGAAGGAAGCGCTAAGAAGAAAGCCGGTTAATGCCCAAAGACTATAGTATTTTCTGACGATGGATTGCCCTGCTCCGTTATGGATTTTCCATAACAGAGTAGGGCAATCTGCATTGCGGTATGGTTTAATGTCAAATGGCTTCATGCTGATGCGGGTGTTTGCTCATGTGAGACTTCTACAAAACGCTTCAGGCAGATACTACTGTGGGCGAACTATTTTCTGCAGTTACTAGAAAGAGCAGTTGATTGCGATGGACATAGCTGAGATAATAGACCTGCTGAAAGCGAGAAAATGATAAATCGCAAACCAAGGAGAGTTCATGAACATTCAGATATTCGGAAAAGCAAAATGCTTTGATACAAAAAAAGCCGAACGGTACTTCAAGGAGCGCAGCATTAAGTATCAACGCGTAGATATTCTGCAAAAAGGGCTGAGCAAGGGTGAGCTTAATTCGGTGATCGCTTCTGTCGGAATTGACGCAATGGTTTCAGACAAAGCGGAAGACTACCATCTGTTCCGTTACTTAACCGACGAATCGAAGCCGGATAAGCTCCTCGAGTGTCCGAGCCTTTTCAAAACCCCTATCGTCAGAAACGGCAAATACGCTACGGTTGGCTACTGTCCGGACATATGGAGCGGATGGGATTAAGTGCTATACAGAGAAAACCGGTTAATCTCTATTCGGTTATGATCGGGAGGGGCGGAATTGGCTGAACTATTTCAATGGGCGTCTTTTGCCGGGCGGGAAGCGGCCTTATTCATGATATCCATGATCCCCCTGATCGAACTGAGGGGGGCTGTGATACTGGGGGCGGCTTTACAAATGCCCTGGTATACGGTATTGGTGATCAGCGTTCTGGGCAATCTGTTGCCCATACCCTTTATTTTGCTGTTCATCAAACGGATACTCTATATGTTGAAACGCTTTCCTGCGTTCGGGCCCTTTATTCGATGGTATGAGGAACGGCTCGTCAAGCATAGCCGTAAAATCACCGACCTATCCTTTTGGGCGTTGGTCGTATTTGTCGGCATTCCTTTGCCCGGTACAGGCGCCTGGACCGGAGCCGGTATTGCGGCCCTACTGAATATGCGACTGCGGTATGCGTTTCCTGCCATTGCGATTGGCGTTCTGCTCGCCGGACTCATCATGACGGCAGCAGCCTATGGAACGATAGGCGTTCTGCAATTTCTGGTTCGATAGCATAATCTGATGTTTTGATCTTAAAAAGGGCTACAAACCTTAGAGAATGTCTAAGGTTTTTTTACTACAGTACACCATAAAAATAAAGTACAGGAAAAATAAGGGAATACATCATATGTTACAGAAGATGAAATAAGAAGCGCTTTTGCACATAATACGGTGACCTAGAGAAAAACAAGCGGAACGCAAAAAATATTCGAAAACTTGTTGACCTTCAAGTTCCTTCGCAGTTTACGCTAAAAGAAAACTGGAGGTTAGCGAAAATGCGAAAAATAGCTTTTGGCGAACACAGCAAACATACTGCAACAAAATTGCTGGCTTTTATGCTAGTCGTTGTATTTTTGACATCGATATATATGGCGCCTTTTTCGGTGCTGGCGGATGAGACTATGCCGATCCTTACCATTGCGGAGGATGGCAAAACAGAGGAAGGCCTTACTTTGGAAAAGGCTGAGAGTGATGCAAAGATTGCCTTTGAAGAAACTGGCGCCAGGGGGATTGGCGAAACGAGGCCGTTCAGAGATTTTCCTGCGGCTGGTAAAGTCAGTATTCGCGAAACGGGTACTTTTTATGACACGCTATATGACGCTTTTGAAGCGGCAAAGGATGCAGGTCCCGTTACGATTGAGATTCATGAAGATTTCTCAGAAACAAGATTTATTCTCGTGTCCCCGGACACCGACGTCACCATCGTCGGGGTGTGCGGTGCGCACACAATTCAGCTAAGGAGCAGTATCCTGGTACTTGGCGAAGGCGCCAGGCTCGTCCTGGGCGATGGAACGAAAGATAATATTGTCACGCTATCGTCCGACAGTCAAACGATGGAAGTCAGCGGCGGCGGCGAAATCGAAATCCATGACGGCATAAAGCTTATCAATATAACTGATACCAGTTATGCCTTAAAGCTGAGCGGTAGAGAAGGAAAAGCTGCCAGTGCTACGATAACCGGCGGAATTCTACAAGGGCGTAATGCGCTGGAAGTCGAAAACGGCGCCAGGATTCATGTTATCAGCGGCGGTGAGTTTCTTGGCAGCCAGCACTCGGTCAGTATGACTTCGGATACAAACAATTTTTTTGGGAACAAGGGCATGACGACAAGTATCGGCGCCATCACCGGCGGCAGGTTTATCAAAACCGCTCCGACTTACAACAGCACGGCTTTTGTCGTACAGAACGAGTCTTATATTGGCGAGATCAGCGGTGGTTACTTTGAATCGGACAGCCGCCCGGTTCTGGGCGTCTATCGCGGCACACGAATCGACGCGATCAGCGGCGGAGAGTTTGTGACAAGGGAGAATAATTCAACGAATCATGGGGGGATTCATGTCGTCTCTGACGTGGGATTACCCTACCCGGTGGAGACCAGTATCGGAACCATTTCCGGACTGACGGTCAGCGGAGGATATGTGGGCTTGTTGGTGTCCGGACAAGGAGCCAGAATTGGCGCTATCACAGGCGGGAGGTTTGAGGCGACGATGGCTCTTCTCAATGGTTACGATGGGCTGATCAACGAAATCTCCGGTGGATACTTTATAGGCGAAGGAAATCAGACGCTGTTCGCGGAAGGTACAGGCGTGTATAACGCAGGTACGATTGAAAAGCTCGGCGGGGAATCCCTGTACATATCGGGATACCGCGGGCCCGGTATCGACAATGAGCCGAGAGGGAAGATCGTCGAAATCAGCGGCGGAACGATTCTCAATGTGTCGTATAGTTATGGCATTCGGAATCGGGGGGAAATCGACATCCTATCCGGCGGACAGATCTTCGGTAACTACGCCGCGGTTTCCAGTGAACCAATCTATACGGGTGAACCTGCCCAAATCGGACGCATCACCGGAGGGGTATTCTACGGCGAAAATGAACCGGCAATTCTGTTGTCAAGTAAAACGCTTATAGAGCCCGGACTGGACGAGAAGATTGGCTTTGCCCGCTTCTGGGGCAAAGACGGGGCAGTTTTTGGAAAATCAGAAGGGACGCTTGCGGTTGAGGACGCCAGCATGGCGGTATTTCCCAAAAACAGCACATTAAATGAATTCTATTACATGAGTACGGAAACGCTACCTGTAGAAGGGATCAATGGCGCTGCCTTTAAGTACCTGAAACTGCCTGCCAGTTATGTGGATCTTACCTTTGATACGAACGGCGGTAGCTTTGCTGGCGGAGAAATAACGGATGTCCGTACGGTGGAAGCCGGCACTGCACTGGGCGGCAACATGCCGGACGATCCGAAACGGGATGGTCATGCATTCCTGGGATGGAATACGGATAAAGAAGGCAAAGGCTATAGCTTTACCGGAGATACGATCATTCACGTGAGCATGACCGTATACGCGCAGTGGAACAAACTGCCTGTCACCAGCAAGGTGAAGGTGATCGACAGCTACGCGGAATACAGCGGCGCGGGGCTTTACGCGGAGGGAAGGACCGTCGCGATAAATGCCGGAAGCCGAAAGGGCTATGTCTTCCTAGGGTGGACCGTGGAGGAAGGCGGCGTGGTGTTGGCGGAGGATAGCGAAGCGACCACCTCATTCGTCATGCCGGATAAAGATGTAACCGTCAAAGCCCATTGGGAGGAGAGCCGAAGCCTGCAATACAAAGTCACGGTAAAAAACAGCTTCGCTGTTGACGGGAGCATGGGCGCCTTTGCGGAAGGCCCATCCATAACCGGAGAGGGCGTATATGATGAAGGCGTGACCGTTACCATCCGCGCAGGCAGTCAGAGTGGCTACACCTTCGCCGGCTGGACCATCGATGAAGGCGGAGCGGTCCTGGATGATACAGGCAAGAACAGCGCAATAGCGAACTTTATTATGCCTGCTATGGATGTAACCGTAACGGCAACCTGGAAACCAAACGGCGGAACAACAGATCCGGGGACAACCGATCCAGGAACAACAGGCCCGGGAACGACAGACCCGAAGCCAACCGATCCGGGAACGACAGACCCGAAGCCGACTGATCCTGAGGTAAAAACACCTGAGCCAGGAACGCCTGACCCGGAAATAAGACCGGACCCGGAACCGATTGAACCTACCGCGCCTCCGCCGGATCCCATCAGTCCGGAGGATACAATTGTTCCTGCTGATGAGGATAATACTTTCGTTGAGTTGAACGGGAACGGTACGCCTACAGGAGAGTGGCGCTGGGACGACGATACGGATACGTGGATATTCATCGCCTATCCGCCGCCGACGGGAAGCTTACCGAAGACAGGTTACCCGGGAATGACAATGGAGCTGTACGTACTCTACGCATCGGTGTTGATCACCATGGCCGTCACTGTCCGGGGAAGGAGGAAACGGCAAAGAGGAATGCATTAATACTAAAGCAGTACTTTAGTTGAAAGGATGATAAGGACACATAGAATAACGGAATAGAAAAACGCCCGCTTGAGGATTTCTCCCAAGCGGGCGTTTTGCAGTTTATACTGTGGGCCTTAGGCAGGTCTTGAATAGGCACGAAGTGTAGGGAGGCTCTGACATTTTAGTTCCGTATATATTGATGGATACATCCGAGCGAACATGATACAATTGAGTAAATATTCACAGAAAAGAGGGATGATCAGATTCCATGATGTACCATTTCAAGCCCCAAGGCGTATGCAGCACGCAGTTTCATATCGAAGTAAGCGAGGAAGGTTTTGTCGAAAGCTTGTCCGTGGACGATGGATGCGACGGCTATGGACAGGGAATGAGTCGGCTGGTGAAAGGAAGGCATATGGACGAGCTGATCGCGCTGCTGGACGGCATCCCCTGTGACCAAAAAGCGACTTCCTGTCCGGATCAGTTCGCGAAGATGCTGCTCCAGATCAAACAAAGCTTGTAAACGCAATAAAGAAGGATAATACCTAGTCCTGCGCCTGTAAGGAACAGGCTTAAGCTAAAGCCGCCGGAGTGGTAGAGCAAAGTCCCCTTCGGAATACTTACTGGGTTACCGAGCGAGCAAGGTGTATTTTGAGAATCAGGTTTTACGCATTGGGGTGTAGAATTAACTGTTCCTTATTGTTAGACTTATACAAATAACGTTCAACATTAGCGGATTACTCAACCAACTATATGAAGGGGACAAAAAGGAGAAAACGATGAAACTCAGCG
>WRMS01000005.1 GCA_009777025.1 Clostridiales bacterium | reverse complement strand
TCCTATCCCGAAGGCGGAAAAGAATTTATCCCCATGCTCACCTCTGACAGCGAGCCTGTCTTGCCACAATTGGACAATCCAATACATATACAGCTCCAATATACTGCTCCACTTCCTATCTATGTGCTCTATCATCTGGTCGTGCGTTTACGAGAGGATGTGGACCGATTAAACACTTGGAAGCACGGTACTTATCTTACGAACCAGGAAGATTACCATGCGATCATTCGATTTGGCAAAACGAAGGACATTCTGGATATTTTAGTTAGCGGTAGCAAAAAGCAAGCTTACTTAGCTTATATAAGACAGAATCTTGCGTATGTGCAAAAGGATCTGACGATAGAGTTTCAAGAATACATTGAATACTCGGTAAACCAACAAACTGTTATGCTGGAACTGGAACGCATGCTCACTATGTTAAGCGATGGAGTGCATACAGATTACGTCAAGGAGATCAGGGGGGTTGTCAGCCTCATCGATGTCCTGCGATCTATTGCGCCTGACAAAGCAATCCAAGCATTGCAAGCGAGATTAAGAGAATACGAAGACGACAAAATTCGTTATAGCAAAGACCAAACCGACTACATAGAGCTGCGGAATCTTATATATCGTTTTGGTAGTACGACAGAAATGATTAATGAGAGAACGCGTGCAACGTCCGATAAAGTGGACAATATCTTCGCTACTGTAGGTGAAAGCTCAGAAAAGATAGATAAAATCCTGACGAATACGGATGAAATCCTTGCCAATATGCGCTCTCTACGTAAAGCCATTCAGGAATTGCAAGAATTCTCAGATGCACAAATCGTAGGGATCCAAAGCATATTCGAAGCGTTACGCGGCAACGATTTCGAAGAAGGGATAGCAGACCAAATCGAGACGATTCTGGCGGAAGTAAGAAGTGGTAATACAAAAAACCTGCGCGATAAGCTTATTTTATTTCTGAGTGTTGGGGGAAGCGTGGCAAGTCTAATAGGCATACGATCGGATATAACAGCCAGCCTGAAAATGCTGCAAGACGCGCTGCAAGTCGCGCTACAAGCCCTATTGAAGCTATTCGGACTCGTGTAACTGCTCAGGTTTTTCGGTATTCCATTTTAGCCAACGTTTTACTATTTTTCCCATATTATTGGCCTTCTACAATTTGGTAGTAATACGCCTTGCTTTCTGTTAACAATATTCTCTTGCAAACTGTTAATTTTTTGCCTTGCTTTCTGTTAATTCGCAGATGGCGAAGCGGCAAACTTCGCGTTATCGATCTAGATTTTAAACGAAGTCTTGTTGATAAAATTATGTTGGATCGGATTCTATATAAATTGCCTCCTGAAATTGGCGGAGGCGCATCGATATCCCTAGAGGGAGCTAAGCCGTTTGTTGTTAAAGAAGTAAACCGAGGTGGCGGCAACGATACCTAAGCTGAGGGTAGCGCCGATAAAAACCGCAGCAAAGCTGACATGGTCGATCAGCGCCCCCCAGAGCAGGGAACCTGTCGCTACGCCGACTTCTATAGGCGTATGAAAGGTAGCAAGGGCGGCGCCGCGCCGTTGCGCCGATACGCCCCGAACGGACATAGCACTCATTACCGGGAAGAGAAGACCCATTGCCAGGCCGATTAAGGGTCCGGAAAGGTTGAAAAAGAAAGGCATGTCGTACTCCGCAATCACGAGGCTACCATAACCCAAGACGCCTAAGACAACGCCAGGTATGATGGTAAACAGCGGCCCACGTTTGTCCGCGACCTTTCCGGCAAGAAGGCGCGACGCAATCGTACCTGCGGATTGGAGCATGAAGTACACGCCTGCGTTTCCATAGCCTAAATGCTTAGCGTATAAAGCGATAAAGCTCATGGTCGAGCTATTGGCCAGAACCGCGAAAAAACCCGTAATGCCGGAAGGGACAGCCTTTTTCTCAAAGATCCGCCACAGGAAGCCCTCCGCCTTGTCATCTTTGCGGGAATCAGCCGGGTTACTGGATTCCGGAAGGTCATCGGGTTGGCCGGCTTCCTGCTCGTCGACGGCTGACCGGCTGTAGCGGGGATCGCGTTCATAATTACAGACTAAGTGGGTAATCAGCCACGATATCGCACAAAGGATCGCCGCCAGATAGGTTACGGGGTTGAATCCGAAAAGATCCATGATATAAAGGGCAATCATGGGGCCGACTGCCGTCGCCAATGAGTTGGCAAGGCCGAAATAGCCCAGCCCTTCCGTCATCCGGTTTTTGGGAATGACGTCCGTTACGGCAACAGCAAATCCCGAAGCGCCAAGAGCAAAGAACAAACCTTGTAGCGCCCGAAGGAAAAGCATGATATATACATTGGTCGTGAAGGCAAAGAGCGCGGATGTGACAGCCAAACCCGCGACGCCAATCAGTATGGTCATTCTTCTGCCGTAGGAGTCGGACATCTTTCCGCCCACCACACGAAAAATAGCCGCCGTCAAAGTATAGGACGTCAGCATCAGACCGCCAAGGGTCGCGGTTCCCCCCAGCATATCCACATGTAGTGCAATTGTGGAGGAAAAAAAACGTATACACATATCAAAGAAAAAGGCCATGATCAAAATGGACAGAAAATATCGGTTGAGCAATTGTCCATCCGCATGGGTTGCTACTCCCTTGGACGCATCTCTGTTTGTTTCCAAATGATCCTCCGTTTCTCGGGGGGCCTTTTGTTGAAAGGCAGCTATACAGTTATATCTCTATCTTAGCAAGGGAAAGCCGCAGATGCAATACATGTTTTACTTTTCTGACGCGTCCTTTCGTTGGCTGTGTTGATATTGTAATTCTTATATGATACAGTGGGCGTGTTGAAAAGGACGCGCCATTTGACGATTTTGAGGAGGATATGCGATGACATTCTTCAGCGATCCAGAAGGCTTGGCTGTGTTTGCCTGCGAGGATGTGTTTTATGGAGGCGCGGTGATTCTTTATGTCTGCCATAGCCTGGACAACCTGTGGATATTTCAGTGCGGCGAGGAACACCAGGACGACGACGCGGTGTTTCTGAGTTTACAGCAGATCCTCGACTTTGACCGGTCCATCATGGAATTGGCTGACCTGCCCGCCGGAAAGCAGGCAAAGCGTCCGTCGAGGGGCGCCCCCTGGGATATATATTAATGAAGGAGGAAAGCAAACATCCCGGCGCTTTCCTGCCGAAGCTGGCCTTATTCTCCGCTGCCCTGATCTGGGGCAGTTCGTTTGTCATGATGAAAAACGCGGTAAGCGTCTTTCCCACTAACCTGCTGCTCATGTTCCGTTTTTCCATTGCCTGCGCGATCCTGTCTCTGCTGTTCTTCCGGCGGCTGAAACGGATCAATGTCGACTATTTGAAAAAAGCGGCGCTCATCGGCTTTTGCCTGTATTTGGCGTATAACTTCCAAACCGTGGGCCTTCGCTACACCAGCCCGGGGAAAAATGCCTTCCTGACCGGAGCGTATGTGATCCTTGTCCCCTTCCTGTATTGGGCAGCGGGAAAACACAGGCCCACAGCCAGGAACGGGATTGCCGCCTTCGTCTGTCTTGCCGGTATTGGGCTGATTTCCCTGATTCCGGCGGAAAGTGCCCTTACGGAAAGCACCCTTGTGGAAAGCGCCTTATCAATCGGCTTCGGCGACGCGCTTACGTTGGTCTGTAGCTTTTTCTACGCCGCGCATATGGTGTTATTGGCCCTTTTCAGCCCCGGCAAAGATCCGCTGCTGCTGACGATCCTGCAATTCGCTTATTGCGCTCTTTTCTTTGGCCTATCCGCCTTGTTTGGGGAAAGCATGCCTGCGGGCGTCGCAGCGGCCGACGTCGTCAACCTGCTATACCTGGCTGTTTTCTGTACGGCTGCCGCCATGTTTTTTCAAAACTACGGCCAGAAATACACCCATCCCTCCGCTGCTTCCCTTATCATGAGCCTGGAATCCGTGTTTGGCGTCGTTTTCTCTGTTTTGCTTTATCACGAAGCCCTTACGCCCCGGCTACTCGCCGGTTTCGCCCTCGTCTTTGCCGCGATCCTGATCTCAGAGTTGCACCGCGCCTCAAGCTCAATCGGAGAAGTCGCCGACGATCGCCCGTTCGGCAAAGAGTGACGCCGCGCCGCCGGTGCACCAGAAAAGCACCCTCTGCCCGGCTTCGATTTTGCCCGTCTTCACATGATCCAGCAGCCCGGCAAAGGCTTTCGCCGAATACACCGGATCCAGGGTGACGCCTTCTCTTCGCGCCAGCAGCTTCAGCGCGGCAGTCTAGGCCGGGTAAGGGACTTCATAACCGGGCCCCACATATTCGCGGTGGACAGTGAAGTCCTTTTCTCCCACCCGTGCATGCTGCCCCAGTCGGAGCAGGACTTCGTTGGCCAGCTCCGCCGCGGCGCTCTCATAGATCCCGCCTTTCGTGCCGGCGCAGACCGCCTGCAGCGACTCTTCCCCGCCGGCGATAGCGCGACCCGCCAGAATTCCTGCCAGGGTTCCGGAACTGCCGGTGGCCAGATACATCGCGTCAAAGGGCGGGTGCGACATTTGCGCCAATTGCTCCCGCATTTCCAGATAGCCGGCGGCATAGCCCATGCTGCCCACGGTGCTGGCCCCGCCAACGGGTATGTTCAGGCAGGAATGCCCTTCCGCTTCCAGTCTTCGTATCTGCGCCTCGGCTTGCGCATAACACTTCTGGTAGCCGTCCTCCTCTGTTTCGCCGGGTTCCAGGCTGATCAGGTGGATTTCCGCGCCGAAAAGGATGTCGAGGAGGATATTGCCGCGAGGCGCCATCGGATTCGGCGGTACCAGCGCTACGAGATACAAAATGCATTTCAGCCCGCAGCGGGCGCAGGCGGCAGCGGTCTGCATGGCGTGGTTGGATTGGCTCGCGCCGTAGGTGATCACTATGTCCTTTTTCTCCGCCTTCGCTTCCCCTATCAGAAACTCCAGCTTCCGCATTTTATTTCCGCCAAATACGCCGGGTCCGGTTAAGTCGTCCCTTTTCAGCCAGAGTTCGATCCCCAGGTCTGCGGACAGGTTGTCTGCCCGGTGCAGAGGCGTCGGCGTAAAAATAAGCGTCTCCCGCGCATGGGGGGCAAATAGTTGCGAAAAATGTTGATCGGTCATGGCTCGTTCCTTCCCGGGACGAAAGCCGCTCCTTGAACGAATGCGGTCATTCTCCCTTTTCCAGATTTAGCAGATATTCTTTGTGCGACAGCCCGCCGCCATAGCCCACAAGGGCGCCGTTATGCCCGATCACCCGATGGCAGGGGATAAGGATACTGATAGGATTTCGATTGTTCGCCAAACCGACGGCCCGGTAAGCTTTCGGCCTTCCGATCTGCTCCGCGATTTGCTTGTAGCTGCGCGTCTCTCCATAGGGTATCGTCAGCAGCGCATTCCAGTCGTCCCTCTGAAAGCTTGTACCATCAAAAGATAAGGGCAAATCAAAAACCTTCCGCTTGCCCTCGAAGTATTCCCTGAGCTGCGCCGTGGCTTCCTTCAGCAAAGGCGTTTCCCGTACCTCTCCGCCGGGCGGCGTTGTGCTTTTCTTCCCGTCGCCGTCGTCCGGCTGGACGAAGAACACATCCGAAATCCCGCTGCCGTCTTCCGCAACGCCGATTCTGCCGATTGGCGTGTCCAGATAAACAACTGCCTTTTCTTTCCCGGCTGCGACTTTGTTCATAACAATTCCCTCCCGTTTCCCGGCTGGATGTTGTATAATACATCTGAACCCGGAGTTTACGTTAGCATCATACCACGGTATTGTCAATCCCGGCAATTCCGCATATCCCCGGTAATTCCGCATATCTTAGTAAACGGAGGAATACCCTTGGAAAATAACGAACTGACAAAGCAGGAAATCATGGCTCATGTTGACCATACCCTGTTGAAAGCGGACGCCGATTGGCTGTCGATCCGGAAGCTGTGTGAGGAAGCCGTCCGCTACGGCGCGGCTTCCGTATGCATCCCGCCGGCATACGTAGCCGCTGTGAAGGAAGCGTTCGGCGATAAACCGGTCATCTGTACCGTCGTCGGCTTCCCTCTTGGCTACAGCGCTACCGGGGCGAAACTGGAGGAGGCGCGACAGGCCCTGGTGGAAGGGGCGACGGAAATCGACATGGTCGTGAACCTGACCCATGTGAAGAATAAGAATTACAGTGCGGTGACCGGCGAGATCCGCAAGATGAAAGAACTCTGCGGCAGCCATATTCTGAAAGTGATCGTGGAGACCTGTTATCTGACAGAAGAAGAGAAGATCTCCTTGTGCGGCTGTGTCACCGAAGGCGGCGCGGACTATATCAAAACCTCCACAGGTTTCGGCTCGGCGGGAGCGACGCTGGAGGACGTCGCTTTGTTCAGGAAGCATATCGGTCCCGCAGTAAAGATCAAAGCTGCCGGCGGTATCCGCACCAAAGAAGACCTGGTCGCCTTTATCCTGGCAGGCTGCGACCGGGTGGGCGCCAGCGCCGCAGTCACGGCGCTATACGGGAATGCCGGTTGAGTATGGATCAGAAGACTTATGCCAACTTGATCCGGCAGGCTTGGGAAGCCAGAAAAATGGCTTACGCCCCCTATTCCGGCTTTCTGGTTGGCGCCGCGCTGCTCACGCCTGACGGCAGCGTCTATCGTGGCTGCAACATAGAAAACGCCGCCTTTAGCCCTACCAATTGCGCCGAACGGACTGCTTTCTTCAAAGCGCTGTCCGAAGGCAAGCGCCATTTCTCCGCTATCGCCGTGGTTGGCGGCATGCGGGAATGCAAAGAAGACGAAATCGACTATGTTTACCCCTGCGGCGTCTGCAGGCAGGTCATGGCGGAGTTCTGCGGAGAGGAGTTCGTGATCGTCGCGGCAATAAGCCCTGAGGATTACCGGGTACACAGCTTGAAGGAATTGCTGCCCGAAGCTTTCGGGTTTCGAGAGGGAGAGGCAAAACCATGAGGATGCATGAAATCATCATCGAAAAAAGAGATGGCAAAGAACTCAGCCGGGAACAGATCGACTGGGTGATCCAAGGTTGTACAGACGGAAGCATTCCGGACTATCAGCTTTCCGCCTGGCTGATGACGATTTACTTCAGCGGTATGACCAGAAAGGAAATGTTCGCGCTCACCGACGCCATGACAAAATCCGGCGAAAGGATAGACCTTTCCTCCATCCCCGGCGTCAAAGTCGATAAGCACAGCACTGGCGGCGTCGGCGATAAAACTACCTTGATCACAGGCCCGATTGTGGCAGCCTGCGGCGTACCGGTTGCGAAAATGTCCGGCAGGGGCCTTGGCCATACCGGCGGTACGGTAGATAAGCTGGAATCCATCCCCGGCTTCCGTACGGAACTCTCCCGGGATACCTTTCTCCGTATCGTCAGCGAAACCGGCATCTCCGTCATCGGCCAATCGGAAAACATCGCCGCGGCAGACAAGAAACTCTACGCCCTTCGCGATGTAACGGGCGCCATCGACAGCATCCCGTTGATCGCTTCCTCGGTCATGAGTAAAAAGATTGCCTCCGGCGCGGACGCGATCCTGCTGGATGTGAAAACCGGGCGGGGCGCCTTTATGGATTCGCTTGATCGCTCGATACGCCTGGCCAGGGTCATGGTATCCATCGGCGAAAACGCCGGGCGCAGAACCATCGCGCTAGTCACCGATATGGACGAGCCTCTCGGTTTCGCGATTGGAAATTCCCTCGAAGTCATCGAAGCAATCGAAACGCTACATGGCCGCGGGCCCGCGGACTTACAGAAAGTATGCCTGGAATTGGCAGCCAATATGCTGCTGTTAGCAGAAAAAGCCGATGAACTCGCCGATTGCCGCATCCTGGCGGAGAAAGCGCTGCAAGACGGCAGCGCCTTCGAACGCTTCAAGCTTATGACGGCTGCCCAAGGCGGCGACGTTCGCTATCTGGACGATCCGGGCCTTTTCCCGAAAGCGCCCCTTGTTCTGCCCGTTACCGCCGCGAAATCCGGTTTTGTCGAGGCCGTCGACGCCCTGGCTGTGGGAAACGCTTCCCTCTTGTTAGGCGCGGGCCGCTTACGGAAAGAAGACGGGGTGGATCACCGGGCCGGATTGCTACTGAAGAAGAAAATCGGCGACTGGGTGGATGCGGGAGAAGTCCTGGCGGAACTGTATACTGACGCCGAAGATAAAGGCCGGGAAGCGACGCGGCTTACCGCCGGCGCCTTTGAGATCGATGAAAAGATACCGGCTATGCCGAAACTGATTCACGCGCGCGTCACTGCCGAAAGCAGCGCCACTTACGATTGAGCGAATCTTTGTTCTAGCGGAAGGAGAACAGGTATGCGAGTTCTGATTATCAGCGTTACAGCCGGTTACGGCCACTACGCCACGGCGAAAGCCCTGGAGGACGAACTTACGTCCAGGGGAAACGAAGTTGTTGTAGAGGATTTACTGAAATATGCCAGCCCGCTATTGTTTGAAATCGTCGATCATGGATACCTGTTCTATACATCGCGTCTGCCCAGGAATTACCGCTATACCTACGCCTCCTTTGAGAATCACGCCGCCTTGCGCAAAGTCGCCTCCGCTATCGCGCGAAACATATACGGAAAGAATAAGTATCAACGCTATTTTGCCGGTTATATGCCGGACGTCATCCTCTGCACGCATCCCTTCCCCGCCATTGTGCTGAACGATTTAAAAAAGCGAAAAAAACTGGATATCCCGGTCATCGGCATTGTGACCGACTACTGCATTCAACCCTTTTGGGAAGAACTCGTCCACATTGAAAATATCATCATTGCCAGCCGCTTGTTAAGCTATGCGGCCATCAAGAAAGGCATAGCCGAACAAAAGCTTCTGCCCCTCGGAATCCCCGTCCAGCCAAAGTACCTGCACAACCAAAGCCAAGCGGAAGCGCGGGAAGCGCTCGGTCTCGACCCCGATAAGTTGACGCTTCTCATGATGAGCGGCAGCATGGGCTACGGCAATATGGCTTTTCTTGTCCGGCAGATCCTGGATCTCGGCTTCGCTATGCAGATTGTCTGTATATGCGGTACAAATGAGCTTTTGTACCAAAAACTGGCCGATTTTCAAAATGTAGGGAATGTGCATATCCATCGATTTGTGGATAATGTGAATACCTTTATGGACGCGGCGGACTGCCTTGTCACGAAGGCGGGCGGGCTGACCGTTACGGAAGCTCTGGCAAAAAGCCTCCCCATGATCCTGGTCAACCCCATTCCGGGACATGAGGAGCGAAATGTGGAGTTTCTTGTCAACAACGGCGCTGCGGTAAAGGTAAGCAAGACATTCTCTGTCGCCGAATCGATCTTCTACCTGTTCTCCAATCCCCAGCGCCTTACCAATATGAAAGAAGCCATTCGTCTCATCGCTTGTCCTACCGCCACGAAGGACATCTGTGATTATGTCGAAAATCTATCTGCCCATTAGCCTTATACTGCTCGCTGATTGAAAACGTGAATCGTATTCCTTATATCTGTGCATCCATACACAAAACGGACCGTCATTCGGTCCGTTTTGCGCTAATGAAAGGAGGGGTATCATAAAGGGGGGTTGCTGCCAATACTCTAAGTTCTGTTCTCTTTCTTGTGTCGGTAGGTTGGTAAGTCGGTTTCATTTCTGATTCTGATTTCATTATACGCTCCAATTGTCACACTTCGGTTACATTTACAAAGATAGGCGCTTTAATAGCAATTTTTTTAACACCTACAAAAACAAAAACAACACCACTCTTGTGACCGGCGTTGCTCATACTGATTTGCGTATTTATAACCTTCTCCTATCATATTCCTGTCTGCGGGCATAGGAGGGCAGGAGCATGGGAGAAATCGTCTGTTTCTCCACGTCCGCGTCATTCAGCGCATGTTCGTAATCTTCTACATGGGTTAAGGCCAGTTTTCCGACGCTGACGGAAGGATATTTGTCCGCGGCGCTTTGACCGGCGATTCTGCCAAAGACAATGATATCCAATAGGGAATTGCCCATCAGGCGGTTGCGCCCGTGAATGCCCCCGACCGCTTCGCCGGCGACATACAGGTTTTCTACACTGGTGCTGCCGTCCACATTGATCTTCAGTCCCCCGTTTTGATAGTGAAGCGTGGGGTAGATCAATATGGGAACCCGGCGCATATCGATGCCGTATTTGATGAACATCCGGTACATAGCCGGGATCCTCCGAAGAATCGTGCCCTCGCCGTGGAGCATTTCAATCACCGGCGTATCCAGCCAAATCGCAAAACCGGTCGGTGTGGAAACGCCTTTGCCTCTGGAAATGCATTCGCGGATGATGGCCGCCGAGGAAACGTCCCGGGTCTCCAGCGGATGCATGAACGCCTCCCCATCCACATTGGCCAGAATCGCGCCGATGGAACGAACCTTTTCTGTAACCAGATCGCCGAAAATCTGCTGGGGATACGCGGCGCCGGTGGGATGATACTGGAAGGAGTCCGGATACACCAGCTGGACGCCGACACGGTAAGCCATAATCAAGCCGTCCGCTGTAGCGCCGTAATGATTGGATGTAGGGAAGCCCTGATAATGCAATCGTCCCGCCCCGCCCGTGGAAAGGATCACGGTTTTTGCGCGGGCGACCAGGTACTCATTCGTCTCCATGTTCATCAGCACCGCGCCTGCGGCTTTACCGTCCGTGTCCAGAATGAGCTCCACCGCCGCGGTATAATCAACGACCGGGATCCTCAGGTTAAATACCTCGTCCCGCAGCGTGCGCATAATCTCCGCACCCGAATAGTCCGCCGCGGCGTGCATCCGCATGCGGGAAGTACCGCCGCCGTGGGTCGTCTGCATCCTGCCATCGGACTCCTTATCAAACATAACCCCCAAGTCGCTGAGCCATTTGATCGCGCCCGGGCCGTCCAGGACCAGCTTTCTCAATAAATCCGGCTGCGCCGCATAATGCCCGCCGCCAAACGCGTCAAGGTAATGCTGCGCCGGCGAGTCGTTTTCCTTATCCGCAGCCTGGATACCACCCTGGGACATCATCGAGTTGGCGTCACCGAGGCGGAGCTTGGTCACAATGAGGACATTCGCGCCCGCATTATGCGCTTCGATCGCCGCCGACGCGCCTGCGCCGCCGCCGCCGATGACCAGAACATCCACGTCGTAATCGATATTTTTCAAATTGATATAGGCATGCCGGATCCGGCTGTGCCCGTGCAAAAGCGCCGCCAATTCCGTAGGCGCCTTATCGCCTTTATTCGGCCCGACTTTGATTTCGGTAAAACACTCCGTCTTAAAGTCAGGGTGGTAGGCATTCAGAAGCGCATCCTTTTCTTCCGCCGACATCCTGTCCGGCTCCGTAGCCATCCGGACTTGTCTCGTAGCTTCGACTTTTTGAATAGAAGCAAGCATCTCGGGTGTATACATACTCTTCCTCCTACTAATCGTTGATCTCGCTGTCCGCGATATTTTCGTCCTCGATATCCCTTGTGTTGTAGAGTTCCCGTATCTCTTCGATCGGACGGTTCATCAACTGCTCCACCATGGCTTCCAGTCCGCCGTCCTCCATCTCCTTCAGGCGATCATCCAGGTGATCGGCGTTCGGCGCCAGATACTTGCCATATAATCTCCGCGCCAGGATTGCCACTTGCGGATGGGAAATCCCTGCCGGGCAGCGTGAGGCGCATATGCCGCACATAATGCAATCGAAGGATGCTTTTGCGCACTTCGTATAGTCTCCGCGCTGCGCGTATGCGATATACTGCATGACGTCCAGTTCCTGCGGGCAGGCTTTGGTGCAGGCGTTACAGCCGATACAACTGTAGATCTCCGGATAAAGCTGCATCATGATCTGATCCGCCGGTCTGGTTGTACGGATATCGTAAAGCTGTTTAATATGCGGGAAAAAGGGCAGCGTCGCAATGTACATCTTGTCTTCGACCTTGGTCGAGCAGGCCAGGCCTACCTTGAGCTCCCGATCTCCTTCGATACGATAGATGGTGGCGCAGGCGCCGCAAAACCCGGCGCGGCAGCCACAGCCGCGTACCAGCCGATAGCCCGCGTATTCCATGGCGATCAGAATTGTAGCGCTTGCCGGGACTTCATATTTCTTCCCGTACAAATAGATGTTTACCATGTCAATCATCGCTTTTCCCTCGCTCCCTGCTTAGTATTCGTCCGGCAGTTCCGCCAATTCGTCACAGCGAAACACCGGGCCATCTTTGCATACATATTTCGAACCGATGTTGCAGCGTCCGCATTTCCCCACGCCGCACTTCATCTTCAGTTCCATCGTCGTGAACGTCTTTGTTCTGTCAAAACCCATTCCCCACAGCGCATCCAGGGTTAACTTAATCATAATCGGGGGACCGCAGACCAGTGTGCTGCATTTCGGAGAAAAGTCCAGGGATCGGACAAAATCAGGCACAAAGCCAACATTGCCTTCCCATCCCTCCTGGGCGCGGTCAATGGTCAGATGAACCTGCATATCTTCTGACGAGGCCCAGTCTTTGCTGACTTCCTCATAGAAAACCAGATCCTCCTTTGAACGGGCGCCATATACAAGGTCCACCTTACCGTAATTATCCCGGTAATGCCGTACATAGAGAATCACGGCGCGCAGCGGCGCAAGACCGATCCCTCCCGCGATAAACAGCAAATCTTTTCCCTTCAGCTCCGTCTCAAGGGGAAAGGCGTTTCCGTAAGGCCCGCGAATGGCAACCTGCTGTCCGGGCTCCATTCCGTGGAGCCAGTCGGTAAGCAAACCCGTTTGCTTGATGCTGAATTCCATATACGCTTTGGTCGTCGGGGATGTGGTAATGGAAAACATCGCCTCGCCGACGCCGGGTATGGACAGCATGGCGCATTGCCCCGGCATATGCGGAAAGACCGCGCCGCCGCCAGGCGCGCTGACACGAAATGTTTTCACGTCAGGCGTTTCCCGCCGTATCTCTGTCACTACCCCTAATACGGGTATGAGCGTTTCCCCGCTACGCATGTTGATCCACCCCCAGCGTTTTGATCACTTTGGTAATATTCATCGATACGGGGCATTTGGTGATACAGCGGCCGCAGCCGACACAAGCATACAGTCCTTCGTGGTTTTCGGGGTAATACGCTAATTTATGCATAAATCGCTGACGAAAACGCGCCAGGCGGCTTGGACGGGGGTTACCGTGGGCCATCAGGGTAAAGTCGGAAAACATACAGGAATCCCAGCAGCGGAAGCGCCGTATACCGTGACCTGTATCGAAGTCCCGGATATCGTAACAGTGACATGTAGGACAGACAAAAGTACAGGTTCCGCAGCCGAGGCAGGCCTCCTGCAGAGACTCCCATTGCGGCGCGTCAAATTTTTCCATCATCCCGTCGCCGGCAAAACGCTCCAGCGAAAGATCCCGCAAGGGAAGTCTGTCTATGATTTTTCCGATATCGGCCTTGCCCTTTCGCACAGTCTCTTCCCCTTGATCGCCCGCTTCTTCGAACAATCCCCGGAGCCGTTCCGTCAGCGCATGGCCCTTCTCTGTCCGGCTATCCCAGTAAAGCATGTCCTCCAGCAGCCATACGGCGACGTCTCCGCCTGGATCCGCCGCGTCCAAACCGAAAGTATGACAAAAGCATGTCTCTTCGGGCGCGTTGCAGGCGACGGTGATAATGAGTCCCTGCCGGCGTCTGGTCTGATAGAAGGTATCCGCAGGCTCGTCATAGAATACGCGGTCCAGAATGGACAAACTCCCGGCGTCGCAGGCGCGCACGCCAAACACGACGAAGGCTTCCTCCGGATCGCGATTTTCTTCGATATGTATCTCTTTGCCGCTCGTTTTGAACAGAGCAAGATTTTCGGTTTGCGGAAAGAAAAAATCTTTTACCGAACCGGCGCAATGCAGTTGATCAAAACGCGCTTGCTTTCCTTCCTCCCAGCGGCTGAAGGCAATCAAGCCGTTCGTCTCAAGGGGCAGGTACAGGCTTTGTTCGCTGGCTATCGAAGCAAAGAGTTCCTCCATTTGGGACACGGGGAGTTTCAGCATCACATAACCCCCTTCCACCGGTCGAACGCATCCGGCTCTATGTCGTCCGGCGAGTAGCTGAGCAGCGGGGAACACTGGTCTGCCGAGTCGCCCGCCTGAAACGCTCCGTAGAACGATTGGATATCTTTGATCATCTTCCGGTTCAGCAGATGCAGGGGGATGGCCTGCGGGCATACGCGGCTGCATTCCCCGCAGTCGCTGCAGCGTCCCGCCACATGAAACGCGCGAATGATATGAAACAGGTTTTCTTCAAATTCGCTGGCGTTCGCCTTAGCGTCGACGCCCGAACGCGCGTTGTCAAAGATACAGGTATGGCAACTGCAGACAGGGCAAGCCTCCCGGCAGGCATTGCAGCGGATACAGGAGGAAAGCGCGGCGCGCCAGAACGCAAAGCGTTCCTCCGGCGACATCTTTTCCAACTCCGCAACCTCCGCAAAACGGTCCTCGTTCGCGATATCCCGGGATTCTTCCGCGCCAATGCGATCGTCAAATAGTTTATGCTCCTTGCCCTTGCAGCTTTGGCATTTCTTCAGCAGCGCTTCGTCCCGGGGGCAGGTCTTCAGGCCATATAAAGTATGAATCCGCAGGTCCTCTCCCGCCTCTTCGATTTCTTCGATGCCGGCGATCCCTTTATCCCTGAGTTTTTGGACGTCGAGCATGCCGTCGCAGCCCACGCCCACAACATACACGTTCTCCCTGTCAACGCGATGCTCGCTAACCAATTGATTCAGGCTGTAGGTGTCGCAAGGCTTCAGGAATACCAAAACCTTTCCCTTCTCTTTACCATATTCAACAAGGTATTTGCTCAGGTTACTGCCACAGAAACCGTCGTAGGCCAGCATGTCCAGCTCGTCGGTACTGTAAAAAAAAGCCGGCGTCGGATCATAGGCAAAATCGCCTTTCTTCCAGCCCAGCACAGCGTCAACCGTGCCCGCTTCCAGCAGCTCTTTCGCTTTTTCCCTCATTTTTCCTATTATTCTTTGCATCGGATATCCCCCAATTTCTTGTTTTCCCCCAGCCTTCGTATTTGTTCGACAAACTCACGCATGACCGAGGCAAACCTGGCGCCCTCCGCGGCGGAAACCCACTCTACCCGGGTCCGCTCCTTCTCAATACCCAAAAAGTCGAGCATACTGAAGAGCAGCGCCATTCTTCTGCGTGTATAGAAGTTGCCCGTAGAGTAGTGGCAATCGCCGGGATGACAGCCGTTGACGATGACGCCGTCCGCCCCCCTTTGAAAAGCCCGCAGGATAAACAGCGGATTGATTCGGCAGGAGCAGGGCACGCGGATAATCTTCACATCCGCCGGATACGTAAGGCGGCTCGATCCTGCCAAGTCGGCGCCCGCGTAGCTGCACCAGTTGCAGCAAAACGAAACGATCAGCGGACGGAACGCTTTTCCGTCTTTCTCCTCATTTCCTGGTGTATTGATCAGCGTATTTGCCGGCGCATTTGCCGGCGCATTTGTTGGCGCCTTTGCCGGCGCATTTGCCTGCACTTGGCTCTCCGTACTCATCGGCATATCGCGTCCACCTCCGCCATAATCTGCCTGTTCGTAAAGCCCTTCAGGTCCATCGCTCCCGAGGGGCAGGCCACCGTACAGGCGCCGCAGCCCTGGCACATGGTTTCGTTGACCATCGCGACCCTGCGTGTTTCACGCCGGCCCTGCACCATAACCTGCTTCTCTTCAAAGGTTATGGCGTCATAAGGACAGAGCGCTTCGCAGGAAGAGCAACCGTTACAGAGCGTCTCGTCAGAAATGGCTACACAAGGATTCCCTACCAGCTTATCCTTCGACAGCAAGCCAAGGACCTTTACCGCAGCCGCGCCGGCTTGGGCGACCGTTTCCGGGATATCTTTCGGGCCCTGGCACATTCCCGACAGGAAGACGCCGGCAGTCGGGCTTTCCACCGGTCGAAGCTTCGGATGGGCTTCGGTGAAGAAATCATTCTGATCCATGTTGACCGCCAGCATGGCGCCGATCTTGCGGGCGCCGGGATCCGGTTCGATGGCAGCGGCAAGCACCACCATGTCGGCGTCGATGAGAAGCTGCTTGTCTTCCAGCAAATCCACAGCCTGCACTTGCAGGCGGCCCTTCCACTCGGCTACTTTGCCGACCATGCCTTTCACATACCGGACGCCATAGGCTTCCGCCGCGCGCCGGTAGAACTCGTCGAAATTCTTGCCGGGGGTTCGCACATCAATATAAAACACCGTAACATCGATATCCGGGTACTTGTCTTTCACCAGCATCGCCTGCTTTGCGGTATACATACAACATATCTTGGAACAGTAAGACTTCCCGCAGCCGTCGTCAGAACGGGAACCCACACACTGTATAAATACGATGGATTTGGGTTTTTCGCCATTGGATAACCGGAGCAGGCTGCCGCCGGTAGGGCCGCTGGCATTCAGTATGCGTTCGAACTCAAGTGAAGTCAGCACATCCGGAGACTGACTGTATTGGAATTCATCATAGCGGTCAAGAGACATGGGCCTATAACCGGTAGCAAGGACAATCGCCCCGTACTCCTCGGTAATGGTTTCATCCTCTTGTTCATAGTCGATGGCTTTTGCGCTGCAGGCGATTTCGCATAGGCCGCATTTGCCTGTCTGAAAGCGCAGGCAAGCCTCCCTGTCGATCACCGGCAGATTGGGAACCGCTTGGGCAAAGGGAATATAAATGGCGCTGCGTTTGGATAAACCCTCGTCGAAGGCATTACTTGCCGTCTTCGAAGGGCATTTCACGATACATTCGCCGCAGCCGTTACACAATTCCCTGTTTACGCTGCGCGCCTTTTGCCGGATCTTCACGCGGAAGCTGCCCACATAGCCGGATACCTCTTCTACTTCGCTGTAAGTAAAAAGCCTGATCTTCTCATGGGCCGCCGCTTCCACCATCTTTGGCGTCAGAATGCACGCGGCACAGTCCAGGGTGGGAAAGGTTTTGTCGAGCTGCGCCATTCTGCCTCCGATCGTGGGGGATTTCTCGACAATATCCACTTCATATCCCGCGTCGGCGATATCGAGGGCCGTCTGGATACCGGCAATCCCGCCGCCAATGACCAGCGCCCGCTTCACTACGCCGCTCTCTCCGGGAAATAGCGGTTTGTTGAGATTCAGCTTGGCAATCGCCGCCCGGCACAGTACAACGGCCTTTTCGGTTGCTTCTTCCTTATCCTTATGAATCCACGAACAATGCTCGCGTATATTGGCAATTTCGACCATATACGGGTTAAGCCCGGCTGCTTCCGCCGCTTTGCGGAAGGTCGTCTCATGCATGCGCGGCGAACAGGCGCAGATCACGACGCCGCCCAGTTCGTATTCCTTGATGGCTTGCCGGATGGCGGACTGGCCTCCTTCGGAGCACATGTATTGATAATCTGTGGAGAATACCACGCCCGGCTCTGCCTTTACCGCTTCTACTACTGCCTTGACGTCTACCGTACCGGCGATGTTGCTTCCGCACCAGCAGACAAATACACCAATTTTCAGCAATACGCTCACATCCTATTTATTCGTTACTTGCTATATTTCCGCAGGGTGCTGGTAATCAGTTGCTGCGGAATCTCCTCATCCGCCTCGACAAACTGCGGCACATCGTCCGGCGTCCTATAATTCTTCCCCTGACCGCGGATTTGGAGCAGACGCACCGCTTCCACCAGTTTGGAAGGCTCCACGCCCCTGGGGCAGCGTTCCACACAGGCAAAGCAGGAGAGACATTTCCACAACAGCTGCGAAGAAAGAAGCGCTTCTATTTCCCCGTTTTCCACCATCATGACGAATCGATGGGGAGGAATATCGATTTTCGAAAAAGACGGACAGGTCGCGGAACACTTTCCGCATCTCATGCACTTTCGCGGATTGACGCCGCTCATCTCTGTGACGATCTCCGCAGGTTCCGAACGAACCGGACTCAATGGAAGCCCCCCTTACAATTTCTATTGTTCTATCTGTTTCTACTTTTCTAACCGAACGGGCTCTGTGTTTGTCCTGTTCACGCCCAGCGCTTCCGCAAGCAATTCGCTGAAATAATAAACGGGCATATCCTGCTTGCTTCCGTTCTTCCTCAGATTATACCGGCACAGCGGGCAGGCGGTAATCAGTGCTTCGGCGCCTTTTTGGCGCGCCGAATCCAGCACTTTCCCGCAAAGCTCCCCTACCAGCGCCGCCTCCTCAAGCGCTACATAGCCGCCGCAGCATTCGTTCCTGTAAGGATACCGTACCGGCTCAGCGCCTATGGCTTCCAGAAAATCTTCCATGATAGACGGGTTTTCCGGATCATCAAACTGCATTTCCTTGCTTGGGCGCAGTAGCATGCATCCATAGTAGGCGCCGATCCGGCGCCCGGTCAGCGGATAAAGGACACGCTTTCTGAGCTCGTCGAAACCCACCGTATCCCGCAGCATTTCCAGATAGTGCACCACCCGCGTCTGCCCGGTATAGGGCGTATCCAGCGCAAGATAATTGTTGGCCTTTGTCCGGATGTCTTCGTTCGTTTGCATATCGCGATTAATGCGCTTCATGACATGGTGGCAAGCGGAACAAATCGTCAGCAGATCGCTGCCGTTCCGCCTGGCCTCGTCCAGCGCGCGGATAGCGGCAAGGCGCGTTGCAATCTCATCTTGTGCCTGGGGATAAACCGTGCCGCAGCACTGCCACTCCTCCCATTCGATGAGCGGTACACCCAGGGCCTCCGCCGATTTTCTCGCGCATTCGTCCAGATCCTTTGCTTTGGTTTTCAGCGTACATCCGGGATAATAATGAAAACTCATACGATTCAGCCTCTTCCATGCATATATCCGACAGTATACCCGAGAATCATTTAAAAATCAAGTATACATGTCGTTCAAAATACATGTATACATTCCCAATATTTTCTATCTTCGCGCGTTCTACATGTTTTCACACAATTTTTGATGAATGTTATTCCAGACGAATACAGCATCAACCTTGCCGGAAGTAACCGAACTATCATGGAAATGCATGTGGATTTCGGATTTATACAAATTGGGGTGTAATAATTTCTACAAATTCACAAAAATTGGGGGCTTTTTTTTTGTTTCAGAACGACTATAGTATATCGTAAATAGCCCATGTACATACAACTTTGTCCACGAAACGAAGCACTCTCACGGATTCTCCGATAAGATAAACATGCGCTATAGTGACTTACTCCTCAACAACATCAATTTAAAACAAGTTCTTTTTTGGGAGTCAGTCACTAACGCTGCGGAATCGCAGCGCCGCAAAGCGGAAGGCATGAGCGACATGCGCGCGAATGCTGACAGGGTATGGGACAGCGTCCCATGTAACATTCACCAAAGGCTGCGCAGCTTTGGGTTATGGGCGCAGCTCATCTTAGACCTTTTTACCACGCCCGGCTAAACCATTTTATAAGCTGATCTTGTCAGCCTGAATGGCTTAGCCATCTTCGGGTGTTCTCCTCATTTTTAGCTTTTTTGCTCGAATTACGCCACTTTGCTTAACAAATAAATCGGATGAAAGGAAATCCTATGTCTAGAATAAACATAAAACGCAGGTTCGCCTGGGTAACGATCGTATTAATCAGCCTGCTGATTTTGCCGGCGCCAATCGCAACCGGCGCAGAGCCGCTGCCCTGTGACTGCATTACTAGCATGCCAGGCGTAGGCAATCCATCCGTTATATTTGAGGATAACTCCCCTGCTGTCTGGGTCGGCGGTAATTTCATAGCGGACCCCAGTTTTGCGGAATCCGAGGGCTTGAATGTAATTCTTGGTGATATGATCGTTCAAAATGACAAACTATTGGGCATTGGGGTTGTGGGCGCTGGCTCCGGTATCCTTCCTACGCCTGACAGTGTTATGCTGGCGGTAGGCGGCAACTTGGACGTCACGTCTCCCGGCGAAGTGAAAATCGGCGCCGCGATAAATGCCGGAACCATATCCGCCGTGGCATGGATTGGCGGAACAATAAGCGGAGATGGCGTTGTTTTGGCAGTATATAGTGATGGAATAGAAAACCAAGACAATATCTATGATGAACTGGGCGCAGCAGCTGTCTCCCATTGGTCAGGTTTTGAAGAGGAACTCAACTTGCAGTCTTTCAACCTCTCGCAGTTGGAGCCTACCGGAACGGCTGATTATGAGTATGGCGCTGTCGTATTCACCTGTGAAGATCCAGAAGCGCCTTTGCAAGTTTTTACGATCAATGCGGAAGTATTTGACACAGTTGGCTTTTGGGGAGGCTTTGAGTTTACGAATATTCCCAGATTGGACAACGGTCGCTTCACGCCAATCGTGATCAATGTCATCGGCGAACAGGCAAGCATTTTTTGTAATGAATTTACTTTCGACATCGAGCGAGTGGACTTTCCCTCAGATACTGAGGATTATGGAAATGCCGCTTCCGCCATCCTGTGGAACTTTGTCGACGTGAAAGACTTGGAAATTACCGGTACGTCACAGTTTATGGGTTCCATCATCGCGCCTATGGCGGAATCCGTTGAGATCACAGCTAGTACCAACGGAAGACTGTTCGTCAACGGCAATTTAACCCGTTCAGGCGATGGAGCAGAGCATCATAACTTTCCCTGGACCGGCGGCGGCTGGTATTTCGAATGTAATCACGACCCGCTTTTTGAAGTCCCTGATGATCCGGAAGACCCCGAAGACCCTGAGGACCCTGAGGACCCCGAGGACCCCGAGGACCCTGAGGACCCCGAAGACCCCGAGGACCCCGAGGACCCTGAGGACCCCGAAGACCCTAAGGACCCTGAGGATCCCGAGGATCCGGAGGATCCCGAAGACCCCGAGGACCCTGAGGACCCTGAGGACCCTGAGGATCCTGAGGACCCTGAGGATCCCGAAGATCCTGAGGACCCCGAAGACCCTGAGGACCCCGAGGACCCCGAAGATCCCGAAGACCCTGAGGACCCTGAGGACCCTGAGGACCCCGAAGACCCTGAGGACCCCGAGGACCCCGAAGATCCCGAAGACCCTGAGGACGAGGAGGAAGAGGAAGAATTTCTTGAAGAGTGGGACGTTTCTGAAGACCTGTACGTTCCTTACTATCCTTACTTTCCTAGGGGTTCTGATGATCCGTACAACCCGGATGTTCCCAGTAGCCCGGATTACCCATACAACCCGGATGTTCCCGGCGTTCCGGAGGATCCGGAAGATCCCGAGGACCCGATCCTTCCCATTCCGGACTATTCTGACAACTATGACGTTTCCCTTTCAGTGGAACCTGTTTCCAGAAACATTCTAGGCGATATAACGATAGGGGGGATCCCGGGCGATCTCTATATGGGGATACCGGGGGCTGGCATTCGTCTTCCGAATACAGGCGAAAATCACGATCAGACGCAGTGGCTGATCGTGCTATGCTGCCCGACTGTACTTGGCGTCTTCTGCGCGACTTTTTACGGCGTCAAGCAAATGCAAGAGAGTTCCAAAAAGTGAACTGCTCTATGACATCCGCATTCATATCAGCCCCAACTCCCGCGCTTTCAACACAGCATCCATCGCGCTGTTCACGCTCAGCTTTTCATACGCAAGCGAAGTGTGCGTCTTAATCGTGGTGATCTTGCGTCCGGTTACCTCGCAAATCTGCGCGTTGGTGTATCCTTTTGACAGGAGCGTTATGATATTCTTCTGCTGTTTGGAAAGCTTTACAGGCTTTTGTTGCCTGACATGATACGCAGCGACGCCTTTGTGTTGCTTTGCGAAAGCATATGCTGAAATCATACATTCATTGACAAACTCGCGTTTCAGCTTGCCGGTGTAACCCTGCTTTCCTATTTGCGAAGCAATACGTTTCAGTATTGGCAGCACTGCCGCGCCCTCGTCAATCACCATTCTCGAATAGCCGTAATGCTGAAGCCTTTCCAGCGCGTCGCTCAGGACCGCAACGGCTTCTTTTTTGTTGCCCTCCGCCCAATCAAGCGCCGCCAGCAATACCGACGCCTCGCAATAGTCGCAGACCCTGTTCAGCTTCTGCCCAAACGCCCGGAGCATCGTCACATATTTTCGGGCGTTCACTCCGTCGCCTGTTACCATATACGCCCGTGCTGTGGTAAAGTGCTGAAACAGCTTGTACAATTCCATATATGTCACTTCAACAACATAATAACTGTCAAGCCAAGCTTTTGCCGCTGCCATGTCGCAGTCGAGCAAGGCGATTTTTGTTTTATATGCCTCTAAGTTCGAAAGAAAAAACGGCGCGGACGAATTTACAAATGCATTGAGGTCATTGAGCGCCGCATCCGCTTCTTCCGTGCGTCCCATGTGCAAAAGAATGCTGTGATAAAGAAATTTTGACGAGACCCGAAGCTCAACGCTGTTCCGCTCCGTCAGTTGCCTATTCAGCAATCTCATCTCCTCATATGCCGCGCCCAAACAATTGCGTTCATAATCAATGCCGGATACGCCAAGAGGGATGATACACTCCGCTTGGTCGCCAAGCAGGGTGATAAAAGCGGATTTCCGAATCTTTACGATATTTTCATGGGTCCGCAAAACCTCAGAATAGTCATAACTGCTTCTATGGGCGTATGGCAGATTATGCGTGAAAGACGCGATATACCGAATGATACCGTCTTTTGAAAAGCCCTTTACCAGTTTCCCGAAAACGCCGAAGCGCTTTACTTTATCCAACATTTCGCTGCGATGATCCACACTATACATCAGCATAGCGAACTCCACGAATTTCGGGTCATACAGCGCGATTCTCATGATATGCTTGTACCCCTCGTCAGCGTGATGCTCATATTCCTTGTATTGCCCGGTCATGTAATAATACCAAGCGCAACAGACATGCAAAGCCGGTGCGTCCTTGAATGCCTTTTCCGGAAAATCTCGCATGAAATACAAGCGCAAGAAATCCACATACCCGGCAATGTCGCCATGGTTATTGTGAAACATAAACAGCAGCAGAAAGGCGTCGGCGCCCTTGTAGTCGCCGCTATCCAGCCAAAAGCGAAGCGCCATTGAATACTCGCCGTTCTCCCTGTAAAACTCCGCCGCCGTTTTATAGAGCGCAATAACATCCACATCGGATCGATGCACCTTATCCCTTAAAAATTCTTGGAACAAATGGTGAAACCGGTAAATATCCTCATGCAAATGGCTTAAAAAAGCGTTGGTGCGCGATAGCCGTTCCATGATCTCCGGCGCGTCGCCATATCCCGTTAGCCGCTCTGCAAAGTAAGGCGTGAACTCGTCCAGCACGGATGTTTTGAGGCAGAAATCCCGTGTACGATCATCCCATGTATTCCAAATATGATCCTCAAAATATTGCGCAAATACGCTTGCGCTTTTGCCAAGTTCAATGTGCCCCGACATCGCCACGGCGTTTACCCCGATTGCCAGCCCGTCGGTGGAAACAAATGCGAACTGCGCTTCTTCCGGCGACAGAAACCGTCCGAGGCTCTGAAAGTACAGGCGTATCTCGTCCGGGCTGAACCTGAGATGTGCTAACGATAGTTCGCTATCCTCCACGATTATGCGCCGGAAACTTTCGGGCATGGGGTTCCTTGATAAAATCAACGTGACAAAGGTTCTCGGCAAGCGCTCAAGCACAGCGGGGAGGGACTTGATGATCTCAAAGTTTGTGACTAAATGCGCGTCGTCCAAGACAATAGCGCAAAGCGCATCGTCCGGGCGCATTTCTGTAATCAGCCGGATTGTATGCTCTATCGGCGTGGCGGAAAAATGGGAATCGGTCAGCAAGCCGCGCATTCCCTCGTTATCCGGTTGAATGGAAAAAATGCCAAGGGCAAGCTGCTTGTAAAAAACAGCGGTCGCGTTGTCATACTCGTTAAGCCCAATCCAGATAGATTTACGCCCGCTGGCGTTTAGCCACAGCAAGGCAGAAACGGTCTTGCCGCTTCCTGCGGGCGCACCCACATAGACAAAATGCCGCGACGCCGCTTTGTGGAGCACGGATAAAAGCTCCCGCCTCGGCGCATACACCTCCGGCAGTACGGCGGGGGTAAATCTGCTTTTTAGAAAAGCGTTTTGGGTTTCACTCAATATCAGTCGCCAATCCTTTCGTCATGATAGGCGGTGTACTTCTTACTCGCGCGTAGCACTATTTTCATAGCATATCGCGTTTTTTTGTAAAAAGCAAAAAAACTTCATACTAACGGGTTTATTCTCAAAAATTTAGTTTCAATTTTTCTCCAAAAACTTCATACCGTAGGATTCATCATTTAAAAATTCGGATTTACAATGATGGCGCAGCTCATCTTAGTAAGGCGGTGACATCATGGACAAATCGCTCAAAGAAAAAGGTCTTGATTTTTCCATGCGCATCGGGGAACTGGTCAGGTATCTGCGTGAAAACGGCCAAGGTTTCCCGCTGTGCGACAGGCTGCTTGTTTGCGGGGTAAACACCGGGATGTTTATTCGTAGAGGCAACCCAAAGGAGGCGGCGGAACTTGTCGAAGAAGCCGACTACATCATAGAAGTGGCGGTCGTGGCAGGGTACTTGACGCAGCGGCAGGATATTCATATTCGCGCCGACTGCGAAAGCTTGCTGAAAACATTAAACGAAAAACTTGGAGGACAAACGAAATGAAAATAAGAAGGTTTTCAAAAGCAGTAGCAGTGCTGCTCATCGTTGTGATGGCGGCAACAATGCTGCCGCTTGGCGCGCTTGCCGCCGCAATGGAACAACGTCAGTTTGACTTGCGCCAACAATCCGCAGCAGTGCGTGGCGGTATGTTTACCGCAGCAGACGGCTTAGCGTACGCCGTATTGTACAATGACTATATAGCCGTTTACGTCAACAGGAGCGACGGCGGGTTCACTGTGTTACCTGCGACAGAAACGTTTAACGCAACGAAGTCCCTATCACACGCTTCTTTCCAAATAGAGGGTGAAACCTACCACTACGGGGGGTATTACGAAGGCAAAAGCGGCATTGCGGGAATCGCGCCGATGGTAAATGAGAATATGATTCTCGAATCCCATTGGCAAATCGGAGATTTTGTCATCTCGCAGATTTTTGCCATAACGAATGATACGCTGCATGACCATTCCTACGCAGTGAAAATAGGCTATGCGGCGCAATATTTTGGTGCAGGATCCGCTAACATCGCCGGGCGGATTTTGCTTGACACGCAGTTTACGGCTGACGAGAGCATCCCGATCATGCTCATCGATAATGCGGACAATATCCTATTAGCTGATTCAGAGGCGAGCCTTCGCCCTGCGCCGTATGCCGCGCTGATAAGCAAGGAATTGATAGAGGAAGTCAACCTTGATACGGGGAAAACTGTCTACGCAGACAGCCCGAATAAGGGGTATATCCTATTTGACGACAACGCTTTCCCTTCACCTGACGCCGTTGTATTCTCGGAGTTGAGCAGGGCAAATGACGCCGGGTTCGCGTATACGCCCGCCGGTGTTACGCTGTTCGATGGTTCCGGTGCTGACAGCGCGGCGCTGCTCTATTGGGACATGGTGAACGTAGCAAGCGGAAACCAGGCGGCTTACGGCACGAATTACGGCTTCTACGATTTGGAGCGCGGCAATCCGCACTTCGACCCTCTGCCGGCGTCGACAGGCTTGCGCGCGCTTTCCGGGGAACTTGACATAGCGGAGGTCAGGGTCGAATACGCTTTTGTGCCGGAAGATTTCTTTACAATCACCAGCAGCATTTCGCTGGCGAAAGGGATCGATCCCTTTGGCAATCCGAAACGCATGGGGCTTCTCGCAGATACCGGCGATGAAGACGCAGAACTTTTGCTTATCGTAGACTACAAGGAGGGTATACCCGAACTCATCAAAAACGCTATCGTCAACTGTAGCATTCAAATTAGCTGGCGAGACGGTGATTCGGGGTTTAGCGGCTATCTGTTTGACTCTGATCGTGTGGCAATAGGCGAAGAAGTCGCCTTACCGATCAGCGAAATATTTAGCAAACGCCCTCCCGATTCCTATTTAGACCTTAGTTTGTTTATCGATGCGGACAACCCCGCTGACGGTTATGCCGGTATTCGGCTTAGTACGAATTATATAGAAGCGGAGTTTTTTTCAGCAGAGCTGTCCGGCGATGATGTGGTTTTCTATGATTTCCCCAATTTTTTTCTTGGTGGCTTGACGAACGATAAACGGTATATAGCGGTGCAGGGGGCCGAATTCACGCTGACCTGCGAGATGCAGGATATGGAAAAGAGTCTTGCGACGCCCTATACTACCAATTACACAAACTTCGGCGATGCAATCCCGTATAGTGCAGTGAGTGAAGGACCCCTTACCTACGCCTACACATTTACGCCGCTCATGACGATGAAACGCGGTGAAATAAGCGTAGGATTTGACGCCGGCTCGGCCGGGGACCAGCCCCAGCCCGTCAACGTCAAGGCGTTTCACGCGGGGCAGCGCGATACGGCAATTGAAAGCGCCCTATGGAACGCGGTCTCCGGCGTCACGCGCGAGCAGGGGATCCTATGGGCTATGGCGGGTGATACAGTCTATATCGATCTTTCCGCGCTTGACGCGTATACAGGCGGCGACCTATATGTCTACAAGGCAGGAACGAAGGAAGCGACGGATGTATCCAATCCGCTCGGAGGCGGCGGCTTCCTCATGCCTGATGAACCCGTCGATCTTGTGTATGAAGATGGTACAGTACATCGCGTATTCACAGAGGTCACGGGCGGCTCGGCGACTGTGACCGTCAACTCCGTAAATGGCTCTGCACCGCAGACGGGCAATCAAGTCTTCCTATTCGTAACAAATATCGAAGAAGGGTATGCCATCGACACGGTAACAGCGACCGGCACAAGCCTGGCCGAGGTTCCGGGCGGTTCGTGGGAGATCCTCGCCATGCCGCCAAACGACGTCACAGTCACCGTAACGCTAAAACAGGATATAAGGCCGGGCGACTTCTATACCATTAACGTTAAGCCGCTTGTCGGCGATGGCATGACACTTTACGATTTGGCGCTCTGGACAGATACGGCGCCGGGTACACGGTCGGTAGCTCAAATGGACGAAGCGGGCCGTATGGGAAAGATTCGGGAGGGCACTACGGTATATTACGCGCTTTATCCCACGTCATGGAATACCGACGCAGCGAATGTGCCCGACATGACCCGCTGGGTGATCGACGGTTTTACGATGAACGGAACGACCGTCGTCGGATTCAGCAGGATAGACGGCGGGCCAGTGTACTTCCCGTCCACGTATCCCGCAACGCCGGGTTCGTTTACCATGCCTGCGGACGATGTGGAGTTTGAAATCACGGGTTATCAAAAAGACCATAACTACAGCTTGTCGATCGAGGCTTACAACCAGAACGGACAAATGGATCCGGCGAATCTGCACATACGCTCGGCGCCGGCAACAGGCAACAGCAAAGAGACTTGGTTTCAGTATCCGGCAGATAGCGGATCTTACATGGACTGGGTCTGGGGGATAGGGCAGTTCCCGATCAACAAGCAGACAGCCATCTGCGTCCAGACCTCTATATACGACGATGTCCTGCAAAAGGTCGAGCTGGAAGTGAATGGGGATACCAGGTTGCCTGTAAAAGAAGATACCGAGGGCAACTTCCGCACCTACTATTTCGACCCGACATGGCCGTACAGCGGAACTGTCAAACTTTATTTCGAAAACCAAAGACGCACGCTGACGATAAACGGCTATCCCAGGGGCGACGGCTACCTGGAGCCGGGTCATGTGTTGGTGTTGCCTGGTGAAGCTTGGAACGCCCCGGGAGAAGACGCGCGCAGTATCGAAGTCATGCCTGTCGGCGGCAAATACGAGACGTTCATCACCCTGAATTGGTCGGCGCGGACAAAAGGGCAGCCTGTTGGCACGTATTATTACCTTGATAACGCGAACGCTGCGAACTGCACAGTGGAAGAAACCCACAGAGATGCGGACGGCTGTTACGCGGTCTATCAAGTGACCTTTACTGGCACAGGCAACGCGTCTGTCGATATACAGGAGCAGCACGTAGCCCGTGATATCGGGTTTTCAAGCTACTTCATGCCGAACTCGCCGAATTCCGCTACGTTTCAAACTGTTACGCTTGCCGCCGAGCATGAAATCGTAGCCGGTATTGTGACGAGCCCAGAAAATATGAGAAACATTTTGACCGCCACACCCGCGCCGAAAATCACGGGGATCGGGTTGCGTACCTCTCCCGCAGCGACCTATTCGACAGCCGTAACCGATTCCGATATTTTCACAAGCCACAGTTCCGCGTTTACTTGGGAAGACAGCAGCGGGGAACGTATGGTCATCGATATCCGCGCGCTTTTTGGCGTAGCGGACGACTATATTTTCCCCGACGGGAAATACACACTGACCATCGAATATGCTTACGGCGACGGCTACGCGCAAAGGGGAAGCAAAGAATATACCTTTGCGCTCGGCTACGACAAGTTCAGGCCGGGCGAGCTGACCCATGTCGCTGTCGTCCAGTTGTATACCGGTATTTCGTCTTTACCGGAGGGAACTCCCGCAGGAATCGGGCCCGGCAGTTGGATTGCGGTGCCAGCCAGAAACTATGACGATATGGTGGAACAGGCGAAGAAGTTCAATACGAACGGGCATTTTATATACTTCGTCTGCGAAACCGGCTTTCAAACCAATGCCCATTATTCGCATAGTGATTTGTTCGGCGCCCATCAATACTTATCCGATGGCGGCGCTGCAGTCCGCATGAGCGGCGGCGGTTCCTTTACGTCAAATGATACAACCTGGGGCGTATTTACCCTCAATGTAGACGCCAATGGCCTCCGCGTCAGGACAAGGGAGATGAAGTTCAACTCCTCCTGGATGCCGCTCTTTACCCCGACCGGGTCTGGCTCCACAAGAACCGATATGCTCACCCTGGAGCTTGCGCACGGCAAAACCTACACCATTCCCGAAGCCCTCCCCGACTTTGGCGAGATACGAAAGAAACACGCCACAAACGAAGAAGCGACAGAAGAATGGAGGGAAGCGGTGGAGGAAGCGAAAAAGACCATGCCGGCGATGAAAATTGAATACCCCGACGCCGTCTTTTCAGCCAGTGACCCCGGCGATTTCCTCCTCGCCGAGCTTGACGGCCAAGGTCTGGCTGTCTCGATCGGAGGGTTTGACGGCGGCCTTACCTTCGACGTCAAAGACATTTATCTTATGAAGTACGGCTTTGAGACAGGCGGGCGGCTCAATATTCAGATCCCTGGAATGTCTAAGCCTATTTTACGCCTTGAAGTCATTTCTATGACGACGGATTCGTGGTCGCAAACCATTCCCGTATCCGACGTATGGGCGGAGGGCGAGGGGCGCCTGCAACTGCCCGCGGCGCTCGGAGGCTACGGCGCATCGGCTTATGGGGTTTTTAATACCTATCTGGATCATTACGGCTTTGACGGCGAGGTCAATTTCCACTTCATCGAACTGTCGGGTTCGTTTTATATAGCGAAAACAAGCTACGGTTTCCCCATGTTGGACACATTTATCGTGTCCCTTGGCTTAAACGACGTTCCGGTAGGCTTGGGCTTGCCACCCGCCCCGGTGCAGATCATAGAGATAGCGGGAATAACCGTTGGCGTCACCAACCTTGCCGACACGGTAAGCTACAACCCGCTCAAAAACACGATCCCCTCCGTGCGGATTATATTGGGCGCGAAGTTTTCGTTTGTAGAAATTTTGGATTTTCATGCAGAAATGTGGGCGGAGCTGCTGTCCGCTGGATTTGCTCTCAGCGGCGGATTCAGCGTAGGACCGATCAATATTGACCTCTTCAAAGAGGTTTCCCTTGGGGCAGGCGCAAAGGACGGTCCCTATATGCCCTATGATGAAGACCCGATTTACGCTTCGCAAATCAAAGGGAAACGTTCGATAACGTTTTATGTCAATACCAAGATTCACGCATATATATTCCTTGCCGACGCCAGTTTGATTTTCGGGGTAAACGCGACGATTTCGCCTGCTCTTTGGGAAAAGCGCGGCGGGTTTACGGATTTGCAGGATCTATTTGCGTTCATCCATATGGGCCTCTCGACATGGGGCGCAGGCGCAGTGAACGTCCTCCCGATGTCGGACGAATGGTCCATTTCCGGGGCTGAAATCGGTTTTGACATCGAGTTCGGGCCGGGGAAGAATATAGAAGTCATGCCCATAAACTTCACAAAGTTCATAATCGAAGCAAAAGTTAAGCTTCTTGGCGTGAAGGTCGAAGATGAAACAGTAAGCCTGCTGGCTTATTACCGCTGGCTGGAAGACTGGCTCTGGGATAAAGTGGAAGACAAACTGAATAGTAAGAGAATCCAGGGATTAAGCGCAGTCAGCGCGATGCGTGCGGCGAGCGCGGAATTCGCCTTAAGGGAACCTGCTTTCGCACCATTCGCTCTTATGGAAAACGCCCAAATGCAACTGGCATTGATGAGCCAGGCTTTGACCTCGCCTGCGCTGCTTGGCGCATACGGCGACATAGGCAACTTTACCGAGCGCAGAAGTTACCTAGACAATGTCGAAGCAACCAGCGAAACCCCTGGGGCGCCGCTAGCAATGGGGCGAATGTCCCGCAGCGTCGCATCGGGCGGCGGGACGATCAGCGCGGAATTCGACGGCAGCGATTATACCCACCATGTCGCTGTCCCGAATAATGGCAGCGATTACATACTGAAACTGACCGGCTACGGCGGCGACAGGATAGACTTCACCGACATTCGCGTATTCAAGCCTAACGGTCAGGCGCTCACCGTCAGGGGCGCAAGGGGAGATATGACGGCGGCGCAGGCGGAATTCGGCTACAACGCCGTGATCTTAAACGGTGCATTGCTGCTGTCGCTTGCCGATTATCTTGGCGAAGAAGCCGGGCTAGAAATCACCGGCGTGGGCAGCACGCTTACAGGCGTGTGGCAGGTAAAGAGCGACAGGCCTTTCAAAAGCGAGCTGATAAGAATTTCGTATCCTAGCGTGACGTCCGTTGCACTCAGTGCAGCCGGAGTGGTTACCGCGAAATTCGAGAATGTATCAGACACAACAAAGGGCGATTACTACTACGACCTGACACTGGAGCGCAAGGGCTACCCCTCTGCGGAACCGCAGGAAGCGATGACGCTGCTGAAAAATATGCCCGTTCCGCCTAGTGGGAACGTCTCGCATAATCTCACGGATTTGGTGAACCCCGCGGGTACAGCAAGCGATCATTACAACGTGAACGAAATCCTGACAAGCGGCGACTGGTATGCCCGCGTGACGCTGCGGCAGGGCAGCGAAACGACGTATACGATGAATAGTCTCACCGGGAACATTAGCCCATCCGGCGCCGGAACCGACACTTTCCTGTCTACAAGTTACATTGACGACAGAATCAGCCAAAGGGCGTACAGGGTGAACAATACCTTGTTCAGCGGAGTCAGTTGGTCGCCCGCGGTAACAGCGGTATCCGGCGGCAACCAGAGCATCGATGTGCGTTTTGACCCCGCTTCCGATACGGCCGACATGGCTGTCGTCGGTTATCACCTTGCCGTATACGACGAAAACAGTGGGGTAAACGACATCCCCGCAAGCCGCATAGTGACGGAAACCGACGGGGCGGGGAATACAGTCCAAAAAGTAGTTCCGATGGAATACGATGTAATGGCGTCCATGCCGCCTGCGGGTCAGACGCGCTACGACTATACTGTACAAGGCGTGCCTGTAGGAACATATAAAGTGGGGGTGTCTCCGCTGTATGCGGATATTGTTCCCGAATTGGATGAAGATGGAAATGTGGTAGCCGGGGAATTCAAGGCATCCACAGGGGTGTCGCGAAAAGGTGCGGAAGTATTGTCCGGCAATGTAAGCATCGCGCAAGCATCGCCGCCTCCATTGTCCCTTAGCGTGAGCGGCGGAAACCTGACAAACCTTAAGGGCCAAAAAGTTGCCTTTGTCGGGCCGGACGCAGAGCTGAAGGCAACGACAGACGCCGGCGCGACCGTGGAATTCTACGAGTACGACGGAACGCCGATTACCGGCGCAGTCGGCGGCACGCTGCCAGATTTAGCAAATTACCATGGTCAAGCGCTTATGATACTCGCTGCCAACGCGAATAAAGACGTAACAATCGAGTACGTCACGGTCTATGCGGCAACATCAGCGCCGCTCCTGCTGCCGGATCATTTCGATGCGACAAGCGGAGACTTTATCTTCACAGCCTATAAAGACACAGGCAATTACCGTATCACCGGGCAGACCGACCCCGGGGCAACGATAGGAGACGTCCAAGCGGATGCTGACGGAAGATTCAGTCTCGCCGGAACCCTCGGAGCCCTTGCGGGAGGCGTCAATGAGGGTACTGTCGCCCTTGCGGTCTCGAATCCCGCCGGGATGATTACCATGCGCGAGGCGCGCATTGTCCGCGGCAGTGATAATGAACCTGTCCCGCCTCCTGGTGACAGCGGCGGGAGCGCGTCAGATCATACCGCTTCCAGTTCAACGAATCAAGCTACAGTCAATAAAGACACATCGGAAGACGTCACGATTACGCTTCCAAACGGCACAGTAATCACAGTTCCGGCAGGCGCGGTGATATCCGCCAATGGCAACCGTATTGCGATTCCGAAAGGGGGTGCAGGCGGAACAATCACCCACAGCAACGGACATATCTTCAACATCCGTGCGGGCACTGAGATTATCCTTGACGGCGGCGTTCCCCTCGGCTATTACCTCGTTCTGGATAATCCCTTTGCTGATGTGAAAGGCAGCGAATGGTTCCTTGACTCTGTGTTATTCGCTTACGCACACGGATTGATGGTCGGAACAAACGATAGTCCGATGCTGTTCTCCCCGCATGTGCCGCTGACGCGCGGCATGATCGTCACGGTACTCTACCGCATGGCGGGCAGCCCTGACGTGAGCGGACTGCCAAATCCCTTTGGCGATGTGCCGGGGGATAAATATTACGCAGATGCAGTAAAATGGGCAGCAGCGAACGGCGTTGTCAACGGTTATGGAGGTGGCAGATACGGTCCGGAGGACAACGTCACCCGTGAGCAGCTTGCGACTATCCTAAACAACTACGCGCAATTCGCCGTGTTGTCGCTGCCTTTGACAAGGCTTTATACACCCTTCCTTGATGATGCGGACATAAGCAACTACGCGAAAGAAGCGATAGAGCGGTTCTTCAGAGCCGGCATCATCGGCGGCTACCCCGACGGCAGCTTCAAACCGCGAGGCGAAGCTACCCGCGCCGAGTTCGCAGCGATGCTGATGCGATTTTTGACAGCGATGGAGTAAATACAACAGATACCTGAGCTACACAGGGAACAAAAAAAATCTGAGAGGGCTCAAAGCGGGCTCTCTCAGGTTTTTTGCGTTCTCTATTACTTGTGGTCTGCTTTGTACGTCATCACGATTCAGAATCGACATGTCATCAGGTCATGCGCAGGCCTATTGCACAAGCTTATGCAATTCAATTGGCAATTCAAGTTCATAATACTTCTCTCTGCTATCGATTATTTTTTTTATACCCGGCGGTATCGTATCGTTTAAAATCTCCGGTAAAATCTCCGGATAAACCGTGCTATATTTCGATAAATGATATATCGGTGTATCGTTTGAGTCCTTTACAATTTTTAAAGAAAAAACTGTCCAAGTGTCATCTGTTTGCCTGTAAATGCATAGGCCTATATCTGAAGAATAGACAAACAAATCGTTAGTAGTAAGCCCCCACTCGATCATCCTGATTGTCCTATCATTGAAATAGGGTAATGAATACGATATTTCACCAAATCTAGTGTTTTCCAGTATCACTACGGTACAAAGAGTCTTTTTGGGTGAGTTTAGTTGCGTATACATATATTGTTGGTCAAAAGACATAACAAACTTTTCCTTCACCGGGTAAAATGGCTCCAAGATCATGAATGTCATAATGAATTGCAATGCACCATACAACACAATTACTCCTGTTATCACAATGAGTAAGACTTTGTTTGTTTTTTCCATTTCTCTCACCTATCTACAATAGCTTTTAAGTGGATCACGATTCTATTAGCGTGACCAGCATGGGGGAAAGCAGCGTCCGCTTCTCTTTTACCAACGCCATCGCTTCTTCGATCGTTTTTTCAAGGATGATCTCTTTGACGTATGCATCCCGCACGTCGCAGGCAAAATCATCGTGCATGAGCGCGTGATCGTAAACGGGAAACGTGAACAGAAGATCGAGATTTATTACAACTTTGTGGGGCTTGTTGGTTAAGCTACCACCAATAGCAGAGGTTGGTAAACTTAGCATCAGCCTATCGTAAACAAGAAAGAGCTGATTCAACTAAAACTAAATTACGGGTCAAGACCAATATCAGAAATAATATATGTACCGTCCGGAAGTTTTTCCATTTTGATTATCTGGTTGTATTCATCCTGAACAAGCCCCTTGACTCGAA
>WRMS01000004.1 GCA_009777025.1 Clostridiales bacterium | reverse complement strand
CTGCGTGGCTACAGTTTAACCCATTTGCATCCGTAACGCAACGGGACGGTATGGGGGGGAACACCCCTTTCATTGCGTTTTTAACATGAGTCCTTTTCATAAAAAGAGGCCATCCCTATCCGGACAGCCTCTTTTTTACTCTATCGATACACAGGTGTTACACGTATGCTTATATTCATCGCTGATTTTCAATCAACGATCAGGATTAGGGATTGCATTTCAACAGGATTTTAGGATAGACGGACGTGTTGAACACATCGATGGCTTCCATGGCGTCGTCCAGATTGTACACCTTGCCGATGATTTTGTCCGTCTGCATGCGGGGGATCAGATCCAGCGCCCGGGGTCCCGTATTCCAGTGGGTGAACACAAAGCGGATCCCGGCTTCCTTCAGGTACAAGGTGTGCAGATTGATGGGATGCTCGAAAGTAGGCGGAAAAACAGCAAAAAAGGCTACCGTTCCCGCTCTGGCCAGCAGGTCCAGGCAAGGCTGGACGGTAACCGGCACACCGGAGACTTCGTAAATCTTGTCGTAACCGTAGCCGTCTGTGATTTCCCGGCCCCGGGCGATCAGATCTTCCTTGCTGGGGTCGATGACATATTGCGCGCCCATAGCCAAAGCCAGCGCCCTCTTCTCCGGCACCGGATCGGAAACGGTGACTTTCACAGCGCCGGACTTAATCACCATATCCAGCATGATAGAGCCTATGGCGCCAACCCCGGACACCAGAACGGAGTCGCCGTTGTGGATGGGGGAAAGATCCATACAGCGGAGTATGCAGCCCAAAGGTTCGGTGATCGCGTAGGGCATAATGTCGGCGTCGTCCGGGATTTTCTGGCAGCCGCCTACGCCGGTGACGCGATACTGGCCAAAGGTTCCCCCGCCGCCCGGTACCATACGCATATTCAAACAGTTGGGAAGGCCTCTCTTACAATTGATGCAAACACCGCATCGGTTGCCGCCGGTCATGGCTACTTTATCGCCGACTTTCAGCCCGCTGTTCTCCGTGCCCGGACCCATTTCGACGATGACGCCGCAGCCTTCATGCCCCATTGCCCGAGGTTCTGTCCAAACCACATTCATTACGCCCATAGATACCTGATGGAAGTCCGTCGCGCAAAGGGCTGCGTATTCCATTTTAATCTTTGCCGTGCCGGGCTGTACTTGCGGTATCGGTACGTCGTGCAATAGTTCTATCTTTTTCGGTTCTGTCCACCATACTGCTTTCATTGTATCCGCCATGTTATCCAGTCCTCCTTTTAAACAGCTTTTCATCATCTTATACTATAGAAAAATAAGGGATTTTACAATACAGTCATCAAGAAAATGTGATATGATTTGTGAGCAGTTATAAGTAGCCTAAGTAAAAGCCCGTGACCGCAAATTGCATGGTATGACAGGACCGGCTTGGTCTTGTGATGAGAAAAAGGAGGTTATCCATGTCAAATGTTGCTTTGGTTCGTTGTGAAAGCTATGATTACGCCGAGGTGAAGGCTGCGGTGCAAAGAGGGATCGATCTATTAGGGGGCGCGGGTGGATTTGTCAAGCCCGGCGAAAAGATCCTGCTCAAGCCAAACTGGATCATGGCTGTGCCGCCGGAACGCTGTGCCACAACCCATCCCGCTGTCTTTAAAGCCGTGTGTGAAATCCTGCAGTCTACCGGCGCCAGCTTAAGCTACGGGGACTCGCCCGGGCGGGGTACGACAGAGGATGAAGCCCTGGAAGCCGCTAAAGCGACCGGGTTCTGGGAAGTCGCCGCGGCGCTGGATATCCCCCTTGCGGATTTTCTGCAAGGACGGACAATCCAAACCGCTACGCGGGAATTCTATGTTGCCAATGGCGCCCTGGATTGCGATGGCATAATCAGCCTCCCCAAGCTGAAGACCCAGGGATTTCTTAAGCTTACAGGCGCCGTCAAAAACCAGCTCGGCTGCATCCCCGGCAGGCGGAAAGGCGCCTACCATCAAGAACTGCAAAGGCCGGCGGATTTCGCGCGCATGCTCCTTGATTTGAATATGTTCCTCAAACCCCGGCTTTATATCATGGACGGGATAATCGGCATGGAAGGGAACGGCCCGATGAACGGCGACCCCAAGAAGATGAACCTGCTGCTGCTGTCGTCCGATCCGGTTGCGCTGGACGCCACTGTATGCCGCATTGTGGATGTGAAACCCGAGTATTCCTACACGGTTTCTCTTGGCATGCAGGCAGGACACGGTACGTATGTGAGCGAGGAGATTACGCTGCTGGGGGACGCCCTGGAAAGCTTCATCGCTTACGACTTCCAGATCAATCGCAATCCGATCAGCAATGTGCGCGGCGCCGGGGTATTCTCCCGGGATAACGACGCGGGCGTACCCAAGCCCTATATCGTCGAGGAGAAATGCCAGCACTGCGGCGTATGCATCGACATGTGCCCGGTCTCGCCGAAAGCCCTAAGCTGGCAGGACAAGGATCAGACGCAAGCGCCAACCTATGACTACAATCGCTGTATCCGCTGTTTCTGCTGCCAGGAGTTATGCCCGCACGGCGCTGTTTTCATCAGAGAACCGCAGGAATAGGCAAATCCTACAGATCTGCCAGATCGGCGTTGCAGTTGACGATGACCTTTGGATATTTCCCCGACATATGCATAGCAAAAGCTTCTACGATCTGCTCCAGGGGGTAGCACGCCTCAACGAAGGGATCCAGGTCTAAGCGTTCGAGAAGCTGGACAGAGCGGGGGAAGGTATGGGGCGAAAGGAAAAGGCCGGTGAGGGTCAGATCCTTGCGATACATATATTCCAGCATGTTCAGCGGCATCTCGTAGCCGGTAGGATACATCGCGCCATAGCAAATGGTACCGCCCCGCGCCGCTGCATCCAGGAGAGGCCTGCAGGCTGCCGCCGCGCCGGATACGTCGACGATGGCGTCGAAGCCCAAGCCCCCGGTAATGCGCATGGCTTCTTCCACTACATTTTGGTTGACCGGATCGATGACATGCTTGGCGCCAAAACGCAGGGCGAGTTCTCTGCGGTCAGCTATGGGCTCGATCATCGTAAGCGCCGTTGCGCCCTGCAGTTTCAGTACCTGCAGCGCCAATTGGCCGATGGGTCCGCCGCCGGATACCGCCATCCTGGCGCCGACATAATTATGTACTTTGTCGCCGGCCCGGACCGCAATGGATACCGGTTCGAGGAGGCAGCCCTTCCGGAGGGAAACATTGTCGGGAAGTTTGAATACCTGGGACTGGTTCCAAACCATCAGCGGCGCCATGCCCGGGCTTCTTCGCCCCGGCCCCAAAAGGCGGGTGCCGATACAATAGTGCGGCTGCCCCATTTGACAATAGTAGCACACGCCGCAGGTATGCCGGAAGTTTCCCGAAACCCTGTCGCCGACCTTTAGTCCCTTAATGACCGCCCTTTCGCCCAGGGCTGCGACTACGCCGGAGACCTCATGGCCGATATAGTTGGGAAAGTCCATGCCAAACGTACCGTCCGAAAGGTGCGGGTCGGATCCACAGATCGAGCAATAGGCAACTTTAATCAGTACATCGTCCGGGCCGACTTCCGGTTCCGGGAAGTCGACCAAACCAACGGCTCCCCGTTTTTCCGGAACCGGGTCGTTCAGAAACCCAAATTTAATCGCTGCGCCAACTTTCATAATGATAACCTCCTTCTTGGTTGTGCTCCCGGCGAATAGGATGCTCCCCGGAAGCGGATGCAGAACGCCATTTTAAGTAAACGACACCCGTTCGTTCAGGTTGAACGGATACTGATAAGGTACTATATCCGGGCCGGAATTGTCAATTGCCGGGCGTCTGCCGTCGACGGTGACTTTGTGCTTTGTTCATTGATGTGACAAGCGGTTTATGATATATTTGTTTTGTTCTGACGAGACCGGACAGGGAACGAATCTACAGGGTGGAGAGAATGATGGAACTTGCGTTATTTGCCGAATACCGCCGAAAAGTCGTCGAGAATTGCTCGAAGGTTATCATTGGGAAAGAAGAAGCCATTTTACTTGTCTTAATCTGCTTTGTCTGTTCCGGACATGTGCTGATCGAAGACCTGCCCGGGACCGGAAAGACCATGCTGCTCCGATCCTTTGCCAGGACCATTGGCGGAGACTTTAAAAGGATTCAGTTTACACCGGATCTTCTCCCTTCGGATCTAACGGGGATTCATTTTTACAACCAAAAGCTCGGGGATTTCCAGTTCCGGCCCGGCCCGCTGTTTACGAATATTGTGCTGGCGGATGAAATCAACAGGGCGACCCCGCGTACCCAATCGAGCCTGCTGGAAGCGATGGAAGAACGCCAGATCACCGTGGACGGGGTCACGACATTGCTCGACGAGCCGTTTATGGTTATGGCGACCCAGAATCCTTTGGAATCGTACGGAACCTTTCCTCTGCCGGAAGCGCAGATCGACCGCTTCTTCATGCGGCTTTCTCTCGGGTATATGAGCCGCAGCCAGGAGCTTTCGGTCATTGCCAGACCTTCGGTCCTGGATATTGTGGAATCTCTCGAACAGAAAGTCAGCAAAGAAGAGACAGCCTATATCCGAAGCAGCTATCGTCAGGCGGTCGTCAGCGCGGACGTTTCCGGCTACATCATGGATATCGTAGAAGCCACCCGCAGGGAGAGCCGCTTTGTCGCAGGGGTATCCACCAGAGGAGCGATCGCGCTGTATCAAGCGAGCCAGGCTTGCGCCGCCTTGAACGGCCGGGATTATGTCATTCCGGAAGACCTGCGTTTTGTAGCGCCTCCCATACTGGCCCACCGCCTGAGTATGGGGACGACGGCAAGAAACGATAGCTATACGGAGATTCTTGAGAAAATCATCAACAAGGCAAAGGTACCGCTGGAGGATATCTGAGCAAAGATTCGTTCTATGGGACAGCGTCCCATGTAACATGCATCTAACGTGGGCGTAGCCCACCTTGGACTTAACAGACTACTAGGGGCGCGGCGTATCGCAGAGGGCAGAATATGACGGTATTTATTTTCGTGCTGATTATACTGGCGTACTTCGTTGAAAAATGGTCTCTCGAGTACGCGTTGAGAGGCGTTGTATTCCACTACCAGCCTTCTCTGGTTTTAGCGGCGCCCGACGAAAAGTTTGCGATCCTCTCCAGCTTGTCCAATCACAGCCTTCGCTTTATTCCCTTTATCCGGGTCGAGGAATATTTACCATTCGGCCTGGTGGTGTACGACCAGGCCATGCAAAGCGCGGCAAGCCCCTCGGAATACAGCAAACTTTCCTATTCCACCTATATGATGCCCTACGCCGGGTTCCAGCGTAGCGTTACGGCTTCGATACCCGAAAGGGGCAGGTATATCTTCCCCGGCGCGCATTTGAGCGGCGGAGATTTTCTTGGCTTGAACGAAGAAAGGCAGAGGGTATCTTTGTTTGCCGAAGTCGTGATCTATCCGAGGGAAAGCGATAGCCGCAGGCTGGAAGACGTCATGGGCGGCTTCATAGGGGATTTCCTTGTTCGCCGGTTCATTATGGAAGACCCGGTGCTTACTGCAGGATTCAGGGCGTATACGGGAAGGGAACCGATGAAAGCCATCTCCTGGATGCAAAGCGCCCGCATGGCGGAGATCATGGTAAAGCAATATGACTATACGACAGAAGCTTCCGCTACCGTGCTTTTAAACGTCGAATGCGAGGAAGAGGGGAAAGAACAGCGGATCGAGACCTGCTACCGCTTGACCCGATCGGTTTGCAGAATTCTGGAAGAACGGCGAATTCAGTATGATTTTTATACCAACGCCACCACTTCCGGCGCGATTGCCGATTGGGCGTATATTGGCGAAGGCTTGGGGGAAAAGCACTATTTTACAATAATGGAAGGACTTGGGCGTGCTTCCTATCGGTTTACGGAGTCCTTCTCCGCCATGGTCAAGCGGATGAAAACCCGCGGCGCCAAAGCCTTGATTATCATTACGCCTACAGACAGGGAGCAGATCATGGCCCGGTTGAACCGGGAAAACGCTATGCAGTTGTTGATCCTTCCGGCGGAGGAGGCCGTATTGTGACGCTTTTGTTCAGCTTGAAACTCGTATGCGACCTTTGCTATTATTTTGCGCTGGCTAGTTTCTTCTCCTTCTATTTCGGAGGAAGCCCGCTGATCGTAACGCTGCTTCTGTTTGCATTTTGTATCTACGCCTGTGGCCGGCTTGTCGCCAGGGGGAAACTGCGCTTCCTGCCCCTGGCCTTTCTGCCGCTTTGCTTTTTGTACCGGCCGGCGCCGGCGAACGCGTTGGTCTTGTTACCGGCTATGGCCTACGTGGCGGTCAGCGTCTATCGTCTGGACGGCATACCGCGCATGTTCAGTTACAGCGAAAATTTCCTGTTTTTTCTCAGAACCTATCTTCCTTTTATGATCCTGACGCTGCTTATGGGGGGAAAGGCTGGCCTGGAGCCCGCTTCGCTCCCTTTTGCCTTTATTTTCTTAACGGCGTCGATGCTGCTCATGCACATGCTCCGGCATAATCCGGAGACCATATCACAGGCGCGCTTTCAATGGATGAGCGCCTTTCAGGCACTCGCCGTCATCCTTTCAGGCGTCTTGTTCAGCAGCAGGGCTTTTTTCAGCTTCAGCGGATGGGTATTGCGTACGGCGTATTTCCGTATCATTGCGCCAATATTGGTTTTGCTGATCAGGGTGATACTATTCATCCTGACGCCCTTGCTGTTGCTGCTCGAGCGTTTACCGCAGTTTAGCAGAGATAGGGAGGAAACGGAGATCCTGACCGACATGGGATTCTTTGAGGAAGAGCTCGCAGACTTGCCTGCCGCCAGGTATGATCTGCTCAGGGCCTTTTTGTATCTGGCGCTTATTCTCTTGATTCTTTATTTGTTTTATCGGTTGTTTAAAAGGTTATCGAACTATAGCGGGCTAAGCGTCGACCATACAGGGAGCGGAATGCGGCGTTTCCCAGTGTCCGCGGATCAGAAGCCGGCAGAACGGGGAAAAGCGATGCATCACCCGGTTCGGGCTTTGTACCGTAAATACCTTATCCAGTGCCGGAAGAGAGGAATACACAAGGAGAACCATCTGACCAGCGCCGACTTTGAGAGGCTGACCAGGACTCATTTTCAGAATCCGGAGGCGGCCGCCGCTTTTCGTTCGATATACATACAGGCAAGATATGGTGAAAAAGACACGGATAGGAAAGAAATAGACAGAATGAAGACGATATTGGCGGAATTTGAACTTGCAAAAGCGCCCGGGAAAAGATAGTATAGGTGAAAGAATACAGACAAGAAGTACTGCATAGTGAGAGATAGTATATGTATAATCCCAGACACAGCAGAGTGACCTCGCAGGGAAGACTGGGTTATTTTCTTAGTGCTGTAGTGATTTTTGCTGTTGATCAGATCAGCAAAGACGCTGTGCTGTCCATGATGCGGCTGGGGGAGAGCATCCCTGTGATTCCCGGTTTTTTTTACCTGACCTTTATCATGAACAGCGGCGCTTCTTTCGGGATGATGTCCGGCTACAATACGCTGTTCATCGTCGTAAGCGTTTTGGCCATAACCTTTCTTTGCTGGGCGGCTTTTTTCTTGAAGAACATGAGCCGGTCCATCAGGATTCTTCTCGGGGTGATCAGCGGCGGCGCGTTAGGAAATCTGGCGGATCGTTTACAGCATGATGCGGTTGTCGATTTTCTTGATTTTCGCGGGATTTGGAGCTATATCTTCAATGTCGCGGATTCTGCGGTCGTATGCGGCGGGACGCTGCTGGCCCTTTTCGTTTTGTATGAGGAGTGGAAAGACAGGAGAAAAGAACCAAAGCATCTTGCGGAAGATTGAAAAAGCGGCGGAGGCATGAAGGAGAGATAATGCGGCGAGCAGAAATCCCGGAACGTGAGCGGATAGCAGCAGAACAGGCCTACCCGGCGGAGCCGGGACAGCGTCTGGCTTTCGTTGTCGAACCGCAAGGGGAAGGACAACGCATGGACCTCTATCTGAGCGCCATGCTTCCCGCTTTGAGCAGAAGCCGGATTCAGGAGCTGATCAAGAATAGCCAAATTCTGCTGAACGGGCAGAACGTCAAAAGCGGCAGAAAGCTGGAGGAGGGGGATCGTTTGGATTGTACCATTCCCGCTCCGGTGCATTTACGGATCGAGCCTTATCCGATGGATTTATCTATCGTATATGAAGATCCGTTTTTGTTGGTCGTCAACAAACCTCAGGGCCTGGTCGTCCATCCGGCGCCCGGCAGCGGCGACAGGACGCTGGTGCATGGATTGCTTGCGCATTGCCAGGACTTGTCCGGGATCAACGGCGTTTTGCGGCCCGGTATCGTACACAGGCTGGATAAAGATACCTCCGGACTTTTGGTCGTAGCCAAAAACGATGAATCCCATCGCTTTCTGGCGAAGCAGATCCAGGACGGAACGATGGAAAGACTCTACATCGCCGTTGTCCGGGGCGTTATCAGCGAACCCGCGGGAAGGATTGAGGCGCCCATAGGCCGGGATCCGAAAGACCGCCAGAAGATGGCGGCCGTCGCGGGGGGGAAAGAAGCAAGTACTTCCTATACCGTACTGGACAGGCTCGCGGATAAAACCGTTCTGCAGTGTAAGCTGCATACCGGGCGTACCCACCAGATCCGGGTGCACATGAAACTTCTGGGATATCCTGTGTTGGGGGACCCGAAATACGGCTTGCGAAAGGACGACTCCCCCTGGCAGCGACAAGTGCTTCATGCGTGGCAGCTATCCCTGAACCATCCGGAGAGCAAGGAAAGGATGCGCTTCTTTGCCCCGCCTCCAGAAGCGTTCTGTAAGCTTCTCAAAGAGGAAGGGGCGGTAAATACCTTAGCGGTTCTGCGGCGCGAAGGTTGCTGCGAGATATAAAAAGGAGGGCGTGCATGGATACAGAGAGCCAAAAGATCTTTATTGTTCGATTTGCCTACTGGTTAATCGTGGCCGGCATCATTTACGTTTTCCTCAAATATCTGATGCCCGCGATTACGCCCTTTTTGATCGGCTCGCTGGTGGCGGTGTCCCTGAGGCCGCTGGCGAAATGGGTTGCCGGCGTAACGAAGGTAAAACAGAAATGGATGGCGGTGATAATCCTTGTGCTGTTTTACTCGATAGTGGGAACGCTCCTGACGATATCCGGCATTCGGCTGGCGTCGGCGATCAGCCATTTCTTTAGTGTTATACCGGATTACTACCGGTCTACGATCGAACCGGCAGTAAGGCAGAGTTTGAATACGCTAATCATCCTCTTTCAGGAGATCGACCCTACCTTACAGGCTACGATTCAGAGCTTGTCAGGAAACGTCATTTCCTCCATGGCCAATCTGGTCACGACTGTTTCTACAGCGGTACTCAACTGGGTTACCGGATTTGCCGGCGCTTTCCCGGGATTTATGATCAATTTTCTCATCACTGTCCTAGCTTCATTTTATGTATCGGCGGACTACCCGGGCATCAAAAGCTTTATCCTGAAGCAGCTCAGTCAGGAGAAACTGCAGCTTCTCAGACAAATCAAGAACAATACTTTTAAGTTCTTTGGCAGCTATATTAAGGCTTGCTGTATCATGACGCTGATTATGTTTGTAGAACTGTTGATCGGGTTTTTTCTGATTGGCGTCAGAAACGCGCCAGGCCTTGCTTTGGTGATCGCTCTTTTTGACGCTTTACCCGTAGTAGGCACAGGAACGATTCTCATTCCCTGGATCATCGTCAGTATCATATCCGGTGAACTGTCGAGGGCTTTGAAGTTAGCAATCCTTTACGGCGTGGTACTGGTTGTCCGCAATACGATTGAACCCAAGGTGGTAGGCATGCAAATCGGCCTGTATCCGCTGATTACTCTGCTATGCATGTATTTAGGGGCTTCCTTATTCGGCATAGTTGGTTTGATCGTGTTTCCGCTGGCGGGTACGATCCTCACGGATCTGAACAAAAGCGGAACGATCCATCTGTATAAAGAAGATGTGCTGCGCCCATAAGGCAAAGTGGCGCTGCGCTTATAATGCACAACGGCGCCGGGATTCAAGCTTGATGCGCAGTCAGCAGTAGCCGGATTTCCTCCTCCTCCGCCGTAACATAGATAGTCTGAAACTTTTCATAAAGCATCATGCCCGGCTTTGCGCCTTTCGGTTTCCATATATTCTGCCGCAGGGTGTAGTCGATCGCCGCTCTCCCGGCGGATTTTGCCTGCGAATGCCAGAGACATAGTTTCGCTGCCGTTTCGACGGCTTCCGCCGGGACGTCCTTTTTATCCGGATTGCGGAGGATCACATGGGCGCTGGGAATGCTTTGCGCATGAAACCAGAGGTCGCCCCCTTTGGCGACTTTCATGTTCAGATAGTCGTTTTGGCGATTGTTCCTGCCATAGAGAATATCGAAGCCCTGATAATGGATTTTGCTGATCACCGGATCCGCTTCGCGGGCTTTCGGTTTATCCGCCTTATTTCCTTTGCCGCCGCCGGTTTTGCCTGCCATCAGCCTGCTTTTTCCGCCTGACGCACGCTTTGACGCAGGCTTCTGTTTGCTGTAGCCCGCTTCGCCTAATTCCCGGCGAACCTCAGCCAGCTCTTCCGGGCTGCGCACAGTCGTCAGCGAAAAGGCAAGGCTATCCAGATAGGCGAGTTCCGCCATGGTTTCGTCATAGTGTACTTGGGCCATTTTCGCGGTCTGGCGGGCTTTCTGGTAGCGCCGGAAATACGCCTGGGCGTTTTCTATTGGACTGAGCCGGGGATCCATGGGGATCCTGACCATCGCGCCCTCCGGATCGTGATAATCGGGGACAAGCGCTTCCTCCCCCTGCGGGATCTGATAGTGATTGGCGGTCAGCAGTTGGCCCAGAATCTGCCATTTCTGCGCTTCTTTGCCTTCCAGTATGGATTCCGCCTGCAGGCCGGCTTTTTTTCTGCAGCGCTCCTGCTCCCGATAGAGGATCTGCTCCAGGTTCTTTTGCTCTTGATGAAAGAGGTTTGCGGCGCCTCGATTGCGGTAAAAGACGTCCAGCATTTCATTCAGGGAAGAGAAGGCCTGCCGCTGTTCGGCGGGATACAGGGTAAGGGCGATGGCGGAAAAGTCTTTGGGCTTGCCGTCCTGCAGCAGGATTTCCCCCTGATAAGCGCCTTCCCGGATAGCTTTACCCAGCCCTTGTATCGCTTGAAATAAGCGCAAATAGTCGCGCTGACCGAAGCGTTCTGGCGTATCCACGGGGCTGGCGCCGGCGCGGTAGATCAGTTCCTGGACGCTTAAGGGACCGATCCCGTCGTAGAGAGACAGGATCAGCTTGTCCAGCGCCTGACTGGCGCCGGCCGTCATCAGCCGCGTCCCAATGGCCTCTTCATCCTCCTGCCAAAGGGGGAGCTTATGGACAGGCGGCGGCGCAAGGTAGGAAAGGCCGGGAAGCACCTGCCGATACCGGTTTACGCTTTCTGTGACCCGCTTCAGGCTGTCGATGATCCTGCCTGTCTCCGGATCCGTCAGGATCAAATTGCTGTGTTTGCCCATGATTTCCGCGATCAGGCGCTTTGGTTTGATATCGCCAAACTCGTCCATGGCGGAGATTGTGATATACAGGATCCTGTCCATGCCTTGCTGCTCGAAGGAAAGGATCCTGCCGCCCTCCAGATGCTTGCGCAAGACCATGCAGAAAGCCGGAGGCTGATCCGGATTGGGCGGCGCCGTCGTCGTAAGCTGGACGCGGGCTTCCTGCGCCAGGGCAGATATCAGCAGCTTATGGCTTTTGCCCTGATTGCGCAGTTGTAAAATGATTTCATTTTTGTTGGGCTGGGCGATTTTGTCAATCCGCGCCCCGGATAAAAGCTGGTTGCATTCCCGGGCTATGCCGTTCATGACCAGGCCGTCGTATGACATGGGAGGCTCCTTTTCCATGGGATTTGCTACGGGGAGACATAAGATATTATACATTATAGCATACGCGAAGCCTGCCTTTTCACTTGCGCGGCAATATGATATCCTATCCATGATCAACGTTAAGGGAGACGGGAGAGGGAAGGATGCTGAAGATAGAAGAAGCCATGCGGGAGGCCGCCATACAGCGTATGAAGCTGCTCAAGCTGTCGGAGGAGACGATCGAAGCTTTTGTGCAGCGCGGCGAGCTGCGCATATCCCATCAGGTGTATGCGGGGAGCGATCCGGAAGGCGATGCTTCCGGGGCTATCCGGCAGAAAGCCGGGCTCGTATCGTATAAGGGTATGCTATATTCCCTTTCCACAGCCGAAGCGACGCCGGCGCAGCAACGCTTTTTTGATGAAAAAAAGGACGACTACCTGAACGGCCCCGACTTGATTTATCATGTACACCGTCTGGAGATCGACGGGCAAGTCTGGGTTACCTTCTTTCGTGTCGGCGCGGACGTCGACAGATGGGATGCGGAGGCGAAAAGCGTCGCCGGGGGGAATTCCTTTGAGTTTGTGGCGTATCCGGGAGACGAGGGATGGCGCTGGTGCGAATACGAACAGGTGTTCTGCATGCCTGTGGAAGGGCGGCTTTTCCGGGCGTATCTGCCGGACGATCAGGAAGAAGCGCTGCGGTTTATCGAATCGGCGGAACTCCGCACGCATTTACGCGATGGCTCCGCTCAGTTGCGTAACGACGACTACGCTAAAATCATAGCCAGCGCCCCGGCGTCCATCGAGCTGAAAATACCGGTACTGGAGCGGATAAGCTGGCAGGCGGCGCCTGTCTCGAAGAGCAGGGATTACGACGCCGCCTCCGCGTTGGCGGCTTTCCGCGCTGCGCTTGACGAGCGATATGAAAACAATCCGCCGGGTACAGTTTTTCTGCTGCATATCCGTTGGTTGGGCGCCTATGGAAGCTTTGGCCAAGAAGAGGATTTTTGGCGGCTTTTCAGCGATTTCGACGAAGCAGTCCGATTTATCAGAATCGAGAAACTGCCCCGGTTGGAGGAAGCTTCCTGGCGTTACCGTTCGTGGTACGAGATCATCAAGTATAAGCCGGATGACGAGGGGAACATGATACACGAAATCAAATGGACCTTGAACGCCTATGGCGATATTTGGTACTTTCACGGCGGCAGGGAGTTTCTGCACCGGCACGGGTTCCTGGACTACCGGGCGTCCGAAGCGTATCTGGGCGAAATCGGGCTGCCCGCGCATTTGCGTTTTTGTCGTTCCTCGATCGACCTGCCGGTACCGTATCAGCCGGGCGATATGCTATCGGTCGATCTATGCCCCTTTGCCGAGCAGCGGTATGTGGTCGCGGCAGGATATGAAGGCGGGCGCCTGCAGTGCATCTATGAACAAAGGGGAAAGCTGTATTGTTTTCCCTTGGAGGATTTGTACGGCTGGGGGTATATGTCAGCCCGTATGCTGCTTTCTTCCCTTTATCGCGCCCAAAGAATGGAATGGCAGGAAGGGGAGGAAGGCCTGCTGATCCGCATCAGCGCCGCGATTAAGGCAAATCCCGGTCTGGGACGCGAGATGATGCTTTCCCTCTGGGGCGAGGAGCAAGTGTTCAATTACGAGGGCGTGGAAATAAATGCTTTCCTGGAAAATTTTCAGACCGGATAAGCTGAAATTGTGTTATAATGAAGTGATAGAGATAGTGTGAGACTTGATGCATACAGATAGGCAGGAGGCGCTGGATTGATCCAAAGTATGACCGGATTCGGGCAGAGCGAATCCCGCACGGAAGCCAAATGTATAACTGCCGAGATCAAAACGGTGAATCACCGCTATAATGAAATACAGATTAAAATGCCCAGGAGCTACGGCGCTCTTGAGGAGAGGCTCCGGCAGCATCTGGCGGCTTCGCTCATTAGGGGTAAAGTCGATGTGTATATAAAAGTAGACAGAGGGGAAGGCTACGATACAGAAATGCGTGTCGACAAAGGCCTTGCCCGTATGTATTATCAGGCTATCCGGGATCTGTCAGACGACTTGGGTATTGCTTTCAACTATGGTGTAGCCGAGCTGATCGGTTTGCCCGGCGTGATGCACATCGAAGAGACGGCTAATGACATGGAAGAATCCTGGAAGCAACTGATCGTGCCAGTCGACGCCGCCCTTGCGCAGGTGATTACTATGCGCAGAGCGGAGGGAGGCAGGCTTGCCGCGGATATGGCAAAACGTCTGGATGACTTGGAAGCCCGGCGAAAGAGCCTTCTGCGTTATGCGTCCGGCATCGTGGAAAACTACAGGCAGCGCCTGTCCGCGAGAATCACAGAGCTGCTGGGGCAGCAGCCGGTGGATGAGAATCGCATTGTGCAAGAGGTGGCGATGTTTGCGGACCGTGCAGGCGTAGATGAGGAACTGGTACGTCTGGACAGCCATTTTCAACAGTTTCGCGCGCTGCTGGATGCGGAAGAGCCGGCGGGAAGAAAGCTGGATTTTCTCTGTCAGGAGATTCATCGCGAGATCAATACGGTAGGCGCCAAAGCCAACGACCTGTCCATGACTAAAATTGTTGTGGAGATCAAGAGCGAATTGGAAAAACTCCGTGAACAGGCGCAAAACATTCAATAGAACGAGTCAATCGTCTGGAAAATAGACAGGGAGCGGGAGGGCGATGGACACGAACGGGATAGTTGCGGAAACTACGGATACGAAAGGACTTTTGATTGTGATCTCCGGCCCTTCCGGCGCGGGAAAGGGAACGATCTGCCAGGAATTGCTGAAGCAGGATCCCGGTCTGGCGCTCTCGGTTTCCGCCACGACGCGAAAGCAGGGCCCGCAGGAAGTCTATGGAAGAGAGTACTATTTTTATACGGAGAATGCTTTTCAGAAAACGATAGACGAAGACGGCTTCCTGGAATGGGCGGAGGTCCACGGTCACCGCTACGGGACGCTGAAAGATAAGGTGCGGGAAATACGGGAATCCGGCAAGGATTGCATACTGGAAATTGACGTTCAGGGAGGTCTGCAAATTGCGCAGAAGATGGATACGAGTTGTGTTCTCCTTTTCGTGAAAGCGCCCTCTGAAGAAGAATTACTCAAACGGATTACCGGGCGCCAGCGGGAAAGCCGGGAAGAAATCAAACGCCGGATGATGACCGCCCAATGGGAGATGACCCAGGAGGAGAAGTACCATTATACAATCGTCAATGATCACTTAGCAGATGCGGTAGAACATATTTTGGAGATCATCAGGGAGGAGAGGAAAGCGAATGCGTCAACCATCCATAGATAAGCTTACCGATCGACTGGATTCGAAATACGGCCTGGTGGTGGCTACGGCAAAGAGGGCCAGGGAACTGACAAACGGCGGAAAGCCGGCAGTGAGCGTACCGGCGGATATGATCAAGCCGGTAAGTATCGCCTTAGAAGAGATTGCCAATGGGAAACTGGATATCGACGAACCCAAAGGCGGCATAAAATGACAAAACTCGAAGGAAAACATGTGTTGTTAGGAATAAGCGGCAGCATTGCCGCTTATTTGTCCTGTGACCTGGCGAGAAAATTGATTAAGGCGGGCGCGCAAGTACAAACGGTGATGACGGACGCCGCGAAGGCCTTTATCACGCCGCTAACGCTGCAGACGCTGACCGGGCGCCCCGTGATACAAGGGATGTTTGACGAGGTTAAGCAATGGGACGTGGAGCATGTGGGCGCCGCCCAGTGGGCGGACGTCTTTGTGATCGCTCCCGCTACAGCGAACGTTATGGCAAAACTAACCTGGGGATTGGCTGACGATTCGCTGACGGCCGCTTTTTTGGCTTTCGATAAAGGGCGCGTGATTGCCCCGGCTATGAATACGGTCATGTATGAAAACCCGGCTACCCGGATCAACGAAGAAATCCTGCGTGAACGGGGCTGCCTGATCGTCGAGCCTCAGGTTGGCCTTTTGGCATGCGGCGACGTGGGCAAAGGCAAGCTGGCGGAAATCGACGATATCGTCCTGTATATCGAATACGCGCTGGAACGCGAAAAGCCTTTGAAAGGACGCAGGGTTCTTGTCACCGCGGGACCGACTGTGGAGGATATCGACCCCGTGCGCTATATCACGAACCATTCTACGGGGCGGATGGGCTATGCCGTCGCTTACGAGGCCTGGCTCATGGGCGCCGAAGTGACGCTGATCAGCGGCCCTGTGGAATTGAAAGCCCTGCCAGTGTGCCGGACGATCATGGTGCGCTCCGCCGGGGATATGGCGGAGGCTGTGTTCCGGGAAAAAGACAAGGCCGATATCATCATTAAGTCGGCGGCGGTGGCGGATTACAGGCCGGCAGTCCAATCCCTCGAAAAAATAAAGAAGGCGGAGGAAGGCTTTTCGCTGGATCTGACCCGTACTACAGACATTCTGGCTGAATTGGGCAAAGAGAAAAAAGCCGGACAGGTTCTGGTGGGCTTTGCGGCGGAAACACAGAACCTGAGGGAAAACGCCAAAGAGAAACTGGAGAAGAAACATATTGATCTGATCGCGGCGAATGATCTCACCAGTCCGGGCTCCGGATTCGGGACGGATACCAACCAACTCCTGCTGCTATGGCAAGACGGCGGGAGCAAGGAATTGGAACTGATGTCCAAGGAGGAAGCGGCGAAAGAGCTGTTATTGGCCGCCAATGAGATTTGGCGGGAAAGGAATGATTAACGAATATGGTAAAGAAGCTATACACATCAGAGTCGGTTACGGAAGGACATCCGGATAAACTGGCGGATCAAATTTCCGACGCGGTGCTGGACGCGATGCTGGAGAAGGACCCCTACTCCAGAGTAGCCTGCGAGACGGCGCTGACGACCGGATTGGTGTTGATCATGGGCGAGATTACCACCAGTACCTATGTGGATATCCCCAAGCTGGCCCGGCAGAAAATTCTGGATATCGGTTATAGTCACGCGGAGTTGGGCTTTGACGGCCATACCTGCGCAGTGATCACCGCCATCGACGAGCAGTCCTCGGACATTTCCATGGGCGTGGACCACGCCATGGAAGAGAAGGAGGGGACAAGCGAAAAAAAAGAGCTGGGCGCGGGAGATCAGGGCATGATGTTCGGCTATGCGACGGATGAGACGGAAGAGATGATGCCGATGACCATCAGCCTGGCGCATCAAATATGCCGCCGGCTAGCGCTTCTGCGTAGAGAAAATAAATTGCCCTATCTGCGGCCGGACGGCAAGGCACAGGTCACGGTCGAATATGAAGACAATCGTCCGGTACGCCTGGACACGGTTGTGGTCTCTACCCAGCATGACCCGTATATCGAAATGGAACAATTGCGCCAGGATATCGTCGAACAGGTCATTCTGCCGGTTTTGCCGCCGGAACTGATGAATGAGCAAATCCGTTTCCTGGTCAACCCGACAGGCCGTTTTGTGATCGGCGGGCCAATGGGGGACTCCGGCTTAACCGGGCGGAAAATTATCGTGGACTCCTACGGCGGTATGGCCCGCCACGGCGGCGGCTGTTTTTCCGGCAAAGATCCGACGAAGGTTGACCGTTCCGCAGCCTACGCGGCCCGCTACGCGGCAAAAAATATCGTAGCCGCCGGTTTGGCGCATAGATGCGAACTGCAGCTGGCTTACGCGATAGGCGTGGCAAAGCCGGTCAGTATGATGGTGGATACCTTTGGCACGGCCAATGTGGAGGAAGAGGAGATTGTCAAAGCGATTGCCGAATTATTCGATTTCAGGCCCTCCGCCATCTTGACAGAGCTCAAACTCCGGCAGCCGATCTATCAAAACACGGCGGCATACGGGCATTTTGGCCGAAAGGATCTGGATTTTCCCTGGGAAACACTGGACAAAGTAGCGGCACTGAAATCCCGTTTTCAACTGAAGTAAGGGCGCACATGTTTGCGGTGGTCTTGATCTTGCATCCGGCTTCAGCCAAAGAATTGATCTTAACCTACGCTATCCGGGAAGGACAGGTGTGCTTTCCCGGTATGTTGTTTTCTGTAAAAGTCCGGGAAAGGCAAGAAGAAGGCCTTGTCCTTCGCTTACAACAAGAGCGGCGCGGAAAGTATAGAATGCTGGAACTTGGCGAGGCGCTGTACCCCGAGCCCTTGATCAGCAGAAGGGGGCTCGCGCTCATCCGCTGGCTGGCGCGATACTATGTTTGTCCGCTTCATCGGGCCGCTTTATTGTATCTGCCGCCCGCGGTTAGGCCGGCGCCGGAAATACGCTACTACACAGCGGAAGAGAATGCCGGCAGTCCGGGTACGACGAACGAAAGCCTGTTTATCGATCCGGCCTGGGAAGCGCTTTGGAACGGGATCAAGAAGACAGGCAACAGGGGCATGAGCGACAAGAGGATTGTGCAAAGATGGAACAGGCAAGCCCTTGCCCAAGCCGAAGAATGGGCCGGATCCGGGCGCCTTCGCAAAGAGCGCGGCTTCCGGCAAACGAAAAAAGAACCCCGTAAAGAAGCAACGGCGGATATGATGGAGGCCAGTCTCAGTATCTTCCTGTCAGAGGGGCAGCGGAAAGCCTTTGACTTGGTCAAAGAGGATATCCGGCAACGAAAAGCAGGAAAGCATCTGCTCTTTGGCGTTACCGGAAGCGGAAAGACAGAGGTCTATCTGCATTTGGCTACTCTCGCGGGGAAGCTGGGCAGGCAAACGATATACCTGGTTCCGGAAATCAGTCTGGTGCCCCAATTGGCGGCCAAGGCGCAGCAAAGCTTTCCGGGCCAGGTGGCCATTCTTCACAGCAACCTTACCCCGGGGCAGCGATACGCGGAATGGCAAAGGATCCGGCAAGGCGAGGTCAGACTGATCATCGGGCCCCGTTCCGCTCTCTTTGCGCCCGTCGCGGATCTGGGATTGATCATCCTGGATGAAGAGCACGAGAATACCTATAAGCAGTCCGAACCGGAACCGCGCTATGACGCCAGAAAGGCGGCGGAGGCATTAGCCAGATTATGGAAGGCCGTGGTGTTGCGCGGCTCCGCAACGCCGGATCTGGAAAGCCTGTTTCGCGCCGAGCGGGGAGAGATCCGCTTGTCCCGTCTGCCGGACAGAGTAGAAACGCGGCCAATGCCGCCTATTCGCTGGATCAATATGAGCCGGGAGATGAAGGAAGGGCACCCCTATCCAGTGAGCAGGGCGCTTCTGGCAGCCATAAGGGAGCGAAAAGCAAAGGCCGAACAGGCGATTCTTCTGATCAATCGCAGGGGGTATCATACCTATGTGCTTTGCAGAGACTGCGGAAAGAGCCTGGAGTGTCCGAGATGCAGCATCGCGCTGACCTACCACCGCGCAGCAGAGGCCGCCGGGCAGCCCGGGACCGCCGGCAGGCAAGGAGAGGGAAGGCAGCGGCTGGTCTGTCACTACTGCGGCTACTCCAGCGGCTTGTGGGAAGCCTGCCCCCATTGCGGCGGCAGAATGCTGCAGTATATGGGTACGGGTACGCAGCGGGTGATGGAGTATCTGTCCGGGGAAATCCCGTCGCTATCTTTGCTTCGTCTCGATATGGACAGTACCGCCAGAGCAGGCAGCCACAATGCGATCCTGAAGGCTTTTCAGGAGGGGCAAGCGGACGTCCTGGTGGGTACGCAGATGGTAGCAAAAGGCTTTGACTTTCCGAAAGTGACCTTGTCGGCAGTACTGCATATCGACGGCATCCTCAATCTGCCCGACTATCAAGGCAGTGAGCGGGCCATGCAACTCATCTTGCAGACCGCTGGCCGGGCAGGCCGGGGGGATGTGCCGGGCGAAGTGATGATTCAGACCTTTTATCCGGAAAACCCGGTGTTGAAGGTCGCGGCAACCTATGACTATATGGCCTTTTATCGCCATGAGCTGGCCCTCAGGCGGCTCCTGGATTATCCGCCATGGAAGAAGAGCGCCAGGATTCTGGCGACCGGTTATCAGGATGAAGAAGTCAAAGAGAAACTGGAGGATCTCGCGGCATTCTGCCGGCAAAGCCTCAAGCCGGGAGAAGCCGGATCCATACTATGGCTGGGCCCGGTGAAAGCCCCTGTAGAGAGAATCAGAGACCGCTGGCGATGGCATCTCATCCTGCTGGCGGATAGTTGGGCGCCATTGGCCCATTGCCTGGATTTCGCGAGAAACAGAGGCGCGATGTGGGGCGACGAACCCCGACTTGTCCTCGACATGGAACCGAAGAGCTTGATGTAGACGCCTGAATAGGCCGAATAACAGAAAAAATATATCGAAAAACGATAAAACTATATTGCAATTCAATAAAACATGTGCTATACTGACGCCGAACGAAGATTCATTCAATCTTCTGTGCAAGAAAGGTGTAAGTCTATGTGGACGAAGCCCCGTTCTTTATTGCTGTCAAGGGTTTTTGTTGTCCTGTTTCTCCTTGCGCTTGCCGCCGGGTCCCTGGGGCTGCCGTGGCTGTTGCGCTGGTACGCGGGATACGCCGGCAGGGGCGCCATGGATCTGATGCCGGTGATGCTCAGCTTGTGGGCTTGCGCCATTCCTGCTTTTATCGCCTTGCTTCATTTGGGTAGGATGTTGAAGCACATCGCGGAAGGGCGGGTCTTTATCAATGAGAATGTGAAAGCGCTGCGCGTGATTTCCTGGTGCTGCTTCATCGTAGCCCTTGTCTTCTCTGTTTTCTTCTTTTATTATGTCCTGGGTTTGATCCTTGCCATCCTGGCTGCTTTTGCGGGCTTGATCCTGCGGGTGGTAAAGAATGTGTTCGAACAAGCGGTGGCAATCAAGGAAGAGAACGACCTGACCGTGTAGGGGTATGGTGCGGCGCCACCATAGCCGGCCTTGAACTGCAACATTACCGGGATACGAATGAGGTACGAGGAATGCCGATCGTCGTCAATATCGATGTCATGCTGGCTAAACGGAAAATGCCCTCGGGGGAGCTTGCCTCGCGGGTGGGTATCACACAGGCCAATCTTTCTATACTGAAGACCAACAAAGCAAAAGCAATACGTTTTTCTACCCTGGAAGAAATTTGCCGCGCGCTGGACTGCCAACCCGGCGACATTCTGGAGTACAAGAAGGATCATGATTCCGGCCAAAGGGAAAGGGGAGAATGAGAATGGAAGGAATTCTGCCAGTCGATGCGCAAATAGCGAAAAACGAACCCGGTGATCAAGATGCACCGAAGAATACAGCGCTGCCCTTTGATCGCGACAGCTTTCTGTTTGCGCTGCTGTTTTCCGTTTTGGGCTTTCTCTTCATTAAGCTGATCGTAGCCGCCGCATTGTGGAGAGGCCATTTGGGCGCGGGCGTGCCTGCATTTACCTTTTGCTATGTAGCAGGCAATCTGATCTGGCTGAAGAGAAAAGGCGCGATCCTGAACCGGCCGGCTGTCATTCAAATCTCTTTGGTTCTGCTGTTGAGTCTGTATTTTCTCCTGTATCAAAACCCGCTTCTGGAGACAGCCGCGTTTTTCGGCTTATTGTTTCTTGCTGCCTATACGGTAGTATCGCTGGGGAAAGGCAGGGTGGAGGACCAAATAGGCGACTACATTGTATTTGACCTTTTCTTTGCCCTGCTGTCCTACCCCTTCGGACACTTTGGCAAGCTTTGGTCTGTATACAGGAGCGGCTTCGAGAAAAGAAAAAGCATGAGCTTTCTGCTGGTGCTTCTGGGCGTATTGCTTACTCTGCCGGTATGCCTATATGTGGCCGCGCTTCTGCAGGACGCGGACGCTGCGTTCGGGTATTTTTGGACGGTATTGACCACGCATTTTCACTTCGAGAATTTCAGCATAACGCTTTTTCAAATTTTGATTTCCTTGCCGGTGAGCATGTACCTTTTCGGCTTAGCCTTCGCCGCGGTTCATCAACATGGCCATTCCCCTCTCGATCCCGAAGGCGCTTCCCGGATCATGGACAAGGCGAAAGCCTTACCTTATCCGATGGTAATCGGCGGGATCACGCCCCTGTTGCTGCTGTATACCCTGTTTTTTCTCTCCCAGTCCGCTTATTTTCTTTCCGCTTTCCGGGGCGTACTGCCCCAGGGTATGCTCTATTCCGAATACGCGCGACGCGGCTTCTTTGAATTGTGTACCATCAGCGTTATCAATCTGCTGATGACCGGGATATTGCTTTTCTTTACCAAAAAAGCGAATAACCGGCTCACAGGCGCTTACTGCAGTATACTTTCCGTTATGACTGTCGCGCTGATCCTGATTTCCCTGAGCAAGATGTTTCTGTATATTGCGATATATGGCCTGACGCCGCTTCGCGTCTACACTTCCTGGTTTATGTTATTTCTGCTTATTGTTTTCTCCGGCATCCTGGTGAAAGTGGCCGTGCCCGGCTATCCTTTGATGAAGTATACCGCTTGCGCCGCGATGGGCATGTTGCTGATTCTGTGCTATGCGGATACGGACAGGATCATCGCCCGCTACAATCTTGCGGGCTATCGATCCGGAAAACTTGCGCAATTGGACTTGTCTCTGCTGGGACAGCTTGGCAGCAGCGCGACGCCCTATTTATTGGAAATCATGGAAGACGGAGAAATGGAGGCTGAATACCGGGACAGGGCAAGAGAGATTTGGCAAGCTAAAGTACGGTATTATGAAGGGCAGGGCTATCCGCAACTCGATTGGCGGCATTTTTCCGTGGCGGACGCGAAACTAAAAAAACTGATGCAAGATCGGAAAGACGCTCCGTTTAGAGAGGAAAATCCGTTCACATATTATTAAGAAAAAAGTGTTTCATATTTTTATATATTTAGGTATAATATAGTCATAGTGTGACCGGCTAAGTGTGAAGATTTTCTATAAGGAAAGGCATATGATGAGATGATTGCTGAAGTCGGCGGGATTCAAGGGCTTTCAACTGTAGTTCGCGTCAATATGCTCGGGGATTTCAGAATTACGATAGGCGACTATGTGATAGACGACAGGATAAGCAGATCCCACAAAATGTGGGTGTTGCTGGCTTATCTAATCATACACAGACAGCGTCATATTTCCCAGGAAGAGCTGATTGAGGTGCTGTGGCCTGAGGAAGACAATGATAATCCTGCTAATGCGTTAAAGACTTTGCTATACAGAACGAGAGCCACCATATCCTCGGTAATCGGAGAAGGGCCGCAATTGATCCTCTCCCAAAGAGGATCCTACTCCTGGAACCTGAGACTGGAGTGCAGTATAGACGCGGAAGCATTCGATCAGCTGGTCACAAAGGCAGCTGACCGAAATCTGGATGCGGGGGAGCGGCGCGAATACTATAAAGAAGCCAGCGTGCTTTACCAGCATGATTTCCTGCCTAAACTGTCTGATCAGATGTGGATTGCGCCATTTGCGACGTATTATCATTATCTATTTTTAGACTCGGTTTTTGCTTACGGGGAATTGTTGCAGGAAGCGGAAGACTATGCCGGACTGGTTGATTTATGTAATCAAGCGGTAAAGATAGAACCCTTTGAAGAGAAACTCTATATCATGCTGATCAAAGCATTTTTAAGTATGGGAAACACAACAGCCGCTGTCAATACGTATGAGAAAGCGACGGAGATTCTTTACAAAAATCTTGGCGTACGGCCTTCCGAAGGCTTAAGGGAACTCTATCAGGAGATCATGAAAGAGAACAAGATGCTGGAAATGGATTTGACCGTTATCCAGCAGGATTTACGGGAAGCGGTCGCGCGCTCCGGGCCTTTTTGCTGTGAGTACGGCTTTTTCAGGGAAGCCTACCGTCTGGAGGCCAGACGCGCTGCCAGACACGGCACAAGCGTTCAGATCGCGCTGATCACGCTGTCTCTCCCCGACGGAAAGAGCCCGACGCTGAACCTGCTTAACAAAACCATGGATCAGGTCCTAAGCGTACTGGAGAATACTTTACGAAGAGGGGACGTCGTAGCCAGATATAGCGGCGCGCAGTATGTATTGATGCTTCCTACCGCAAGCTATGAGGACGCGACCATGATTCTGGACAGGATAGTGAGCACGTTTGATCAGAAAAACAGAAAAAGTTTCCTGATTCTGAATTATAAGATTCAACAGCTTGATCTGGACAAAATGAGAACGAATGACTGAGAACAGATGAAGGAGAACAAACTATAAGCGAGGTAATACAAGATGACAATCAGCATGACAGAACAGAAGTACAGGTCCTTCTTGCTGAAACTGTTGGTTTGCGGTATTGTAACGCTGTTACTAACCGGGTTTGCGCCCATGACCGCGGAAGCCATGGTCGAAACAAAGGAGCAAAAGACAGGCGTTACCGTATATAGCAATGACAAAGCTTCTATCGACGCTTCCAATCTGGAAGAGGGATATGTAATCATCCAATATACAGGCGGCAAAGATGTACGAATCAAAGCCCAGGTTTCAAGGTTAGACGGTTCCGCGTATTCTTACGATATTGATCCGAAAGGTAAGGCGGAGATTATTCCGCTCACCGAGGGGAACGGAAAGTATACCATCGGCGTCTTTGAAAACATTCAGGGCAGCAAATATGCCCAGGCCTACAGCACATCGGTGGAGTTGAAACTGCGAAGCGAATTCCTGCCCTTTCTCTATGCGAATCAGTATGTGAATTTTAAGAAAGGGCTTGAAGTTGAGAAGAGAGCCAATATGCTGACAGAGGGCAAGACCAAGCAATTGGATATTCTGACGGCGATTTATAATGACGTCACCGCCCTTCTGACCTACGACACGGTGTTGGCGGCGACGGTGCAGCCTGGATATCTTCCGGATGTGGAGAAAGTGCTGGAGCGTAAGAAAGGCATTTGCTTCGACTATGCGGCGCTGATGTCGTCCATGCTGCGTCTCAAAGGGATCCCTTCCAAGCTGGTAATCGGATATGCAGGCAAAGTATACCACGCCTGGCTCAATGTCTACATTGAAGACGACGATACAGGATGGATCGAGTACGCGGTCGTATGGGACGGGAAGAAGTGGTCGCTGCTGGATCCCACTTTTGTCTCCACAGCGAAATCGTCCAATGCGGTCAAACAGTTTATCGGAGAAGGCAACGAATACAACATGAACTATGTGTACTAAGTATACGAATGGGGCGCCGCCCCATGTAGAATGAATCTAGGATATGTAGATGAATCCTGTAGCTAACTCGATACAGAAGGATTCAGATATGTCGCATCTGGATGCGACTCGTGAACGTAGTGAACGAAAGGCATGAGCGGCATGTACGCGAGTGCCGACGGGGTATGGGGCAGCGCCCCATGTTGAGTGAAACTAGGATATATAGAAAGGGAGGATAAAACTAGGGGCTGCTAATGAATGAAGAAATAAAAGAAAAAAAGTCTGGCAGTTTATTAAAAGCGGAAGAAGTATATCTTTTTACGCTTCAGATATCCATGATGCTGAAAGCAGGGATTTTGCCCTCGGACGGCGTCGCGTTGTTGGAAGCGGAGGCGGTCTCCCATCGTGAAAAAAAGCTCCTTGCCGACATGAAAGAAGTGCTGGAGCAAGGGAAGCCATTTTATACCGCTATGGAGAATACAGGCTGCTTTCCGGAACATGCCCTGCGCATGGTGCAGATCGGCGAGGATACTGGAAGGCTCGAACAAGTGCTGACGGCTTTGTCTCAGCATTATCAGCAGGAACATGAATTACGAGAAAACATGCGCCAGGCAGTTGTATATCCTGCGTGGCTGGCTGTTGTGATCGCCGTCGTGACCTTTGTATTGGTTACGCAGGTGTTGCCGGTTTTTCAACGGGTACTGGAACAATTGGGCTCCGGTCTTTCTCCTTGGGCGTCTTCGCTTATGCAGTTAGGCGTCTTCAGTAAGACGGGGGCGATTATTCTTGCGATTCTGTTGGTATTCATAGCCGGTTATCTGTTTGTGAATTCCCGCAGTCCGTCGGGGCAGGAGAAACTGCGCCATCTGGCTGACCTTGTGTTTTTTCGCGGCGCCTTGGGTTTATCCGTATCCCGGGAGCGCTTTTCGTCCGCCGTATCCCTGAGTCTGGCCAGTGGCCTGAATCTCAATGACGCCCTGGATCGGGCGTCTCTGCTGGTGGATGAAGTGAAAATGCGAAGCAGGATTGATCAGTGCAGAACCTATCTGAATGAAGGGTCGACCTTTTCATCCGCTGTGGAGAGAGCAGGTATTTTCTCCGGTCTGGAGATCGGCCTGATATCCGCAGGGTTTAAAGCGGGCGCCAGTGAAGCGGTGATGCTGGAGCTTTCCCGCCGTTCTCACGATCAGACGGAAGATATCATGTCCAGGGTCATGTCCAGGATAGAACCTATGCTGGTCGTGTTCCTGGTGTTTGTCGTCGGCATGCTTCTGCTTTCCGTAATGCTTCCTCTCGTTGCGATGATGAACGCAATCGGGTCATAGGGAAGAAAGGGATCAGAATACATGTTTGTGAAAAAAAAATATAGAAATTGGATCCGGGGAGGCATACCTGTCCTCCTTACGCTGTTGGTCGTTGCCGGGATCGTGTTCGGAACGGCTAAGACAAAGGATCAAGCGGTTGCGCAGGCGTTACTGATGACGAAAGAAAGCATACGCAGGGCTTCCGTACAGTGTTATGCCTTAGAAGGCATCTATCCGGTGAATATTCATTATCTGATGGATTACTATGGAATCCTTCCGGATACGAAACATTATGTAGTGCATTATCAGTTTATAGCCGACAATTTACTGCCGGATATAGCTGTATTTCCTATTAATCAGTAAAGGAGGGAGAAGGATGTACGGCGTGATTAAAGAAAAACAGAGAATCCGGGTCGATAGTGCCGGGGTCTTCTTGTTAGGCGCCGTGTTTCTTTTTTTGTCCATCGGTCTGGTCATGCTGGGAGGTTCCCTGTATCGCCATATCATGTTGTCGTCCGGTGTGAACGATCAAATCAGGACGACCTTTTCCTATATCGCCAATCAGGTTCGCAGGGCGGACGCCAACGGCGGCGTCGAAGTCGGAGAATGGAAGGGACAGGAAGCTCTGCTGCTGACACAGGACTTTGGCGGCTGGGCGTATGTCACCTATCTGTATCACTATGATGGCGCCCTGCGGGAATTATTTGTGGAGAAAGGCACGGATCTGGATCCTGAAGCAGGGCTTCCCATCGTTTGGTTGGAAGGGATAAGCTTTCTACAGGACGACCAGGGCATGATTACTGTACGGGCCGACTTTGAAGATGGACGAATAGAACACATGTTCTTATCACCGAAAACTTCTGCGACAGAGGAGGGGCGCTGATGAGACGTCAACAATCCAAATCTGTCGTGTTTTTAACAGAACTCTTATTGGCATTGATGATTTTCGCTTTGTGCTCTTCGGTGTGCGCCGGTCTTTTTGCCTGGTCCCACAGGATCGAGGAACAGAGCAGCGCATTAAGCCATGCGGTAGTCATGGCGCAAAGCGGCGCTGAAGCATTTAAGCGATACAGCGCCCCGGATACTCTTGCGCGAATGATGGAGGGAACCGCGACAGACAGCGGCTGTACAATCTATTATGATAAAGACTGGGCGACGACGGCAAGCGACGGCGCTGCCTATGTCATGACCATTCAATTGCGGCAGGAGGCAGGGCTTCGCTTTGCAGAAATCCTTGTATCCGTGCAGGATGGCGTCGCGGTGTACAGACTGGAAGCGTCTGCGCTCAGAACGGAGGGAGGCTTATGAGTGAAAACAGTAGCAGTCCGCTGTTTGGGATAGGCGGCGTTACGCTGCTTACAGTGCTGCTTATTTTATGCTTAACCTTATTTTCTGTGCTGGCGTTAAGCTCCGCTCAGGCTGATCTCAGGCTGAGCGAAAAGAATTCCCGATACATCTCCGCATACTATGAAGCGGAAAACAAAGCCTATACGCTCATGCAGATGGCGGAGGAAATGTGGCCGCCCGGCGAGAGCCGGCCGAGTATCCTCTCCTTCGGTGAAAGCTTAACGGCGGAGTATGGGCTGATCACGGCGGAGGATGGCGCCGGCATACGTATTGAAGCGGATATTCCGCTGCAGCAGGGGGCCTGTCTCAAGGTAGAAGTATCGATTCATCCCGGCGGCGGCGCTTCCCGCTGGCGCATCAGACAATGGCAGCTGATACCTCCTCAGCAGGATGAAGCGGATATCGCGTATTTACCCTTATTGCTGTTTTGATCTATCCATTAACCTCGATATTTATCCGAAAAGGAGTGAAACATGGAAGCCGTTGATGTTTTATCAAAGGCGATGGAGCACGGCGCTTCAGACATCCTGTTGATCGCCGGTCTGCCGGTGGCTTACAAGTGCAATGGCGTCATTTTCAGAGAAGAGACGGAAAGGCTGCTTCCGGAGACGATCTATCAATTGATTGAAGGAATCTATAACCTGGCGGGAAAGCGAAATATGAATCTGCTGCTGGAGAATGGAGACGACGATTTTTCTTTTTCACTGCCCCATTTGAGCCGCTTTCGTGTAAATACTTTTAAGCAAAGAGGTTCTCTGGCGGCGGTTATCCGGATGGTTTCCTTCGAAATGCCAAGCCATGATGTGCTGGGGATTCCGGAAACCGTCATGAACTTTGCCAGTTTTACAAAGGGGATGGTCCTGGTGACGGGGCCTGCGGGCAGCGGCAAATCGACCACGCTTGCCTGTTTGATTGACGCGATCAATCATAATCGCAGCGCCCATATCATCACGATCGAGGATCCCATCGAGTTTCTCCACCGGCATGACAGAAGCGTGGTCACCCAGCGGGAGTTGTCCAGCGATACCACTACCTATGAAGCTGCTCTTCGCGCTGTGCTTCGCCAGGCGCCGGACGTCATTCTGCTGGGAGAAATGCGCGACTATGAGACAATTAAAACAGCGATTACCGCCGCGGAAACCGGTCACCTGTTAATATCCACGCTGCATACCGTCGGCGCAGCCAATACCATAGACAGGATCATCGACAGTTTTCCCTCGACACAGCAGCAACAGATCCGGGTGCAATTGGGCATGGTTTTGCAAGGCGTGGTTTCCCAGCAGCTCATACCGGCTAAAGAAGGCGGCGTAATACCCGCTTTCGAGGTGATGATTGCCAACAACGCGATCAGAAATCTGATTCGCGAATCGAAAGCGCATCAAATCGACAGCGTCATATTCTCTTCCGCATCCGAAGGGATGATCAGTATGGACACCTATTTGCTTAACCTGGCGCGGGATGGTAAAATTACAGAAGAGGCGGCGATCAACTACAGCACCAACAGCGACCAGATGCTGAAGCGACTGCAGGCTCTAAAATAAAAAAATGAAGGGAGCAGGGGAGCAATCATGAAATTGAATCATTATATGGCGTTTTTGAGAGTAACCATTGACGAACATGAAGAAGGCGAGATCGCGGGTTATGTTTATAGCCGACGATTGAAAGAACCGATTTATTTTCATGATGCGGCAAATCTTTTGCTGCAAATAGAAGACCTGTTGGACAGGCAGGATTTCCCCCGGGCTTTCCAAAAAAAACGAAGCTTTAGAAAGACGGATCACAAAGCGATTTCCTCTGCCCCGGAGAAAGAGGAAGAAGCGTACGAAGAGGAGGCGGAAGTCGAAAGCAAAACCGGCAATATGACGGAAGAAGAAGTGAATCAAGCCAGGGGGAAGATCGCGACGTTTGCGCTGAATGTGATAACCCGCCAGAATACCTCCTGGCAAGGGTTTCTGGACTGGCTGGACGGCTCGCCACGGAAAGCGTTTAACAGCGATCTGGAACTGTTATCCATGGTTAGGGAACGCTTGAATTTGTAGCATTGATCAGTAGTGGTATCTTTGTGGCAGAGGAAGAAGAAAGGATGATTGGCATGTTGACCATCAGACAAAACTTATTGGAAACGATCCGCGGCGGGGACCCTGACCGTTTTGTCAATCAGTATGAGTATATGAAGCTTGTCTCCAACCCGGTAAGCAGGGGGAGATCGGGAACCTGTCCCAAAGGCGGTACGATGGTCAATGACTGGGGCGTGACGTATTCCTGGCCGGAACATGTGGTAGCGCCCTTTCCGGTACATACGCCGGATAAGCTGGTGGTAAAAGATATAAGCAAATGGAGGGAGACGATCATAGCCCCTGATCCCCACTCCTTCTCCGAGGAGGAATGGGCGCGTTACGTTGACGATATGGCGGCAGTGGACCGGAAGGAATACTTTGCTACCGCTATGGCGGCGCCGGGTATATTTGAGCGCTTGCATTACCTGATGGGTATGACGGATTGCCTGGCGAATTTCCATGAAGAGCCGGAATTTATACGGGAAATGATCGACTATATCGCGGACTGGGAGATCGAGCTTGCGAAGGAAATCGTTGCGCACCAGCATCCGGACGCTTTGTTCCACCATGACGATTGGGGGACGCAGACCCGATCTTTCCTCGCGCCGGAAACCTTTGCGGAATTTCTGGTTCCCGCTTATCAAAGAGTGTATGGCTTCTGGAAACAAAACGGTGTGCAAGTCATCGTTCACCACAGCGATTCCTATGCCGCGAACCTTGTGCCGTATATGATTGAAATGGGAATCGACGTCTATCAGGGTGCGGTTTCAGAAAACAACATCCCCGAGCTCATTCGGAAGTATGGCGGAAAAATCTCCTTCCACGGCGGCATAGACAACGGAAAGTTTGATAAGGAAGACTGGTCTCACGAAGCCCTGCGAAGTACACTGCGAGAGCTAGTGGAGAAATCCGGGAAGCATTACCTTATCCCCGGCTTTACCATGGGCGGCCCGGGTACCACCTATCCCGGGATATACGATACGCTGACTGAGGAGATTCAGGCCCTGAGCAAGGAGTTCTTCAAGTAAAGTAAAACGGGAAAGCATTACTGAATTTATGGTTGCCAATACGCAGTCCCCCTGTTATAGTAATGAGGATATCTCACGGGAGAACCCATTCCAATAAAGGGGGATTGATCATGATTGTCAAAATGAAAAAATCAGCTTCTCTACTTCTGGCGCTGCTCTTTGTATTGAGCTTATTTGCTGCGCCCGTTACGGCAGGTCAGGCGGAACCTATACCGGAGAGACGCATACTGAAAAGTTTTACGCTTGTCGGCGCCTTTGACGGCGAAAGGATAAATAACATTCCGGTCAGTAAGAATTTGTCCGCATTTCTTTGGAACAGCAAAACCGGGAACTTTGAAGCCGTGGAAGCGACGGCGAAGACTATCGTTGGCAACTTTGTTCAGATCTGGGAAACGACAGGCGACAGCAACGCTGATGAACTGCGGATCGTATCCTGGGAGGACAGTAAAACTTACTGGGATAGCGACATGCACTGGGACGACGACATCGACGACGAGGGCGTGTTTTCCGGCGCCTATGAATGGCGTATCCCCTTTGGACAAAGACTGCTGGAAGAATATGGGGCTGACGGCGCCACTGTGGATTACAGCAACATCCTTGCGTATGGCGATCTGGAAGACAGCACCTATTGGCCGCTTCATGATTACTATAACAGCGCCTCCGGGGGAAGCCTGACCATGCTGAAAGGATTTCGGACGACCCAGCAGGCTACCGGCTGGACCTGCGGCCCCACATCGGCGCTGATGGTGCTGGACTGGTTTGGCCTTCGGGGCGATTTGAACGAACAGGACCTGTCGTCTTTACGCCAGCATCCTAGGCAGACCGGCGCGACGAATCTTCAGCAGATGATCAACATATTTGATGGATTAACCGCACTCCATGCCGCGGGTATCGGCGAATGGGGCGAATGGGAGATCCTCTCCAGTTATGACTTCCTTACGCCGGCGGAGGCGGAAGAGGAAGAAGAAGAGGCGGAGGAAGAGACAGAGCCTTCGGATGAACGGCAAAACCTGATGTCGGTGGAAGAGCTGATGGATGGCTCGCTATTTCAAGAACTATTGTCCCGCGGCATTCCGATTTTGATCGGCTGGAATAGCTTCGGCGGTCATTGGCAAGTCATTATCGGCTATGATGATAGGGGATCGGAGGACACGAAGGATCACGTGCTGATCCTGGCGGATCCTTACGATACGACGGATCACTACAATGACGGATACAATGTGCAGTCTCTTGAGCGTTTTGTTTTTGACTGGAGCGCCGGCTTTGATCCCGACTTTGATCATGGCGTCTTTCTCGCGGCTGTTCCTTTGGATTGGGTATATGAGGCGGAGACGGGAGAAGGAATCACCGCTTATAAAGAAGGCTACGACGGCGACGCCGGCGATGGGATGAAGCTGGATTACGGTCGTGCGGCGGCGGATTTGGAACGCTATTATCCCGCGACGCCCTGGCGCGGCGACAATGGGCTTGCCGGCGCGGCTACCGGCGGTTACGAGCGGGTACCCAATGATTTCGTCAATCTGTCTCCGTATTACGCGCATTATGATTTCTATCAGTGGAAGAATGGCGAAAGTCCAGTCGGCGACGGGGAACTGATCATTCTGGAGAACTTCAAGACACGGCAGCAGACCACCGAGTGGACCTGCGGCTTGACTTCGGCCCTCATGGCAATCGATTGGTTTGACGCCAATCCGGGACTCCCGAAACTGTTGAACGCCGTTGACGACACGCTCCTGATGCAGGTCGCCGGCAGATATGAACTCGATCCGGCGGATCTTATGGACGACAGCCTTAGCGAGATCAACCTGGCCCTTCTTCGGGGGGAAGGCCGTCAAGCGCCCGGCGCAACCACGCTGGACGATATGATGCAAATCTTCGATAGTTTAAATGAAGACGAGCTTTACCTCCAAGCTATCGCCGCCGCCAACGAATGGGATACGTTGAAGAAATGGGCGTACCTGAGTACGGACGACCTGATTGAGGGCTGTATCACAGACGAAGAAGGCGTGGATCACTATCTGGAAGACGGCGCCGCGGACGACGGCCTGATCCCCTACTACCTGAGCCTTGGCTATCCCGTATTGATCGGATGGAACGAGTGGGGCGGGCATTGGCAAGTCGTCATCGGCTATGATGACCTGGGTACGGAAGAAACCCCTGACGACGTGCTGATCCTGGCGGATCCCTATGATACCACCGACCATAACCAGGACGGGTACTATCTGGAAAGCTTCGAACGTCTGGTCTACGGATGGGTTGCCGATTTCGATGCGCGCGGAGATGAAGTATTCCTGATCCCTTATCTTATCGACACGGAGATCCCCGCGCGTCCGGCGACCGCACCGAAAGAAACGCTGTCGGATATTCTTAGCCTGCTCAGCGCGCCAATCCTTATTCCCAATGCGGATACGATCGGGGGTTCGGCGTCTTTCCTAACGGCAGTCAAAGCTTTTCTGCTTGACCAAGGCTATACAGCCGGCTTAGACTACACGCTGGATGATGCGGCGGTCCTGCAGGATTCAGATTCCGACGTGGATTGCAGCATGCAGGGACACGCGACTATGACGCTGCGTGTACGCTGTGGTTCGGAGATGGCGACAATACTTGTCACAATCAGCAGTAAAGCAGATATCTTTGTTACCGATATTGTTCCGGGCAACAACCAGGCCAATCTGAACTTTATGATTCGCTCCGCGAACGGGAAGGGCTATACGACCTATCTTTCCGAAACAGGAACGCGGGGCTCTTTCAAGCCCTACACCAATGTGAACTATAATGCAAACGGCGTCCATATCCGGGGCCTGGTTAACGGCAAGACGTACTATGCCTATATCGAGTACATCAACGAAAACGGGGGCATAAGCAAAAGCCAGGTCGTCGCGCTGCCCTAAAGTGGGCTGCCGCCCACAACCAAACCGAAACTAAAAAAACCGCTCCACACAGGGGGCGGTTTTTTGTTCGTGTTGATCGCCGATTGATATTCCGGATCAAGATCCTGTCTCAGGCACTGAGGGAGCAGCTTTGATTGCCGGCTTGATTAACACAGCAACGATAACGTTTAGAACTGAAAGCGTAGCGGCGATATAGAATACGTACTGCGGGCCGAAGGTATTCCACGCGACCCCGCCCAGGTAGGCGCAGGAGATTGCCACCACATGATCCATACTTAGGCCGAAGGAAAGGGTCGGGGTGATATCCGCCGGATCGACCGCTATAGAGCGTAAATAGGCTGTACGTACGATACCAAACTGCATAGTGAGCCGCTCGAACACGAACAGGGAAGAGATAAGCAAAACGGGAAGGCCAACTTTAGCCAGCGTTCCCAATGTAAATGCACGGCTCATGAAACCGTAAATGATATAGACCAATATTAAGGTGAAGCCTTCAGCGAGCAGGATCGTCTTGGTACCGAAGCGGTCGATCCAGCGACCGATTGTCGGCAGAATAAGCGCGCCAAGGAAGGAAGAAATGATCCCCAGAAAGGCCAGTGTGTCGGCTTGTTGGCTCAGGATCTCGATGAGGACCCAGGGACCGAAGACGACCATAATTTGCCTGTGAACGCCAGCCAGAACGGCAAGGATATAGTAAAGGGTATATTTCTTCCTGACTAGGATTTGAAATTGCTTTTTCCGGGCTTCCCCTTGGACTTTGTATTTCGAATAAAGTAATAGATACAGCAGGAACACGCCGGTAAAGCCGGCGGCGCCGATAAGGAAAGGAAGCTTGATCTGCGTTTTGAAACTGAAGAAACCGAATCGGAAACCCAGGAAAACGATGATGCTGGACAGCATCATGAAAGCGGTGCGGAAAGCGCTATACTGCCCCATGCGCTTACCGAGATCCGCCTGCCCGATGATCGAGAGTCCAATGCTGTCCTGCAGCGGGATATAGATATGGTTGCCCAGCGAATTGATAAAAATAAGGATCGACATGACGGCAAAAGAAGGCGTGAATAGGCCGAGGGCAAGGGAACCCGCTATGCAGAGCAGTTTTGCGATAAGCGAAAGGCGGACGTCGCCGATACCGGATGTAAGGGCTATGACCAAAAAACAAATTACGCCCGGCGCTTCCCGCGGAAACTCCAGAAACCCTCTCTGCTGGGCAGTTACATCGTAGGCGTCTTTGAAGAAATTGGAGATGACGTTGTCGCTCATCCCCATTGCGAAGCCCGTGAGTGCAACGATGGCAAAAAAAACTTTGAGTTCTTTCGACAGGGGAGACGAGCGCTGTTCTTCCATAGATACTACGACCTCTGCTTTCCTATTCGATTCGATGATCAGTATAGCATATACTACGACGATTGTCTGCCAAAGCAGGCGTTATTTGATACGTTCAATACTTATGACGGAATTCTGTTTTTATTCTTTGACAGCATCCGGTTGATAGTATTCATGTTAGTTCATCGGGTGTAAGCGTCTAATTTTCTCAAGCCATGATTTGAAATGCGGGCACTCCTCCGCTATCTTGTTCACGCCGATACTCTTCGCTATCTCGATACCATTAAGTGTTTTGGAATATTCAGGTAAAAAACGCAGTATGCGCTTTGACGGCGCAGTTTCTTCTGAATCGTTGATATGCTCAGGAGAAGGGAAGCTGTTTTTTATACGCTCTAATTCCATAACAGTTTTGCTATCTGCTTTTGCTTCTCCAAGAAAAGCTGTCACATCAGAAAACAATAGTCCTTCAAATTCATGCAAAACTATAAAGGGAAGAAGATTTCCGGGCGCTCCAAGATTCGCATTTATAGCAGTTTCAATTTCCTGCGCTATTTTGTAAATGTCACCGGTTGAGCCTTTACCCGGCGTATCATTTGGCAATTTATAGTAATCGAACATCGTTGTTACAAAAGCCGTTGGGTCGGCTTTGCAAAGTATTTCCAATTCATTTCTTATTTTGCTGTACTTACTGACTCCGCCTGTATATTTTTTGCCGGCTGTTCGCTTTGTTTCGCATATAATCGGCGTTGCATAAATATTTAAGCTTTGCAAATCAGGATAGAGGATTTCTTTTACAAAGCGGTCTTCTGTTAGCCCTTCACACAAAACATATAGCCTCATGCTTTATGGCCTCCCCCCAAAGATATTCTTATTCCATAACTCTCCAAGGGAATAGTCAGTTTCAAGCCAGAGTTTCAGATGTTCAGAATCAAGTCGCTTAAA
>WRMS01000003.1 GCA_009777025.1 Clostridiales bacterium | reverse complement strand
TGGTATTCGTCCCCGTCTGCACGCCGCCCAATGAAAAAGTATATTCGGCCGGATATCTTCTGACTCCAATAATTCTGATTAATCCGTCAATCGGCGTCACACCCATGGCATAGGAGGCGGTATCCGCCGCGTCCGCGCCAAAGACGATCTGGGAAGTCCCGGCTGCGACGGAAACCACTTTAATTCTCGCTGTCGCTACCGTATCGCTGCCATCAACCGGACGGAGCATGTCGCCATAGGTGATCTGCAAAGCATGAGAATTGTTTGCTTGCTGCATTTTGCTAAGATGGAGAATCTCGTCGCCGGGCGCGTTACCAAAAGGGATCCAGCGTCCCTGCGCGTCCTGATAAAAAAAATAATCGACTGCATATCGGCTGGAGGCGACGTATATCTCATCCCCCGCGGCAAAACCACTCTCGGAGAGGATTGCCAGATCAAATTCCTCGCCGTCGCCATTTCCGTCTAAGCTGTAAATAAATTGCACGGGTGCAGCGCTATCGGGTCCCTCAACAACGGAGCCATAGACATTGACTTTGGGATTCGTCCCCGTCTGTACGCCGCCGCCTAAGGAAGCGGCATATTCCGCCGGGTAACTTCTTTGTCCAATGATTTGGCTAAGCCCGTCAAACGGTATCACACCCCCGGCATAGGTGGCTGTATCCGCCGCGTCCCTGCCAAAGACGATCTGCGAAACTCCGGCAGCGACGGAAACCACTTTAATTCTCGCTGTCGCTACCGTTTCGCTGCTGCCAACCGGACGAAGCATATCGCCATAGGTGATCTGCAGGGCATACGTACTGTCCGTTTGCTGCATCTCCCCGGGATTGCCGATCGTGTCGCCAGGCGCGTTGCCAAAAGGAATCCAGTTCCCCTGCCCATCCCAATAATAGAAATAATCCACAAGACACCGTCTGGAGGCGACGTATATCTCATCCCCTGCGGCAAAGCCACTCTGTGAGATAATCGTCAGGTTAAATTCCGCGCCATCGCCATTTCCGTCCAGGTTACCGATCGGCTGCACAAGCACAGGCCTGTCGGGTCCCTCTATAACAGAACCGTAGACATTGATTTCGGTATTCGTCCCTGTCTGCACACCGCCCGCCCATGCCGTCATGGGCATACCGGTGAGTATCATGGCTGCTAAAACAAATACGGCTAAGATTTTTCTTGTCATCAAGAATTCTCCCTCCTCCATGGTTCCTGTCAATGCGGGTTGAAGATGATGTTCTCCATCCGTTTGTGGAAAAATACAGTATTAAAGTAGAAAATTAACAATGCAGTCAAGTATATCATATGTACTATAGAATTTCAATTAGAAAATTTGGATGTCCGGAATCCAGAATCACGCAATCGTCCGGAGATTTTCGCTTCACTCAAATACTTGCGGCGCCTGAATGTCCGCCCCCAGGGCGCGGATTGCGTTTCTGACGATCTCCAGACGCAGGCTGTACTCCTCATCGGGGGAGAGTTCAGGGTCCCCTGTGGGGTGGAGTACGCTTCGCGAAGGGATCAGGCGATTCCCGCCCATGCCTTTGGATACATTGAGCATCGTACAGATGTGCGCGGTCGGAATGCCGGCTCTGTCCAGTTCTTTGGCGATCACTGCACCGCAGCGCGTGCTGGTGCCTCAGGTGGAGGTCAGGATGACCGCCTGAATTCCCGCTTCCTTGAGTTCCCCGGCTATCCCTCTGCCGATAGCGGCTGCGCTTTCCACTGCGGTGGCTACGCCTGCCAGCGTGAAGAGCCTGGGATGAAGGGTAAGCTCCCCTGCCTTTTCTAAATCTCTGACCACATCATAGGGCGTCAGCCTATGGGGATCGGCGGCTACATAGCGGGTATCGTATCCGAAATGATTCACTTCCAGCCAGGAAGGATCGAGACTCGCTCTGTCATGCAGATCGATGGTATAGTAGCGGACACAGCGGCCGGAGGGCATTTTCTCCGGATTGCCTCTCAGCATCAGCCCGCCGTCGGTCACAAGGGCGACCTTGAGCGGCTGTCCAGTTACCGGTGGCGCAGGCGGCGAATAATCGAATACGGGAATGGGTATCTCGCTTTGCCACGTTTCTCCCCGCTGCTTTGCCAGCAGCATAGCCACTCCACGCCGGGCCGCGTTTTCTGACAAAACCGCGTTTTCAATCAGGCCGCGTTTGAATAGCGCGTCCTGTTCATCCTGAGAAAGCTCCTCTTCCCACAGATCCTTCAGCAGAACGGCTGTCATCAGCGGCATGCTTTTTCGCATATCGGCGGCGTTCGCCCCCGTCCGCACGATACGGAGGGCGCTCCGGTATCTGTCTACGGCAGGATGCGCGGGCGCAAGCCCGGTGATCACGGGTATGGCGAGCTTTTCCCGCACTGCTTTGCATAGCTCCGCACAGGCCTCTCCGTAACGCCCCGCCAGAAAAGCAGGCCCCGCGACAAAGGCTTCCGGACGAAAGCCGGCTATCATGGAAAGGAGCTCCTCCTCCGCCTGGGGATCTTCCACAAAGCGGTTATCGCCGCATATGACCGTAGCGGCTACGCGAAGAGCGCCGCCTGAGGATTCTTCGAGCAGGCGGCCCGGACCGACGGGTCCATCGATGGAATGGGGGCGCGCGCCCGCTTGTTCTTCTCCGCCTTCGCCGGCAAAGAACTGATTCAAATACTGCACAACGCGATAGGTTTTCCCGCTCATGCCGCTTCCTCCTTTGGCGTCATCGCTCGATCATTGCTACTTTTGAGGCCCCAAGCTGGTTGATCGCCCCACAGTACTCCCTTGTACGCAGTACGATCTCCTGATCCGCAGGCTGGGGTAATGCTTCCGGGTCGTCTGACAGCGGATCCAGAGTCAGTCCGCCCACCACGCGCTTCTGCGGCGGCAGGCAGATCGCTGTGTCGTTGATGCCCACCGAAACCATAGCGTCGGCTGCCGGAGAAAAGGCCGAAAGGATATCCTTGATTGTGCCGTCGCCCCATTGCGACCACAGGATAGCCGTAGTCGTCACGCCTTGTTTCTCCAGGTTCTCCACCGCCATCATTACGTCAGATTCGGGAATACCGCCGCCCACTTTCGTCAATATCGCCATATCCGCGTGCAAAACGTGCTTAACGAGCGTGCAGGTCATCTGCACCGAACGTTCTCTCTGCTCACGGGTTGCGTGAGATGCGTACACGACGACGCCGGCGAAATCCAGATCCTTACCGTGTCTGGCGTACAACTCCTTGACGACCGGATTGTTGACAAAGGAGTAGGTATCGATACCCAGATTGAAGTTCTGGGCCGTTATGGCGCCGTCGAGCATCTCGTTCGGATGCAGGACGCAGGGGAGCATGTTGGCCAGATCGTTGCCGTAGAGTATGGGCTCGCCCTTATCCCAGTTCTGGAGGGAAGCGAGCATGCAAACATAGACCGCCCTCGGCAGTTTATCCGCACAAGGGGTCAAGTCATAGTCAGCCGCCCGATGCGGCGCAGCGCCGGATCCGGCTGCGACCCTGGCGACATAGGCGCCAAGGATAAGTCCCATTTTCTTCAATTGTGCAAAGTAGTCGCTTCGCCTCATATCTTGCTTACGCGGCACAGCCCGGAAAGCCAGATGAAAGTGTCCGCTATAAGGGGAAAGCGCATTTCCCGGCCCTTCTTTATCCAGCACTTTGACATAGCGGCTGGGGAGACTCGCGATAGCCAGCACAGAAAAGTCGCTTAGCTGCACGGATATACCCTCTCCCGCAGTTTGCAAGGGCCCCGCCAAGCCGGGATAGTCGGAAGCGCCCTCCCCCAGGCGAGCATGGGCAGGCAGTACTTCCGCAATATTGATCACCCTGGCAGACGTCTGCGGGCAGATCAGTTCCAGATCGGTAAGCATCAGCTCCGCTAATCCGCCGTCTTCCTCCAGAAAGCGAATGAGCGCCTCCTTATGCAGCGTCAGGCTGCCCTCCGCATATCCGTTCATATCCGCCCATTCCAAAGAAGTGACCGGATATTCTCTGATTTGCAACCGCATCGTCATCATCCTTTCCCCAAAGCGTCCGACTGTTCTTTGCTTCCACAGGATCGGGATTCACAATCTTGTGCGCCTCATTCTGCTTCCGCGTTCTCAAAAAGGCGACGGCTGAACTCTGTGGCGTCAAACAGCTCCAAGTCGCCTATACTCTCTCCCCAGCCGGTAAATTTAACCGGAAGCCCATACTCGTGCGTAATGCCCAAGACCACGCCGCCCTTTGCGGTTCCGTCCAGTTTGGTGAGTACCACGCCGGTGACGCCGGCTGCTTCTTTGAACATTTTTGCCTGGGACAGGGCGTTCTGCCCGGTGGTGGCGTCCAACACAAGAAGCACCTCCCGGGGTTGCCCTGGATGCTCCCGTTCAATGATTCTGCGCAGTTTCTTCAATTCTTCCATTAAATTATGCTTTGTCTGCAGTCTTCCCGCCGTATCCACCAGCAGAACATCCGACTTGCGGGAGTGCGCTGCCGCAATGGCGTCATAGACCACGGAACCCGGATCGACGCCCTCCTGCTGACGGATCAGGTCGACTCCCGCCCTGGTACACCAGATCGCCAACTGATCGATGGCCGCCGCCCGGAAGGTATCCGCGGCGGCGACGAGAACCGACAAGCCTTTTTCCTTTAATTGAAGGGCCAGTTTCCCTATGGTCGTGGTCTTTCCCACGCCGTTTACACCGAGAAACAGAATGACGGTCAAGCCGGACTCCGCAAATTGGAGCGCATGTTCCCCTTCCGCCAACATGGCGGTAATCCGCTCCCGAAAGTAGGTTTCACAAGCCTCCACTGTGCTGAAGCCTTGCTTTTTGGCTTCCTTACGCAGTTCTTCCGTCAATTCAAGGGCAATCGCCGCGCCTACGTCCGCCATGATCAACTGCTCTTCCAAGGCGTCGAAAAATTCGTCACTGATTCTGCTTAAGCCCATAGCTTGGCTGATTCTTTGAAATAAACCGCCGAACAAGCTCACTTTGCCGCTTCCTCCAATCGTACGCTAATCACTTTGGAAACGCCGGAAAACTCCTGGGCGGATATGCCGTAAATGACGTCTCCCGCTATCATCGTGCCTCGCCTGTGCGTGATAATAATAAACTGACTGCCGCTATCTCTATATTCTTTGATCAGCTCCGCGAAGCGATCCACATTGGCGTCGTCCAAATTGGATTCGATTTCATCCAGTATACTGAAAGGACTGGGACGGACCCGCAGCATCGCCATCAGAAGGGAGATAGCGGACAGGGCTTTTTCTCCGCCGGAAAGCAGCGCAAGATGCTGCAGCTTCTTACCGGGAGGCTGGGCTATGACGTCCACTCCCGTCTCCAGCAAATTATCCGGCTGGGTAAGGACAAGACTTGCTCTTCCTCCGGCAAACAGTCGCTGAAATATCGCATCAAAATGGACATTGACCTGGTCAAAGGTTTCTTTAAATCGCTCCGATACCAAAGCGTCCATTTCGCTGATAATCGCCTCGAGGTCTGCTTTGCCGCGCCGGAGGTCCTCCGTCTGTGTACCCAACAGTTCCAGCCTCGCCAGCAGCTTTTCGTACTCTGTCACCGCAGCCAGATTCACCTCGGGCATAGCAGCCAGCTCTTCTCTGAGTTCTTTCACTCTTTGCTGCCCCCGCCGCTTTTCCTGCACCGGCTGAACCGTTTCCAGAGCAATTTCCCAATCCAGGGAAAACTGTTCGCTCATCCGGTTTTTCCATTCCTCCAGATTTACCTGGAGTCGGCCTTCCTGAACCAGGAGTTGCTGCCGCCTCTCCTGCTTTTTCTCGATCTCCGCGCTGACCGCCTTCTGGCTTTCGTCCAGGCTGGCTGCTTCCTGCTGCAGTGCAAGCCTCTTGTCCTGCGCTTTTTTCTTTTCTTCCTCCAGTGCAATCAGGATTTCGTCTATATATCGTATCTCCCCGCTGCTGCGCTCCGCCGCTTCCTTATGCTGGCGGCTGCGGCTCATGCTCAGGGCGCTATTTTCTTTCTGCGAGGCGATTCTGCTTTGGATCTGCTCCATCCGGCTCCGGAGAAAGCTGCCCTCCCGATCAAAGGCGTCGGTCTTCGCCTTGTCCTCGGCAAGCTGCACCTTCAACTCTGTCAGCCTGCTCTGCCGGTTTGCCCGCTGGCTCTGCCGCGTCTGGAGTTCCTGTCTCAGCGCCTCCATGCTTTCGCGATTTGCCGCGATATCCTGCGCCAAACGTTTTCTCTCGATGCCGGACCCGTCCAGCATCGCGCTAATCCTGGCCTGCTCCTGTTCTTCTTCTTCCTGCTGCCTGCCGATCATTTCCTGCTCTTGTAAGAGCCTGCTTTCTTCCTGTCGGCAGTGAAGCATATCGTTCTCCACAGCCGCGGCGGCTAAACCGTTCCGGCTCTGCTGTTCTTTCAGCGCTTCCAGCGCATCGTTCGCCTGACGCCGTTTGCCGCGCAAAGCCTCTTCCTGCTCTTCTCCCGCTACCAGGTCTCTGGACATCTGGCGGATATCCCGGTCCAGTTCTTCCAACTGCCTGCGCCGGCTGATAAAGCCCCCGCCGCTTAAGCGCACGCTGCCGCCGGTCAGGGATCCTCCGGCATTGACCATCTGCCCGTCCAATGTCACCATACGGTATTGAAATCCCGTCTCTCTTGCTCTTGCTACTGCATTGGACAACTCGTCCACCAGCCATATTCTGCCCAGCACGAACTCCATCGCCGGAAGCAGCCGGTCTTCGAAATCCACCAGGTCCGCCAACCTGCCGATCATACCCTTGCCTTTCGGGCCTGCGCCTTCCTGCATTGGTCGGTTTCTGACGGTATCCAGGGGCAAAAAGGTCACCCTGCCTTTATCAAAGTTCTTCAGCCAGCGAATGGCGTCCTGGGCGCTACGCTCCGTCTCGGTGATGATGTTTTGCGCCTGCCCGCCCAAAGCCGTCTCGACGGCCAGCTCATACTCCTTATCGACGCGAAGGTTCTGCGCCACCGTCCCGATAATGCCGGGAAGCCTTTCCTTGCTGCGACGCTGCAGTATTTCCCGGACGCCCTGGGCATAACCCTGTCCTTCTTTTTCCATTTCTTCCAGCAACTTGTATCTGGACAACGCCTGTCCTCTTTCCCCAGCCAGCGTCCGGTTGTCCTGTTGCTTTGCCTGCTGCTCCCCTGCCGCCTTTTCCAAAGCTGCTCCGGCGGTTTGTATATCTTTCTCCATTTGGGCGCTCTCCGCTTGATGCAAGGTTCGCCTGGCTTCCAGCGAAGCGATACGTTCCTGCACATTTTGCAGATCCTGATGAAGCTTCAAGCCGGTTTCCGCCATCCGTTCCTTCATTCTCTCCGCGGAGGACAGGTTTTCTCTGAAGCCGACTTCCTGATTCTGCAGGGCGCTGTCTTTCCGAAGCAATTCAAAATGATCCTCGTCCCCTTTATCCAGGGTTTGCCGGATGTGTTCCGTCTCAGCGTCTGCTTCTTTCTGACTGGCTTCTTCCTCTTCGACAAGCTTGCTTGCTCTGTCGACCCGTTCCGCCAAAAGGGCTTCCTGTTCTCTCCGCGTCTGCCATTGCTCGGACAATTCCTTCCATTCTTCTTCCAACACGACGGCCTCGTCGGACAGGGTTTTGGCTTGCTTCTCCAGATCTTCGCTGCGCTCCGTCTCTATACGCTGTTCATTTTCCGCCTTCTCCCGTTCCAAGCTGCGCCGATAAATATCCTCTTGCAGACCGTTGATCTGCTCGCCGGCTTGATCCAGCGCCAAACGGAGGCTTTCCTCATGGCCTTGCGCCGACAGAAAGCCGCTCCTCTGGGTCAGCAGCGACTCTTCTAATGCCGAAAGCTCCGTCTGCAGGCTTTGCAGGCGGTCGTCAGCCTGGCGAATCTCCGCCACCATCATCCCAATCTCCAAGCCGTCCAGTTCTTCCTTGAGGATCCTGTAAGCCCGCGCTTCTTCCGCCTGGCGGGCCAAAGGCTCTTCCTGGGCTTTGAGTTCGAGCAGCAAATCTTCGATTCGCAGCAAATGTTGACCTGTTTCCTCCAGTTTTTTTGCAGCTTCTTTTTTACGATAACGATATTTGATGATCCCGGCGGCTTCTTCCAGGATCATCCGTTTTTCATCCGGTCTGGCCAGGAGGATTTCTTCCACACGCCCCTGCCCGATCAGGGAAAAGCCCTCGCGGCCAATGCCCGTATCCATAAACAGCTCGTGGAGATCCCTCAACCTGCAAGGTGTTTTGTTGATTAAGTATTCGCTCTCTCCTGAGCGGTACAGACGGCGCGTCACTGTGATTTCCTGAAACTCCAGAGCAAGGCCGCCGTTGGTATTGTCGATTGTCAGGGATACTTCCGCCATGCCAAGGGATCTTCGCTTCTCGCTGCCGGCAAAGATAACGTCTTCCATTTTGCCCCCGCGGAGCGTCTTTGCGCTCTGCTCACCGAGTACCCAGCGAATGGCGTCGGCTACGTTGGATTTACCGCTGCCGTTCGGACCCACGACCAACGTAATCCCGGGTTGAAACTCAAATGAGGTTTTATCCGCAAAAGATTTAAATCCATGTATGTCCAATCTTTTCAGGAACATCGCTTATCGAATCCTCCGCAATCTTCAGTCAGCCCTTGTGCGCTCAGTTTTTTGTCTCCTCATGCAATTGCTGCAAGGCAGCCTTTGCCGCGGCTTTCTGGGCTTCCTGCTTCGTATTGCCCCAACCCCTGCCAATTTCATCTTGATCGAGATAGGCCGCAGCCAGAAACACCTTGCGGTGATCCGGCCCCTTCTCGTCCAGTATAGCATAGGACAGCTTTTGGACATTCGTTTTCTGGATCCACGCTTGCAACTGCCCTTTATAATCCTCATCTTCCGCTTCGCCGGTCATTTGGCGGCTATCCTCCAAAGCCCGGAATACGAAATCCTCTAGCGCCGGCATCGTCGCGCCGCAAAGATGCAGCGCACCCAGCAGGGCTTCAAACGTATCCGCCAGGATCGAAGGCTGTCCGGCGCCACCGCTGGCAGCGATCCCTTTGCCCAGCCTGATATACCGGTCCAATCCCATGAAGGACGCCGCGGCGGCAAGGGATTTCTCGCGCACCAGGGAAGCTCGCTTCTTTGTCAGCTCTCCCTCCTGGCATTGCGGGTTCGCCTGATATAGTCTATATGCAGCGATAAACCCCAGGATAGCGTCGCCTAAAAACTCCATTCTTTGGTTGCTTTCCAGATAGGGATTCCTACCGCATTCCTCCGGATGCTCCATCGTATAGGAAGGGTGCCGGAATGCCTGACGGAGCAAGTCTTCTCGCGCGGAAAAGCCTTCCAGAGAGTCCAGTTTCAGTGCCTCAATGATATCTGATAATGGGTATTCCTGCATTCTTTTTCCTTCTGTTCTCTAAGGTGAGCTTCGCCCATACCCATGCGTTTCCTATAATGTAAAAACCGCCTCCTGCACTGGAAAAGGTGTCAAGAGGCGGTAAAAACCTTGCCTGCTAGTTGATGCGCTCTTTGATATATTCCGTGACGTCTCCGACTGTACGTATTTTTTCGGCGTCCTCATCAGGAATCTCAATGTCAAATTCCTCTTCCAGCGCCATAATAATTTCCACCACATCCAAGGAGTCCGCGTTCAGATCGTCAAAACTCGTGCCATCAGTCAAATCATCCGGCTCAACGCTTAAATGGGCGGACAAAATAGATTTGATTTGGTCAGATAAGCTCACATCGCCACCCCCTTTGGCTTGCTCTTTTTCCGCCATACGGCGTTGTCTGCGTCGTTCGGTTCAGTCATGTATGTCTGGATACACTCCTTCACCGACCTTCCTTGACGCCTTGTCTGGCGAAAAAACTTCTTCGCCAAACTTAAACGGCTTGCTCTTTTTCCGCCATACGGCGTTGTCTGCGTCGTTCGGTTCAGTCATGTATGTCTGAATACACTCCTTCACCGACCTTCCTTGACGCCTTGTCTGGCGAAAAAACTTCTTCGCCAAACTTAAACGGCTTGCTCTTTTTCCGCCATACGGCGTTGTCTGCTTTACACCATACGGTGTGTCATCGTTTTGCATTTGCTTCAATTCAGAATAACAAGTTGCTATGCATCGGTCAATACTTTCCGGCTTGTTTTTGACCGGAATCCGATTATTTCATTAAAATTTATTGGCGGCCAGTTTCTCCTGCAGCCCGGATTCGATCCATTGGGCTGTCTTGATCAGCGCCGCGCAAATCGCTTTTGCGCCGGAACTGCCGTGACATACTACGCTGAGTCCTCTGACGCCAAGCAAAGGGGCGCCGCCGATTTCCTCATAGTCCAGACTGTTCTTGACTTTCTTCAGCGCCGGCATGAGCAGGAAGGCGCCAAGCTTACTGCGCGCACTCTTCCGAAATGCTTCTTTCATCATCGTAAACAGCGCTTCTGCAGTTCCTTCCATGGTCTTAAGCGCAACATTGCCGGCAAAACCATCCGTAACGATGACGTCCGCTTCTCCGTTGAACAAGTCTCTGCCTTCAATGCTACCACAGAAACCCAAGCCTTCTTCCGCCATCAGAACCTGATAGGTATTGACCGTCAACTCGTTTCCTTTTTCTTGCTCTGTGCCGTTACTCAATAAGTAGACTCTTGGATTTCGAATGCCCAGCGCAATCTCGCAGTAAATCTTTCCCAACCAGCTGAATTGCCGGAGATTCTCCGTAGAGGAGTCCGTATTCGCGCCGACGTCCAACATCACTCTCGGCCCTCGCAGCGTCGGTATACATGTGGCAATCGCCGGACGGGCAACGCCTTCCATGCGTCCAAGCTCAAATAAGCCCGCCACCAGTTGAGCGCCTGTACTTCCGGCGGAAACCACCGCTTCCGCTTCCTGATCCCTCACCAGTCTTGAGGCGATCGTGATAGAAGCGTCTTTCTTTCTGCGGTATGCGGCCGCCGGAGATTCCTGCATTTCGATGACTTCCGTACAATGCACGATCTCGGTTCTGGGATTTGACTCCGCCTCAGGCCAGAGTTGCAATATGGCTCCCCTGTCCCCGACAAGTAGCAATTCTAATTCTTCCAATGAAGTTAAGGCTTCCTTGGCGCCGATCAGGATTTCATCCGGCGCGCGATCGCCGCCCATGACGTCCAAAGCGATCTTCATCCGTTTCCCCTTTAGTTGTCAGTCCTCGTTCTTAACCGGAACCGTGATACGGTCATTATAATAACCGCACGACGGACAGAGTCGATGAGGCATCTTAAACTCATGACACTTGGGGCATTCCACGAATTTGGGGGTCTGCATTTTCATGACCACCGCGCGGCTCCTCCGTACCCTGGCTTTCGAGTGACGGTGTTGTTGTACGCCCATTTCAATCCAATCCTTTCTGGCTTGTTCTTATTCCGCCATACGGCGTTGTCTGCGTCGTCCGCCTCAGTCATGTATGTTTGGATACACTCCTTCGACGGCCTTCCTTGACGCCTTGTCTGGCAAAATAATTCCTTCGCCAGACTTAACAGCTTGTTCTTATTCCGCCATACGGCGTTATCTGTGTTGTCTGCGTCGTCCGCCTTAATCCTGCGGTTTGATCAGATCCCGCAGGATCTCCAGCCTTGGATCTATGCTTTCTGTGAGGCAATCACATTCGCCTTCATTCAGATTTTTGCCACATAGCGAACATAAGCCTTTGCAGTCCTCGCGGCATAGCACCTGCATGGGGATCGAAGTAATCCATATCTCAGAGGCAATATCTTCCAAATCGATTACCGCATCCTCATCGGGGTACTCCTGCTCATCAAACTCTTCATCAAAATCGATGTCCAGTTTTTCTTCAACAGGCGTTAAACAGCGACTGCAAGGCAACTGCACACGGGCGGACAATTTACCTTTGAGCAGAAATGCAGTGCCGCCATAGGTCATTGCTCCGGTAAAATGAACCGAGGTAAGCAGTATGCAATCTTCTCCACTGTCCGCCGGAACAAACACAAAGTCATAATCCGTAAACTCTCCCGGATCGTCCCTTAACCGGCCGATTTCTGCAATCATAGGAATTCCCGACCTTGTCTCAAAAACATCAAGCGTCATTATATCAACCGCATAAGGCTTTGTCAATTATATCATTTTTATATCGAACCTCGATCCAAGTGCTTCGCGACGTCCTGTTCACACCGCATCTCGATATCGTCCCTGCCGAGGAATGCGAAAGCCGCCAGATACACTGTTTTTCCGGTTCCCGCGTACTTTTTGTGATAACCCCTGTCTTTGATCTGATCCATTGCTTTGCTTAAAGCCTGATCGAAGTGTTTTTGCCGGTCTTCTTCGCTTGCATTAGCAGGGCAGCGTTCAAATTTAAACTCTATGATGTACACTTTATCGTCAAGATCGAGTACAGCGTCCACCCTGCCCGTGGATACGGAGACTTCGGCGTCTATGTCAAACCCGAGTACCGTCATCACGGCGTAGAATATGGAATGGTAGTACGCTTCGGCGTCTACGTGGAGTTCGTATGGGATAGAAGCGAATAGCCCCCGCAGTATGGTAAGCATCTGCTGCAGGTCGCTCGTCCGGAGCGCCCTGTCTATGGCCAGTTTTGCGCGCCCCGTGTACTCGTCGTCTCTTTCTATGAGAGACGACAGGACGTGATGGTTAAACGCGTCCCTGACTTCAAAGTTCGGAATGTCCACCAGATAGACAGGCGTGTGCTGTGTGGTCGGTATTTCCTTCACCGTAAGATAACCGGTTTGAAAGAGCATGGAGCTTACCATAATATTGTCTAGATTTACCGCATCCAGCATGTTTTCTGTAATCTCCGCGTTTTTAAGGCCGGAAAACGATTCCGGCTGCTTCTTGATGTAGTCCAGTAGAAACCTTGGCGTACCGCTGGCGTACCAAAACGCAGAAAACTTTTTTTGATCGAGAAAACTGAGGAGCGAAAAGGGGTTTAACAGCTTTGTTTCCCCGTCCCATGAGTAGCCGTCGTACCACGCCAGTATTCTTTCCCGGATATTGTGAATATCTTTAAACCTTTTATGCTTCTCCAGGTTCTTGATATGTTCGCCGAAATAGTAGTCGAGGCTATTGATAGGAATGCCGCATATATTTGTGTAGTCTTCATCCAGAGTGATATCTTTCAAATTGTTAAGTTCGGAAAACAGGGAAGTTTTCGTGAACTTCGACACCCCTGTAAAGAAGCTGAACCGGAGATAGGGATCCATCGACTTGAGGATACCGTAGAATTCCCGGATGACTTTCTTGTTGGCTTCAGCAGTCTCCCTATCGTCGATGTGGTCGAGTATCGGTTTGTCATACTCGTCGATGAGTACGACGACCCTTTGATTGTATTTCTCCCGCAAGTTTTCGATCAGGCGCTTAAAAAGAACAGCGGACTCTGTTCCGCTTACATTCATTTTTTCTCGCTGAATACAGGCATTCAATTCTTCGAAAAGAGAACGCTCCAATATATCCGGCGTTTTATTGGGGATATTGCTCATATCGAGGCGGATCACCGGATGCTTGGCGAAATCATAATCGGAGTCGTCTATCCAAAGTCCTTTGAAGAGTTCCCTGTTACCCTGAAAGACCTCGCCGATCGTGTCAAGGAGCAGGGATTTCCCGAATCTCCTCGGGCGGGATAGAAAGTAATATTTCGCACCTCTGATGAGATTATAAATGTCCCGGGTTTTATCGACATACACATAATCCCCTGTGATCATTTCGTTGAAATTCTGTATTCCAAGCGGTAATTTCTTCATTTTTCTTCATCTCTTCATCGTTTCAGTTCAAGCCATTTGATGATAACTAAAATACCAGACAGCCCGGCAGCTTATGTCTTGGTTGATATCAGGCATCACTCTCATGCCTGCGTCGCTTTCCGTTCAGCCCTAACCTCCTTGACCAAGGACACAACATCATCAACATCTCTGAGACCAAGCCGTTCAACCTCCCCCTCGAATGCTTTCTGCGCATTCTCGAATGCGAGCATTGTAGGGTTGATGACCACATACTGGCCGTCTTTTTCGATAAAGGCAACCTTATCGCCATCGTTAAGCTTGAGTGTGCGCCTGATATTGATTGGAAGGGTAATCTGTCCTTTTGACGTTATTTTTGCCAGTTCCATGGGATCTCCTTTTTAAATTCATTGGATTCCTTACTTGCCAATACTATACACTATTCGGCTGCAAATGACAATTATTAAGTCTTGCGTTGTGTCCGGTTCAGCGATAGCAATACAACGTCCTCGTTATTCCAGATATTCCAATGCCCTGCTTAATGCATTATTCCATGGTCTCGATTCAATGACATTTATCCCTTTCTTTTTGCATACCTCAGTTAGCCATTCCCCATAGGCAATGCTTATGTCGGCTCTAGAGTGCTGCGGACTGCCGCCTTCTCTATTCATCAAATTCTGCAATATCTGATTTTTGTCCCGCTCCATAATAAACAACGATTTAACCTCACTTCCACTAAAGCTTGCCGCAAGATCAGGACAAAGAAAGTCGCCTTCCATAATGATGGGGACATCGTCCTCCAGATGCCGTTTAATTATTGCCGTAAGTGCGGGTATCATTTCCTTGCTGACACGTATAAGCCAGTTCACGTTTTCCGAAACGCCAATGTTCATCCAGTCCAGACCGGTACTAAAGTAATGCATGGCTGGCAACGTATCCTTCGTAGTCATCGCTTTTAAGGATTGGTTAATATCATCGATTTCCAGAACACTTATCCCGTAGTGACGAGCTATTGCCTTCGCGAAACAGGATTTACCCGTTCCGGATGCTCCGCCGACTAAGAGGACTGTCCAATTTCTGTTTTTACTCAAGTTATTCGTCAAGATCCTCTACTGATACACCACTTTTGTACTTGAACCGATTATTTGCAACTATTATTGTTGTGCAGGATGCTCGCCGCTGCGTTTTGGTCGCGGTCGTGGCGCGTCCCGCACCCCGGGCATTCCCACTCCCTCACTGCGAGGCTCTTCATCCCGGGATCTTGGTATCGTAGTGGCAAGGGCGCGTCCGCTCTAGCTAATGAAACGTACCGGCTGCGGAGCAAATCAGGAGCGAATACAACGGCGATGCGCATGACTCCATACGCAAATGAATTTATTACCAGGAAATCTTTTTCGAAATTCCATCTGTGTTCTACTTTATGTGGAACTTTGCTGGTATAGATGCTTTACATATCTTAACTCACTGACCGGAAGATGGTCACTGGTTTTCGCCGAACCGTCCGGTACATAGCCCAACTTTTCATAAAAAGTAATGGCTTTCACATTTTTCTCAAGCACCCATAAATATATCTCACTAAAACCCCTCTCCGAAGCTTTCGTTTCACAATAGCCAACCATTTTGGAGCCGATTCCATGTTTCTGCATGAATGGGTCAACATAAATCCCCCAAAGCTCGAACGAATCCGGCTTGTCTGTATCCCTGCAAGCGCCTATTGTCATAAATGCCCTTAGAATTCCATCATCAAACACATAGCTTTCTTCCGAATTATTGACAACAGCTTCCTCGAAATATTTCATGCGCTTTGATACAAGCATAGTGTTGAATAAATAATCATCAGAAATGATCTCCCGATACGCATCTCTCCAACCAAACACATGTATCTCCGCTACACGAGGCACGTCGGCCAAAGTCATTATCCTAATCATCACGATCACCTACTTTCAAAATCAACTCCATTCCGGCGCCACGTTTTTCATTAGGGCGTTCTACAAAACCAAGTTTACTGTAAAACCCTTCTTTCCCCTTTGCAGAAAAAAGTCCTACTGTGACATAAGTATTCGTAAAACCGTTCTTTATGATATAGGAGATCAGTTTATCCATTATCGCTTTTCCAATTCCTTTTCCTTGATATTCGGGATAAATGATCATCTCCTGTACATAACAAATACTCATGCCATCGCCAACAAGCCTTCCCATGCCTATGATCCGGCCTTCAAAAACCGCAGAAATCGTAACAAGTGAATTTTTTAGAGCCTCTTCAATTTGATGCTCTGGCGGCGCAGCGCCCCACCCCGCAGAATCGCGCAATTTTATGAAGTCTTTCGCTGCTAATATATTTTCCTTTAGTTCATAATTCATGATCAACATATCTTCCCATTTTTTCTGATATTCCATTGGCTCGATTATGCGCAGTCATTTTGCTGTATTCTATAGATCCATTATACTCCAATGTCTGGTAGTGGTCTTCAATAGTACGTATAAGATGCGCTTGTCCATATTTTTCGACTATAACGCGATCTTCATCGCGTGCTTTACTTTTTGCATGGTTTCAGCGCCAATTTCGTTCGCCTTCATCGTGCCCGTCACAATCATTTCACGTACAGCCTCTTTTCGATTCTCGTAGAATGTCCTGCGCTCACGGATCGGAGCCAGGATCTCGTTCAGTTTTGTATACAGTACTTTTTTACATGCGACGCAGCCGATATCTGCGGCGCGGCACATTTCGCAAATGTTGTCGTATTCTTCCGCATTGAAAGATTTCTGGTATTGGCTGACCATACATAAATCCGGATTGCCTTTATCGGAAATGGCGATTCGATGGGTATCCGTCAATGCGGATTTCACTTTATCTATGACTGTATTCTCATCGTCCGATAGATAGATGGCGTTTCCTAAACTCTTTCCCATTTTACTGTTTCCGTCAAGCCCCGCCAGACGGGGTGTTTTGCTTAAGAGTTCTTTGGGGATTTTAATGGTTTCGCCATAGAGATCGTTGAATCGGCGTACGATTTTCCGGGCTTGTTCCATGTGAGGCAACTGGTCATCCCCCACCGGGACAAGATCGGCATTACAGAAGGTAATATCCGCTGCCTGACTGACAGGATAACCTAAGAATCCATACGATAGATCATCATAACCATATTGCTTTGCCTCTGTCTTAATCGTCGGGTTGTGCCTGAGCGCATTGACCGACACCAGCATAGAGTAGAAAACAGTGAGCTCCGCGATTGCTGAAACCTGAGATTGCTGAACAAGCGTGGCCTTCTCCGGATCAAGCCCGACAGACAAGTTATCGATTGCGACGTCATAGATGCTTTCATTTATCAGTTCCGGCTTATCGAAGTGGGTTGTGAGCGCCTGTACGTCCGCAAGCAAGATAAAGGTTTCGTATTCGTCTTGAAGCCTGACGCGGTTTTGCAAACTCCCGATATAATGTCCGAGATGCAGCCTGCCGGTTGTCCTGTCTCCTGTTAGAATGCGTTTTCTCATCTCTATAACCTTCTTTCTAAAATGGGCTGCCGCCGATTTTCATGATTACCCTGACGCCAATGGCAATCGGATAATGGGCTTACATAACAAAAACCCCCATCCCATAAGGACAGAAGTTTTCTGTTAGCCACCTCCATGTGTTCGCACCATCATGCGCTTCCCGTATAACGACCGGGATTTTTCGTCAACGCCTACTCGGCATAAGCCTTTTGGATTGCCCTCCTAAGCCCATTCATCATAATTTGAAATACCGCATTCCCACCGCCGGCGGCTCTCTGTGATTTCGCTGTTATGATTACTATTCTTAATCATCGGTTTTGTATTGATTTTACTGGATTTTAGCACGAATCGTCTTATGCGTCAATAAAAAACACTCTCTGAAAAAAACACTCTCTGAGAAAAACACTCTCTGAGAAAAACAACTTCTGAATATGCACAACTTCTGAATATGCAGTTGTGATTTTATGGAAACTATGGTACGATTGGCTTTGTTATTTTATTGTTGAGGAGGGAATGAATATGGATGTCGTATCGAAAGGCAAAGTGTTGACCTATCAATATGGTGATTACAAAATAGAACTCAAGCCTACTTCGGGCAATTTTGAGTTGCTTGTAAATGGAGAAGTACAAGCTACTACAAAAGGTGGAATTAAGTTTCAGCTTTCAAGTGATATACACCTTACAACCAAATTACCAAGCGGTGAAGATGTACTCGCCATTAAAAGGGCGAAAGCATTAACGGAAGAAGAAATAATACTATTTGTTGGTCAACTGCTATCTCCACAATAAATCGCAAAATCGCACAATAACGGGCTAGAACGAATTGGGTCTGTGATAAAAAGCTGGCTTGCCATTTATCACCGCAACGCATGACGTGAACAATCCGAGAAGCGGCAACGTAATGAAAACGATTGGCATGACGTATTGCTACTCGTACGAGGAGCAATGGCAGCCTAAAGCTTCGCTGCTATACCACGGGGGGCCCATCGTTCGGCTTTTCCATAAACGCCATGATTTTTTGCGCAGCCGACGTCATTTCAGTAGCCGGGCGTACCAGGCCAATACGCACATAGCCCTCGCCGAGGGACCCGAAGCTGACGCCGGGTACCAGGGCGACTCCCGTATTATCCAATAACTTCAAAGTAAAGTCCAACGAATCTTGGAATCTTTCCGGAAGTTTCAGCCAGGCAAACATCGTCCCCTGAGGAGGCGTTACGCGCCATCCTCCCTCCGATAGAGTGGAACACAGCGCGTCTCGCCTTGCCTGGTATTCGGCGCGCAAGGAGACCAATCCGTCCTGTGGTCCCGAGATTGCGGCAATCGCCATAGCTTGCACAGGCTTAAAGATCCCATAATCAATATTCGATTTAAGCTGCGTCAACGCGGCGCACAGATCCGCGTTGCCAAGCATAAAGGAAATACGGGCGCCTGTAAGATTGTAGCTTTTCGACAGGCTGTTGAACTCCACGCCTATGTCGCTTGCCCCTTTGATTTCCAGAAAGCTGTGTCCCTGCGCGCCATCGAAGGTAAGCTCCACATACGCATTATCATGTAATACGTAAATGCCATATTTTTTCGCAAACCAAACGGTTTTCTCAAAAAACTCCATCGGGGCAAGCCGTCCCAACGGATTCGCGGGGTATGACAGAATCAGAAGCTTAGCGCTGTGTGCGACAGAAGGCGATATGCTTTCATAATCTACAAGATAACCATTCTCTTCCTGAATCGGGGTATAGACAATAGCGGCTGACGATAGCCGCGCGCCGCTGAGAAACATGGGATAACCGGGATTCGGTACAAGAATAGGATCGCCCGGATTTGCGAGCGCAAGGGGAAGATGAGCAAGTCCGTCCTGCGACCCGACGAGCCCGCAGATATTCTCACGTTCCAGATACACGGAAAATCGGCGTTGATACCATTCCACAACCGCGTCCTGCAATTCGCGCGTATCCGCCAGAGCATATTTATAGTTTTCGACATCGGCTGCAGCCGCAAGAAAAGCGTCTATGATGTGCTTCGGCGGCGGTAAGTCTGGCGTTCCCACGCTCAGATCGCAGATCGGCAAAGAACACGAAGCAACCGCATCCTTCAGTTTGACAAAGATGGAAGGTCCAAAATACTGCATTTTATCGGATAAAATCACAACATCCTCCTTCCCGCGGCTGCGCTATGGAAAAAACGCTTTCTCCCGCATGCAAACGACGGTTTTATGCCTCAGTATAATTGGTTTCGTCCTATCTTGTCAAAGCACCGATTAACCTGCGCATTATTATAGGGATATCGAAACGGCCTGCCGCGATCACTGCCTGCGGCATAACTGCGTATAAACCAAATAAACCTGACTCAGAATCTGACTCAGAATTGTTCTCCTACTGCTTGTCAAGGAACAAATCAAGGGGTATACTATTTCATAAATGGCTTCTGCTCTACTATGGTCGGGAATAACCGGAAGATTCTGGCATCGATCCTATCGGAAGGAGGATTGGTTATGGCTAAGAATAGCACAAATTATTTTGACACTTTTATTGAAGTTGCGGAGGATTGCCCGGTAACTGTTGCTGAAAAGCCACCTGTAAAGGAACCGCGTACTGCTGTTCAGATAGAATATGAAATGCTCATTGATCAGCCATATACGTACAGTTCGGATGATGTACTGTACGAATCAAATGGCAACCGCAAGGGACTTGCGCGTGAGGATTTTTTTGCAAAGCCACAACCATGTTTCCGTGCTTCTGCGCTTGGCAAAAAATACGGTTGGGGTGTTCACTGCAACGAAGATGGTAAAATAGCAATATACGGTGTGGAATCAGAAGACTACAAACGCCTTGCTTCTGACGGGAGTATCAAGCATCTCAAAGCTATGCGCTCATCAAAAAAGTAGATGAAGTACAAGCATAATGCCGATAGCGGCCAAATGCCCAGCTTCTTCATCAGTATATAGATATGGATAATAAACTTAGAACAGGGGGATTACGTATGGCATTTTGTAACAATTGTGGGGAGCAGATTGCAGAGGACGCGCGGTTTTGTGGTTCCTGCGGTCAGCCGGTCGCCGGCGACGAAGCTGTTGATGCGCAGCAAGATCAACAGCAGCCTGAATTCCAGGACGCACAGGATAACCAGGAAACCCAGGATACCCAGGATCAAGTAGTTGAAGCGGAGACGGCCGTCGAAGGGCAGCAAAACCCACAGCAAACCGAAGCCCAGCAAACGGAGGGTCAGCCGCCTCCGGAGAAAGCAGCGTCCGGCTTGCAAAGCCAACTGAATTTAGACACGCTGAAGACGATCGTCGAAAGTACCGCAGATGAAACCGAAGCCTATGATCCGGCGGATATCGAGAAAAACAAGAACATGGGCGGGCTTGCCTACATTCTGTTTTTTCTGCCGCTTATTTCCTGTCCTGATTCAAAATACGCCCGTTTTCACGCGAACCAGGGCCTAATCCTGGCGATTCTGGGCGTCGCCGCCGAACTGGTTGTCCGATTACTGGCTTCCCTTCTTACCTGGAGGCTTGCTTTTATTACAAGCCTGATCAGGACTGTGGTCCGGCTTGTCATCCTAGCCCTCGGCGTCATCGGTTTGCTTAACGGGTTTTCCGGCAAGGCAAAAGAGCTGCCTTTCATCGGCACTTTCAGAATCCTTAAATAATCGAGCGAAGCTCGTCTTAAAGTAGAATCATAGGTAGAAATAAATTAGAAATAGGCGGACAGTGTATTGACAAACCTGTCCGTCTGCTTTATATTTTGGTCAAATGCAATTATCGTCTTTTCATGAACAGGAGTGAATATGATACGATGAACAAGAGGGATTGGATCGTATTGGCGGTCCTAGCCAACTATAGCTATCTTAACCATAGAGAAATCGTAAGGCGAACCGGTTTTTCCATCGGGCTTGTGAATTCTTCGCTAAAGAAACTGATCGATGAAGGCTACATTGACGACAGTTTCTGCATCACTGAAAAAACAGCAAAGTATATGGAGGGCGCCAGGCCGCAGCGAGCCGTCATCCTCGCGGCAGGAATGGGACACCGGATGGTACCGATCAATCGGGTTCCGAAAGGCCTCCTGAAGATAAACAACGAGCCCCTTATCGAACGGATTATACGGCAGCTTCACGACGTGAACGTAACGGAAATCCATGTGGTCGTCGGCTACATGATGGAGAAGCTGGAGTATCTCATGGACGCCTTTGATGTAGAATTAATCTACGATCACGAGTTTGCCAACCGGGACAGTCTACACACCCTCAGGCTGGCATCCGGTCATTTGTCCAATTGCTACATCGTGCCGAGCAATATATGGGTCTCCCGCAATCCATTTAACAGCAATGAATTCTTTTCCTGGTACGCGATTTCTGAATATGTGGACGACGATAGCTTTGTACGCTTGAACCGCAAGATGGAACTGGTCTATACAGAGGATGAAAGCGCCGGCAACTCGATGACGGGCCTGTGTTATCTCATGGAAGACGAAGCGGCGAAAGTCAGGGAGCAGGTCATCCGGTTGGACAGGCAGCGCAGATTCTATAGAGAAACTTGGGAAAGGGCCTTGTTCTTCGGCAACAAGATGCTCCCTTATGCCCGGGTTATGCTCGGTCAGACCGCTTACGTGATCAACACGTATGAAGAATTGCGTGAACTGGACAGCGAATCGAAGGATCTGCGCTCAAGGCGAATCAACCTGATCGGCGAAATATTCGGCGTCACACCGGAAGACATCACCGATATATCCGGTTTATTTAAAGGAATGACCAACCGCCTTATGCGCTTTTCTGTTGCAGATTCCCCTTACATCCTGCGTGTACCGGGTGAAGGCAGCAATGAACTCATCAACCGCCGGCAGGAAGCCGAAGTCTACAAACTCCTTGCTGACAAAAACCTTTCCGACAAGATCGTCTATATCTCGCCGGACGACGGTTACAAAGTTGCGGAGTATTGGACCGATGCCAGGGTATGCGATATCCAGAACGACGAGGATGTGGGCGTCTGTATGCGGCATCTTCGGAAGCTCCATGAAATGAAATTGCAAGTCTCCCATTCCTTTGACCTGTTGGAGAGACTTGATCATTATGAGAGTCTGCGTGACGGAGAGCCACAGTTTTCGGATTATGAAGAAACCAAAGAGAAAATCCTCGAACTGACCGCTCTGCTCAGCGTCATGCCGAAAGAAAAATGCCTTTGCCATATCGACGCGGTGTCGGACAATTTTGTATTTATCGGCGACCAGGTATATCTGATCGATTGGGAGTACGCCGGCATGTGCGATCCCCACATCGACATTGCCATGTTTTGCCTTTATGCCAACTATGATAAAAGCTGCGCCGATCGCGTCATCGATCAATATTTCGATGGGGAAGCCAGTGATCTGAACCGGTTTAAAGTCTATGCCTACGCCGCAGCCGGAGGCCTCCTCTGGTCCGTGTGGTGTGAATACAAAAACAGAATGGGCGTAAACTACGGGGATTATTCCCTGCGGCAGTACCGATACTCCAAACGCTTCCATCAGTATGCGAAAAAGCTCATCGAAAAGGCGCTGAACCAGCTTGAGGTTTAAACGAGTTTGGTCTGTGATCATCCATCCGATCAGATGTAGAAAGGTTAAAAAAAACGTATGAATCAAATGACAAAGGATAGGCTGAGCAACTTGCTGAAAGCGCTGGATTGGCCGCTGATCATTTTACCGCTTATTTGCGTTGCGGCGCTCTGCGCCATTTTTATTTTCGCGCCGGAGCAATCCACTGCAATCACTGACGTGATACGCGGATTCCTGGGCAATGAGCTCGGTTTTTTCTATATACTCATCGGGCTGGGAATCTTGTTTATCACCCTTTATATCGCGTTTTCCAAATACGGGCACATCCGCTTGGGCAGTATGGATAAACCGCATTATAACGATTTCCAGTGGGCGACGATGATCTTCACCGGCGTCTTTGCAGCCGACATTATCTTCTATTCGTTTATCGAATGGGCGCTCTACGCCGCAGAACCCCGCGTCGAACAACTTGGCGGGATCCAGGACTGGGCTTCCACCTACCCTTTGTTTCACTGGGGACCGATTCCCTGGGGTTTCTACGTTATGCTGGCTGTCGCTTTCGCGTTTATGCTCCATGTCAGAGGACGGACCAAGCAAAAGTTTTCCGAATCCTGCCGCCCGCTCTTTGGCGATCAAGTGGACGGTGCAGTGGGTAAACTCATTGATTTTATCGCTATATTAGCCCTTCTCGCGGGAACGGCGACTACTTTCTCCCTGGCGACGCCCCTCCTGGCGGCCTCTCTCAGCCGGGTTTTCGCGATTCCTATGAGCGCGGGGCTGACCATCGGCGTCCTCGTCTGCATCGCGGCCGTCTATACGATTTCTGTCCTCAGCGGGATACAGGGGATCATTAAGTCCGCGGCGATATGCACGACGATCTTTTTTGCCATGCTGCTCTACTTCCTATTTGTCGGCGGCGAGACAAGATATATCATCGAGACCGGTATAACCTCGATCGGCAATCTGTTTCAAAACTTCATCGGGCTGTCCACCTGGATGGATCCCCTTCGCGCCTCCGGCGACGGCATTAACGGCTTCGCCCAGAACTGGACCATATTCTACTGGGCATACTGGATGGCCTGGTGTGTGGCGACGCCATTCTTTATCGGGATGATCAGCGGCGGAAGGACGATCAAGAATGTGATCCTCGGCACCTATGGTTACGGGATTGCCGGTACCTTTCTCAGCTTTATCATATTCGGGAATTATGGTCTTTCGCAGCAGCTCGCGGGAAAGATTGACGTCATCAGCATGGTGGCTGACGGAACCGACGTCAATCTGGGTATCATCCAAATCTTTGAGACGTTACCGCTGACAGAGGTCCTGCTGATCGCGCTCTTTGTCATGATGGTGACGTTCTACTCGACCACATTTGATTCCCTGACCCTGGTCATTTCGGCGTATTCCTATATCCACCTTCCCCCGGACGAAGAATCTGCGAAACCGGTCAGGGCGTTCTGGGCCTGTGTTTTCATCATCTTTCCCATCGGCTTGATTTTCGCGGAGAACTCCATCAACAGCCTTCAATCGGTGTCCATCATCGCCGCCTTTCCCATCGGCATCGTGTTTTGTCTGATCATTGCGAGTTTCTTTAAGGATGCGAAAGAATACCTGGAGGAAATAACCTCCAGGCACAGAGAGTACAAAACCGAAATCGAGATGGATACGGAAGCCGTTTTGATGATGGAAGGGCCGGGAAAAGTAGTGGATATTGACTAAACGAATCATCGTTCAGCACAGGATTCGGGCCCATGCTGAACATCTCATTCTACTTCATAATCCGTTTCACGGCAAAGGGGAAATGGGCGAAAACAACGCCCGGGTCTTCCAGGTCCGCCACCCAGCGCTTTAGCCATTCCAATACGATAAAGCCGTCGTAGCCGGCTTCCTGCAGGCTGTGCAGCGCTTCCCTGAGCGGTATATCGCCGTACCCCAGCATTTTATACACTACCTTGCCATTTTCCATGAGGGAATCCTTGATGTGGACATAGCATATCCAATCCTGTAAGCGCTTATAGGTCTCCGCCGGGCTTTCCCCGAAAAATCGGTAAGGATGATGGATATCCCAGAGGACGCCGATATTCGGGTCGTCCAGCTTCTCCATGAGGGCGGCAAGCCGCCGGGAATCCGCAAATACGCCGTTGGACTCCACCAAAATCATGACTTCTTTGTCTTCGGCAAGGCTTGAGATTTCCCGTAAGTTCTCCAGCACGACCCCTTCGTCCACATCTTTACCCGGTACAGCTTCCTTATCCGCTAACACCCGTACGAAAGGCGTATCCAGAAGCGGCGCCAGGTTAATGTAGTCCCGCATCTCTGTCTGAGCTTTCTCCTGCAGATTCTTGTCATAGATAAACGCGGAAGTACTCAGGCAGGGAATCGAGAGCTCCAGCGCCTCCAGCTGAAGCCGGATCTCGCTGCAATTCTCTATGGAAAAACTGCGGGTTGAAGGAAGGTACTCTTTGTTCGCAAGGCCTCTAAGCTCTATGCCGTCATAGCCCAGGTCTTTCGCTGTGGAAACGACTTCTTTCCATAACCATTCGGGACAGCCTATGGTAGAAAAACCGTATTTCATCATATTCTCTCCTTTCTCCCTCACGCTGTCTCGATACTGGCGGCGTCATGCAACTTGAGCATATCCACTGCCATATCACGGAGTTTATATTTCTGGATCTTGCCGCTGGCGGTCATGGGGAATTCATCAATGAACGCTACGTATTTCGGCACTTTATGACGGGCGATCCGCGTCCGTACGAATTCCCTGGCTTCGTCCTCTGTCATGCTTATGCCCGGCTTCAGTATGACATAAGCCATAACTTCCTCTCCATACGCTTCGCTGGGGATGCCGATCACCTGTACATCCTGAATGTCTGGATGAGTATAGTAGCATTCCTCGATCTCCTTTGGATAGATGTTTTCGCCCCCCCGGATGATCATATCCTTAATACGGCCTGTAATTTTATAATACCCGTTTTCGTCCACCGTCGCCAGATCGCCGGAGTGAAGCCAACCATCTTCCGTAATCGCGGCAGCCGTAGCTTCCGGCATTTTATAATAGCCTTTCATTATATTATATCCCCTGGCCATAAATTCACCGGGAACGCCGGGTATGCATTCCTCCCCCGTATCCGGGTCTACAACTTTTGTCTCGACGAAGGGCAGACTGCGCCCCACCGTAGAAACCCGCAATTCCAGGGAATCTTCCGTAGTGGTCTGTGTACAGCCGGGAGAAGACTCTGTCAGCCCATAGACAATAGTAATTTCTGACATATTCATCTGATCCACCACCTGCCGCATGACTTTGACCGGGCAGGGAGAACCGGCCATGATACCGGTCCGCATTTGGGAAAAATCCGTCCTGGCAAAGTCCGGGTGGTCCATCATCGCGATAAACATTGTGGGAACGCCGTGAAAGGCAGTACATTTTTCTTCATGGATGGTTTTCAGCACAGCCGCAGGGCTGAAGGCTTCGACGATACACATCGTCGAAGCGTGGGTGACCGCCGCCATGGTTGCCAGCACCAAACCGAAGCAATGAAACAGGGGAACAGTCAGGCACAATCTATCCGCCGTCGAGAATTTCATACAGTCGCCGATGGATAAACCGTTATTTAAAATGTTCAGGTGCGTCAGCATGACGCCCTTCGGGAAGCCTGTCGTACCGGATGTGTATTGCATATTCACCACGTCGTGGAAATGACAGGCTTTCTGCGCCTCCGCCAGCGTCTCGTCGCTGATTTCTTTTCCGAGTTCGTAAAGCGATTCCCAGTTGCGCATACCGGACAGCTCCTTGCCGCCGCATAAGAGGATGTTCTTCAGGCAGGGCAGCACATCGCTTTCCCATTCGCCCGGGCTTGCGCCTTCCAGCTCCGGTACCAACTCCTGCATGATCGCCACATAGTCGCTGTCCTTGAAGCCTTCTGTCATGACCAGCGTATGGGTATCCGACTGGCGCAGCAGGTACTCCGCCTCAAAGATTTTGTACGCGGTATTGACCGTCACCAGGACGGCGCCAATCTTGGAAGCCGCCCATAAGGCGAGCTGCCATTCCGGTACATTCGTTCCCCACATGGAGATGTGATCCCCTTTTTTGACGCCCAGTTTTAGAAAACCTTTGGCTACCAAATTGACCTTGTCCCGAAACTCCCGGTACGTAGTCCGGAAAGGCCTGTCATTGTATATGACGCAGTCCTGATCCGGATGCCGCTCCGCCTGATAGTCCAGCAGATCCCCCAGGGTGATTTCCCAAAGCTTTTCCATTGCCCTTCACCTCTTTCTTATACTTTCGGCGGCTTATCGGTATTTCCTCCCAGCCGTCCGGCCTTCCACAATCAATGAGCGCCGCTGTGAATCGTGTGTGCATGGACGCATCTAACGTTCGGCACGGGTCCGAATCCTCTGCTGAACGAAGATTCGTTCAATGAAAAAGCCTTCGTCCTTCACTGTCAGGTAAAACAGTGAGAGACGAAAGCTCAACTTCCGCGGTACCACTCTCTTTGGCGGGTCTTCGCCGCCCTCTTATCCGGCATCGTCTGATAGGCTCAGGTAATGCTGGTCCTTTGATAACGGTGGGATCACCGTCCCCCCTACTCTGACTTGTCTTTTTTGCTCCTGGCTGCGTCCGCGTCCTCCATCTGCTCAGTCACATACCATCGTGTATGCTCCTTCCCATCTGTCGTCGCTTGCCTTGCCAGTACCAAAAAATCCTGCGTCACAGACTCGCTGCTTGTCTTTTTTGCGGACAATCCTTTCGGGCGGGAAGCTCCGGGGTGAGTTATGTTCTGTACAGGCCGCTGTCTCGCAGCATCCGACAGCTCTCTGAAGCGCCGAGTACGGAACTTTATCCCCTTCATCGCTCTATTTCTTGTGGATCATATTGTGCTATTGTAGACCGCGTTTCTCATTCTGTCAATAGCCATTTTTGTTCTGGCCTGCAAGCGCTACTCGGCGCTAAGGGCGGCCATGGTCAGGTAATTATAGGGTTTGTTGAAATGGGGCAGGAAAAAAATATCCAGCAGTTTCAACCGGTCAATGGTTACTTTTTCTTGAATGGCCAAGGAAAACATGTGTATTCCCATGGACATATCGTAAGAGGACGCCATTTGCGCGCCGATGACCACACGGCTTTTTTTATCATAAACGATGCGAATCTTGACTTTGGGGTTTTCCGTTTCGATGAATTCCGGTTTCTGTAGATCCTCGTAGTCCGTATAAGCCACATCCATTCCCATCGATGCCGCCCTTTGGACAGAAATACCGGTGGAGACCATTTTATAATCGTAAATACAAATGCCGTTTGACCCTTGTACGCCGATACTCTCCACATCGATCCCGCAGATATTATACGCGGCGACAAGGCCGCTGCGCACCGCGTTGGTAGCCAGCGCAATATAGTCGCGGGAATCGATAGCGTTGTTATATACGGTGGCGCAGTCGCCGATGGCATAGACGTCTTTCACGGATGTTTCCTGCCGCTTGTTCACCAGATACGCGCCGTTTCTGAATTGCTCCAGTTTTCCCTTTCCCAATTGGGCGTTGGGACGAAAGCCAACGCAGAGGATGACCATATCGGAAGGGTATTTGCCTTTATCTGTGACGACGCTTTCCACTTTCTGACCGCCTTGAATCTCCAACAGTTTTTCACCGTAATGCAAGCGTATGCCGTGGCTGCGAAGGACTTCGTCCATTGCGAGAGAAAAGGGCTCGTCGTAGTAGGAAGACAGGCAGCGCGGCATCACGTCGATCAGGTCTACTTTCTTTCCATGCAGTTGGAACGCTTCCGCCAGTTCAACGCCGATATAGCCTGCGCCGATCACGGAGATCGTTTGAATTTCCGGATTTTTTAGCTTTTCGATCACTTCCTCCGCGTTTTGAAACAGTTTGACAAGTTGCACATTTTGTAAATCTACGCCTGGCACGTCTGGAATGATCGGCCAGGAACCGGTTGCGATAATCAGTTTGTCATAGGATTCGTTGATACAGTCGCCGTTCTTCAATGTGACGGAGACTTTTTTTTGATCAAAATCGACTTCTGTTACGTCGGCTTCCATATAGACTTTTGCGCCTTTTTCCTCCAGCAGCGCTTGATTGGAATAGAACAGACCGTCAGATGTACGGATCTGGTTGCCGATCCAAAGCGCCATGCCGCAGCCCAAAAAGCTGATGTTGGAATTGCGGTCAAATACAAGGACTTCCGGTTTCGGATTTTGAGACAATATGGTGTTAACGGCGGCAGTGCCGGCATGATTGGCGCCAATGACAATTACCTTACTCGTGGGGGTTCACTCCTTTTTCTATCCATCCGAAGACAGGATCCATGGATGGATTCGACTTGGTATTTTCCCCCATTAAATCAGACTTCCCTATCGCAGAGTACACCCTAAAATCGCTTTACTCCCCGCCGCTTGTTTCAATCCGTTCCCATCCGCGCAAATCCATTCATGTTTTCAATCCGCGATCAATATCCCGTTTACTTCCGCTCCTTTTTCCTGTTTTTCACACAGTCTGTGAGCAGATACTCTATCTGCCCGTTGATGGAACGGAAATCGTCTTCCGCCCATCGCGCCAGGTCCCGCCACAGAGAAGGAGACAGCCGCAGCAGAATTTGCTTTTTCTCTTTGTCCGGCCCATCTCTGTTTTTCTGTTCTTTGTCCATCGGCTTCCCTCGTTTTCTCCGCTCAATTGACGAGTGGTTCGGAGCGCTAATAAATCGAGCCGCTGTTGACGATCGGCTGGGCGTCCTTGTTGCCGCAGAGTACCACCAGCAGGTTACTGACCATCGCTGCTTTCCTTTCATCGTCCAGCGTGACGATATTGTTCTCACTCAGCTTATGGAGCGCCATCTCCACCATACCGACCGCCCCTTCAACGATCTTCTGCCGGGCTTCGATGACCGCGACAGCCTGTTGGCGCTGCAGCATAGCTGCGGCAATCTCCGGCGCATAGGCCAGATGGGTGATCCTGACTTCCAGGACCTTGATTCCCGCGACCTCCACTTTAGCCTGAAGCTCATCCTTGAGCTTTTCCGCTACTTCCTGGCTGGAGCCTCGCAGCGATCGTTCATCCCCCTGCTCGGAAACGTCGTAAGGATAACTCCTGGCAATGTGGCGCAGCGCCGAATCACACTGGATCGAAAGATACTCCTTGTAATTGTCCACGTTGAATACGGCTTTTGCGGTGTTCGCAATCTGCCAGATCACATTGACGCCGATCTCCACAGGATTGCCGAGCACATCGTTGACTTTCTGGATGTCGTTTTTCAACGTCAATGTTTTCAGGGACAATTTCTTGCCCGAGGTCCTGCTTTCCTCCGCGACGCCCGAACTCAGTTGACCGACGAAAAGCGACTTCGTCGTTTCCTTGAGGTTCGACTGCGTGGACGCTGACGACGCCGTTGGGTTGATCCCCACACAAAAAGGATGAACCCAGTGGAAACCCGCTTGCCGGATGGTGCCATAATACTTGCCAAATAAGGCAAGGACCAGCGCTTCGTTTGGGTTGATGATCTTCAGTCCTGGATAACACAGGGGTATAATGATAAACCCAAGCCCGCAGAGGACTATGCTCATTACGGAAGAATGTATCGCGCTGATGATAAAACCGGCTATCGTGCTGATATGCAGCAGGATGAGGATGGGCATAAGTACGAGACCGTTTAGCCCCTGAACGACCTTTTCTGTTTCTGTGTAGCTTTTGGTTTCCATGCTAAATACCTCCTGTTTCATATGCTCTTCCCAATAAGAATGATACTATAATGATATCATATTTATACTACTATAATATTGCCTTCCTGTCAAGTAGGAGATTGTATCTTTCCGATCACTTGCTTTAGGACGTGTTTGAAAACTCATTAGAGCAATTTAGTAACTGACACCCTAAAGGCATCAATATTAAAACAAGAAGTCAAAAGTGTCAGTTGCTAACGCCGCGGGAAAAAACGACTTCGTTGACCCGGTTCGTTGAACGGAATTACGGTAAAGGATGTTGCCAACCGGAGGCTTCGCCGCCGGACAGATTGCCAATTGGACAAGGCTTAACAAACACCCGGCTGTTTTCTGGGTGTATTTTGTGGTTCGTCTTTTCAATTTTAGGGTATTATAGTCATAGTACGCAAGATTTACAATATTTGAAAAGATAATTCCTACTTTAATAATGTACGGAATATTTTGAACATAGGTTTGAATCCTGTGTTAAACGAAAATTCGATCCATTTCAACAGAAAAAACTCGTGCAAAGGAATCCCGCAAAGGATTCTATTATATGAATCCCCTAAATGATTCTATACATAGGGATTCCTATAGTAAAAATGTATAACTCAAAAAAAAAAGAAGGGCAGTCATATGACAATTCGTAAAAAAGTTCTATTCGGATTCATTCTTGTAGCGGTAGTCGGGGTGATTACCGGTATCGTCGGGTTGGGGGCTTCCAGTATTCTCACGCGTATGTCCCGGGAATTAGACGTTATGCATAAGGAAAGCGTCGGCATCAGCGAAGTGTTGAACGCCCATTTTGTATGGAGGCAGGGGCTTACCGAAACCGTGATGACAGGAGCGGATTTCACAGGTTCCCTCGACCCGAGCGCTTGCGCCTTCGGCAGATGGACGGATAGCGAGGTAGCCAGAAACTTACAGGATCAAGAAATTCGCGCTTTGTTGAGCAAGATCACAGAACCCCACGACTTGATCCATCATGAAGCGCAAGATATCGTCGCATATATAAGGTCGGGGAATACCCGGGAAGCCAGGGAGCATCTGACGAACATCGTTCTTCCCAAGACCCAGGAAGTGATCAACCTGTTATCCAGCATGGAGAATCGATATACCACCATCATGGAGGGAAAAAGCGTTGAAATTGAAAAATTCGGGGTCCTGATGAATGCCGTGATCCTTGCGCTGATCGGCGTCGCCCTGGCTATATCCTGCATCCTGGCATGGTTCATTACCAAGAGCATCGTCAAGCCGCTCGTCCCGCTTGTTGCCTATATGACGAAAGCCAGTACCTATGGCGACATTTCTCTCAGTGCGGAGGATCAGGAGACGATTAAGCACCTTTCCCGGGTGAATGACGAAATCGGGAAAACGATCAAGTCCTGCGCCGATTTCGTTGGGCGGATTACCAATGTGAGCAAAGTGCTGGAGACCGTCGCGGCTGGCGACATGACCTCCGAGCTATCGGTTTTATCGGATCAGGATGTGATCGGTAACTCCCTGGATCAGATGAGCACAAAGCTGAATGATATGTTTGTAGAAATCCATCAGTCCTCCGAACAGGTTTCCACAGGCTCGAAGCAGGTTGCCGACGGCGCGCAATCACTCGCCCAGGGCTCCACCGAACAAGCCGCGTCCATCGAGGAGCTATCGAGCTCCATTGCCGAGATTGCGGAGAAAATCAAAGCAAACGCGGAACTGGCTGAACAAGCCAATAAACTGGCCGACTTAATAAAAGACAACGCGGAAAGAGGCAGCCAGCAGATGGATGAAATGATCGAGGCGGTCAACGAAATCAACGAAGCCAGCGGTTCGATCAGTAAGGTTATCAAAGTGATTGACGATATCGCTTTCCAAACGAACATTCTCGCGCTAAACGCCGCGGTGGAAGCGGCCAGAGCGGGAGCGGCGGGAAAAGGCTTTGCGGTTGTTGCGGAAGAAGTACGTAATCTTGCAGCCAAAAGCGCTGCTGCAGCAAAAGACACAGGCAGCCTGATCGAAAACTCAATTGAAAAAGCGAATCTGGGCGTACGGATTGCCGGCGAAACCGCAGCAAGCTTAACAGAGATAGTCACCGGCATTAACGAAAGCAGCCATATTGTGGAAGCCATTACCGAAGCGTCGGAAAAGCAGGCTTTGGATATTATACAAATCAATTCCAGCGTCGATCAAGTCGCACAGGTCGTGCAGCACAACAGTGCAACCGCTCAGGAAAGCGCAGCCGCTTCGGAAGAAATGAGTTCACAGTCCGACATGCTGAGAACGTATATCTCACAGTTTAAACTCAAGCAGGATAGCGTGGCACATGGCTCTTCGCCGGAGTTCAATAGGCAGATGAAAAGCTCCCCTGCCGCACCTCTCTATGATTATATGTTGATAGCAGGCGCCGATAATAATGGTAAATATTGACAACCGTAATATACAGCAAAACGACAGAGTTAGCACCTCAGATTGCGTAAGTCCGGAAGAGTACAAACAGGTGATCCTCCTCATCGAAGAACGGGACCGTTTACTGAACATGGCAAACCGTGTAGCCGTCGTGTTACTGGACGCAGATACGGAAGCGGAGTTTGAAGCATCCCTTGTGGAATGTTTTGAGCTTATCGGAAGCTGCGTAGACGCAGACCGTATCCATATCTGGCGAAATGAGGAAATCGATGGCGCCACGCATTTTGTCCAGCAATGCACATGGCAGAGTGAGAGCGGGAATCAGATAAAACCGGTTCCCGTACGGATGAAGTTCCCCTACGGCGATAAGCCGGAATGGGAAAACATGTTTATCCGTAAAGGGTACATCAACGGTCCCTTGTCCAAAATGCCGCATTACAACCAGGATTTCCTGGGTGGATATGATGTAAAATCCATAGTCATCATCCCCCTGTTTTTGCAGAATAAGTTCTGGGGCCTTTTCAGCGTTGACGACTGCCGGAAGGAACGGGTCTGGTCCGATGAGGAAATCCATGCCCTGTACTCCGTTGGGCTGTTGATTTCCAATGCCGTACTGAAAAATGAGATGACCCGGAGAATCAATGCCACCAATGCGAAGCTGGACGCCGTCATCAGGAATTACGCCGGTGTGATCTGGAGCGTGGACAAGGATGAAACGATTACCCTTTTCAATGGACTGTATCTGAAAACCATCGGCGTAGAGCCTGATTTCATCGAAGGGAAAAGTCTGACCTACGCCAGACATAAAGGGCGGCATTTCGACATCATTGACAATGTACACAAGACGCTGATTGAAGGCCCTCAGGATTGGATTTCCGAGATAGACGGCAAAAAATTCCGCGCGCGAACGGTACCCGTGTACGATGAAAACGACCAGATATCCGGCGTGGTCGGGAGTATCGATGATATGACGGTAATCATCGATCTTCAGGAAAAACTCGCCGAAGCGCTGGAGGACGCCCAAAAAGCGAGCCGTGCGAAAAGTGACTTTCTCGCCAATATGAGTCATGAAATCCGTACGCCGATGAACGCGATCATCGGCATGGCTATGATTGGGAAATCTTCCGCTGATATTAATCGGAAGGATTATAGCTTCGACAAAATTGACGACGCGGCAAAGCACCTTTTGGGCATTATCAACGACATTCTGGATATGTCAAAAATCGAAGCCGGGAAGTTTGAGCTTTCCCCATCCGAGTTTAATTTTGAAAGGATGCTGCAGCGCGTAGTAAATGTGGTCAGTTTTAAAGCGGAAGAAAAAAATCTGAAGTTCTCCGTGTATATAGACAGCAGCATACCGGAAATTCTTTTTGGAGACGACCAACAATTGGCGCAGGTGATCACGAACCTGGTAGGCAACGCGATCAAGTTCACTCCGGAGGGCGGATCTATCCGGATCGAAACCGGTTTTCTGGCCGAAGAAGACAGCGTGTGTACGATTAAGCTATCCGTGATCGATACGGGAATCGGCATCAATCCCGAACAGCAGGCCCGTCTGTTTCAACCTTTTTCGCAGGCAAAGAGCGACACAACGCGAATGTACGGCGGAACCGGGCTCGGCCTCTCGATTTCCAAGAACATTATCGAAATGATGGGAGGGGATATTTGGGTTGAATCCGAACCGGGAAAAGGCTCTACCTTCTCCTTTACGTTTCAGGTCAATCAAGTACCTCAAGATCAAGCGCAAAAGCGCAGCCTGTATGCAAATCCAAACATCGACCGAGCCGGCATTCGCATTCTTGCCGTGGACGACGATCCGGAAATTTTAGCGTATTTTGAAAAAATAGTCCAGGGAATGGGAACGTCCTGCGATACCACGACAAGCGGTGAAGAAGCGCTGGCCCTGGTGGAAAAAAACGGGCCGTATAACATTTACTTTGTGGACTGGAAGCTGCCCGGTATAAACGGCATCCAGCTAAGCAAAATGCTGAAAGAAAAGGAATCCGACACAAATAGTGTTGTCGTGATGATTTCGTCCACCGACTGGGACTTGATCCAGAAGGACGCGAAAGAAGCCGGTATTCACACCTTTCTACCCAAACCCCTGTTCCCCTCCTCTATCGTAGACACCATCAGCGAATCTCTTGGCTATCACCGTATATCGGGGGAAGAGACGCAAAACACCGCGGATATCAGCGGTGTTTTCGAGGGAAGTCGCATATTGCTGGCGGAGGACGTAGAGATCAACCGGGAGATAGTCCTGACCCTGCTGGAACCGACCTTAACGCAAATCGACATTGCGGAGAACGGCGTCGAGGCTGTACAGATGTTCAGCGAAAACCCGGAACGCTACAATATGATTTTTATGGACGTCCAAATGCCGGAAATGGACGGCTACGAAGCGACGCGCCGCATTCGCGCACTGGACAGGCAGAACGCGAAAACCATTCCCATCATTGCCATGACCGCCAATGTGTTTCATGAGGATATCAAGAAATGCCTCTCAGCCGGCATGAATGATCATGTGGGGAAACCGCTTCATATCAATGACGTTTTGGAAATCATGCATAAATACTTAAAGAAATCAAATCCTGCCGCCGACAGCGCGCAATAGTCGCTTACGTTTCCCTGGCATCCTCCGTCACCTTATCCGGAAAGACTTCCGCAAAGGGCAGCGCGGGGGCGTCGGCCCACAGGCGATCCAGGTTATAGAAATTGCGTTGATCCTCCTGGAATATATGAACGATAACATGCCCGTAGTCCATAAGGATCCAGCGTCCTTCTTCAAAGCCTTCTATTCGAATAGGACGTATCCCCTCCTTAACTAGCCCGTCTGCTATATTGTCCGCCATCGCCTGGGTCTGTACACGGGTATTGCCCGTGCCTACGACGAAGTAATCCGTCAAGGTTGACAGACGCTCAATCTCCAATACGGTAATCTTTGTGCCGCCTCGCTGGTCCATTGCCCTTGCGGATATTATGGCCTGCTCTTTGCTCTCCATTCCATGCCCCTCTCTTTCTTCAGCCATGCAAGGCAACGGATCGTTCCGCCATGCAGGGGCTTTTTCATGTGTTCCAGGTAGACCATGGTTTGCTCGATCGCTTCGATCATGGCGGCTTGCAGATCTTCCCGGCAGAGACGCCGGAGCTTCTCCACGCCTTCATAGTTACGTCCGGCTTCAATCAAATCCGCCATAAAGACGATACCCGCTTCTTTACTCATCCCCGCATCTCCTGCGGTATGCAAGCGTATCGCCTCCAGGACGACCGGGTCTTCGACCCCCCATGCATGGCAGGCCAGCCAGGCAGCCACCGGGCCATGGAGCAGGGAAGGGTTCAGTCTTTCCGCCGGGTCGGTTAGTAAAGCATGAGATTCCCCGTAGCGGATTAATTCCTTTGGTTCAAGAGCTTTCGCTCCGTCATGCAGGAGCCCCGCCATGGCCAGCTTAGGCA
>WRMS01000002.1 GCA_009777025.1 Clostridiales bacterium | reverse complement strand
TGGGCGTGCCTGCCCATGATGAGCGGGACTTTGTTTTTGCGCGGAAATATGGCCTTCCGATCAAAGTCGTCATCCAGCCGCCGGGCCTCCATCTGCATGAAGCGACAATGGAAAACGCTTATGTGGACGACGGGATCATGGACAATTCAGGACAGTTCAACGGCATACCCAACGAAGAAGGGAAAAAGCAGATTGTGGACTGGCTGGAACAAAGGGGCCTGGCAGAAAATCGCGTGAATTTCCGTTTGCGGGACTGGCTGATTTCCCGGCAACGATACTGGGGCGCGCCGATTCCCATTGTCTATTGTCCCGATTGTGGCCCTCAGCCTGTCCCGGAGGATCAGCTTCCGGTGAAGCTGCCCCTGGATGTGGAGTTCAGGCCGACCGGGGAATCTCCGTTAAACCATTATCCGGCTTTCTACGAAACAACCTGCCCCGTATGCGACGCCAAAGCCAGACGGGAAACCGATACGATGGACACCTTCGTATGCTCTTCCTGGTACTATCTGCGTTTTGCCGATCCCCATAACGAAGCGGAAGCTTTCGGACGCGCGAAGACCGATTACTGGATGAACGTAGACCAATACATCGGCGGCGTGGAGCATGCCATCCTTCACCTCATGTATGCCCGCTTTTTTGTGAAAGCCTTACGCGATCTCGGATTTGTGAGCTGTGACGAACCCTTTCAAAATCTGCTGACCCAAGGCATGGTGCTGATGGATGGTTCTAAAATGTCAAAATCCAAAGGCAATACGGTAAGCCCCGAAGACATCATTAATACATTCGGCGCCGACACTGTCCGCCTCTTTGTTCTGTTTGCCGCGCCGCCGGACAGGGACCTGGAATGGAGCGAACAGGGCGTGGAAGGCTCTTACCGTTTCCTCAACAGGCTTTGGCGTATCGTATACCTGACTCTCCGGAACTGCCCTGCGCTTAAGGAAGCGGCGCCCGTCGGGAATGTAAGCGAACTGCCGCAAAGGGAACGCGACATTCTGTACATGCTCCATAAAACCATTAAGAAAGTAACGGAAGATATAGAAAACCGTTTCAATTTCAACACAGCGGTCAGCGCGATTATGGAACTGGTCAATGCGTTGTACCAGTATAAAGATAGCGGGGAGATCCTGCCGTCCGTAATGCGGATCTGCCTGGAAAACCTGATCCTTCTGACGGCGCCCTTTGCTCCTCATATAACGGAGGAATTGTGGACAGAAATGGGCTATGAAACCAGCGTCCACCGGGAACCCTGGCCGGTCTGGCAGGAGGAAGCCCTGGTACGCGAAGAAATCGAGGTGGTCTTTCAGGTCAACGGCAAACTGAGAGGCCGGCTTACAGTGCCTTCCCTGATGGAGCAAGACGAAGTCGAAGAAACGATTCTCTCCATGGACAGGGCGAAAGAAGCCATTGGCGGCAGGCAAGTCCTCAAGATCATCAGCGTACCGGGTAAGCTGGTCAATATCGTGGTAAAATAAGCAGTCAACGGAGGCGCCCCATGAATAGTCAACCGGAAGACCTTAGTATATCCCGGCAGGAGCCGACGTCGATTTGGAACCTGTCCTTTATTACTCTGTTTTTCACGAATATGGCTTTCAATATGGGGCAGTTGATGAGCAATTCCCTGCTGGCGGTCTACGCGAACTCCTTCGGCGCGACAGAGACCCAAATCGGCCTGGTCATCAGTACGTTCGCCCTGGCTTCCATTTCTTTTCGCTTTATCTCCGCGCCAGTCATGGATACCTACAACCGGAAATATATCGTTGTTTTCTCCACCCTCATGCTGGCGATTGCGTTCTGGGGATTCAGCATATCCAAAAGCGTCCCTATGCTGATCGCCTTCCGCCTGGTGCAAGGCTGCGGCATGGCGTTTGGCAACGCCTGCTGCCTGGCTATGGTTGCCGATATGCTCCCCAAGGATAAATACTCCAGCGGAATCGGATACTATTCCCTGGCACAGGTGATCTCCTCGGCAATCGGACCTTCTATCGGCCTTTGGCTGGTGGAGATGACCGGCTTCGGCATGACCTTCACCATCAACGCGGGCATCATGCTCCTCGCCGCTTTTCTTGCTTTTCAGATCAAGCTCGATTTTAAGCAAGGTAAAAAGCTTGTATTAAAGTTTGACAATATTATCGCGAAAGAAGGCCTGTTACCTTCATGTATATTGCTTTTTCTGCTTGCCGGCGGCTCAGCTGGTTCCTTTCTGATCGTGTACGCCGCCAGCCGGGGCGTAACTGCCTACATTGGTTTCTACTTTACCGTTAGCGCGCTTACCATGCTGATCACCCGGCCGCTTATCGGAAGGCTGACGGATAAAATCGGTCTGGTCTATGTGTGTATACCCGCTTTGTTTAGCAATATTATCGCCTTTATCATCATCAGCAACTCCAGCGCCCTCTGGAGCTTCTTCCTTGCTTCCTTTATCGGCGCCTTCGGATTGGGCGCCTGCCAACCGGCCTTCCAGGCCCTAAGCATGAAATCGGTTCCGAAAGAGAGGCGGGGCGCCGCCAGCAGCACAAACTTTATCGGGATGGACATCGGTTCTATGATTGGTCCTATGCTTGCCGGAACCTTAGCCCAATCCTTCGGCTATGTCAGCATGTGGCGCATTATGACAATCCCTTTATTTATGGCCATCCTGCTCCTCTTCCTCACGAGAAAAAAAGTTATGCAGATTGAAGAAGACTTTGTGAAAAACCAGGCATAATTCGCTTACCACTAGTCTTTTCCTTTTTCGACTTTCCGATTACCTTTTCTTTTTCTCATGGTGGATGACTTCTTTGCTGATGACTTCGGTTGCCGCTTTCACGACGCTTTCCCGTATTTCTCCGGAACCGCCCATTAAGGTTCCCGCTAGAAACGCCGTTCCCAAGGCGATATACGGGTGCTTCACCATGTATTCCTTCAGGGAAAGGCTCTCCGCTTGCCCGGAAAGGCGTTCCTTAGCCGAACGCAGCGCTTCACCGGTTTGCTCCAGGTTTACTTGAGGTTCTTTCTGCTGATCCATAAGAAAACCACTCCTCCCGCGATTACTAGGATAGAGGCTGTTAATCCCGCTACTACAGGTCCGATCAGAAGAGAAACGGCGGTGAAGCAGGTCCAGGCTAACAAAAGCAGCCCTGCGGCTAATAACAAAAGGGCCATAAGAAACCAGCCCAGACCCATAATCGTCTTTGCCGCATTCAGTTTAAACAGGGCAAGCTCTTTTTCCACAATTTCAAGAACGGTGAGAAAATAGGCTGTGATTTTCTCAACGGCTGTTTCTTCTTTTTTGTTTTCTTCTTGCTTCTCCTGCATCATTTGCCGTTCATCCTGCGACTGGTCAGATAACCGGCTCCAAACGCCGCCAACAGCATAGGAACAGGGTTTTCCTCCATTTGTCTGCTCAAGAACGCGGTGAGTCTCTCCGTTCCCGGGCTCAGGGTTTCTTTCGTTTGCTCAGCAGCCGAGTGAAGCATTTCCACAAGCTCTTCAAACGGTTTGAAACTACCATGCTCCTCGTCTTCCGGTGCGCCGGGCCTGATTTCAACCAGGGAATCCCGTAATATCTTGTTTTCCGCCCGAAGGTTTTCCAATTCATTCATCAAAGCGTCATCCAATGTGGCTCACCCCCCAAAGCGTATTGATTTGTTCAAGGCTCTGTGCCTACACTATATCATACAACCATAGCACTATACCATAGAACCGTGCCATTATACGTCGAAACTCCCACTTCAGCCTTTCCCATTCAGTGCCGACTATGGTGGCGGGCGGAGCATTTGCCCGCCACCTACTGAGTCGGCACTGAACGCTAAACTTCAGCCTTTTTGTAAGGGCGCCCGGAATAAAGCCAGTACGGCGTCCTTTGCCTTGTCCGGCGCAATCGCCCAAGCGCCACCGCCGGGAAGCGCAAAATAGCCTTCCCAATGTATATGCAGGGCGTCCAGCGCTTCAGCGACCAACTCCGGGTGCAGGCCGGAGTCCGGATCCCATTGGAGCGAGACAACGTCAACATCCTTGAGCAGACACAGCTCTTTCAATTCTTCCGCTTTGCCCGGCTCGACTATGGCTGTGCTTCCTTCCCCATCCGCTTTATAAAACCATGTATTGCAGGAAGCGATGTGCAAACGCTGCTCAGGATCCCGCTCCGCATGCGCCAGAATCATATCGCCCATCAAAGAGATGCCGTACAAGCCTCCCGGCGCTTCGCCTTTTTTACCAACTAAGGTTCCCGGCTCATCGTCAAAGGTGGAGCGAACCCGGAAAGGCCGGTCAAATTGGATCGCCGCGCTCACCGCACGGGGATGGACTACCTTGGCGCCTGTCATGGCCAATACATACATCGGTGAGAAATCAATCGAACTCAGAAAAGGCGCCGAAGGGACAAGGCGAGGATCGGTAAAGGCTATACCGGGCACATCCGTATAAATCTCGACGCCATCCGCCTCCAAAGCGCCGCCCAGGACGATCGCGGTGATATCGCTGCCGCCCCTGCCCAAGGTAACCAGGTCCATCTTGTCACTGTAGCCCTGAAACCCGGTAACAACCGCCACAGACCCTCCGGCAATTACCTCTTTAATATATGAAGCGTCTACATCCTGGACAATTCCGTCTGTAAAGTGATCGTCTGTATGTATCCCGGCTTGCAGCCCGGTTATGGGAATCGCCGGATAGCCGCATGTCCTGAGATCCTCCGCCACCAGGCAAGCCGCGATGATTTCACCGCATCCGGCCAGCAGATCTTTCGTTCTGGCAGAGGGGCGCGGGGATACGTCGCTGAGCATATCCAAGAAAGTATCTGTAGCGTAAGGATCGCCCCGCCGGCCCATAGCGGATACCACGACGACAACGTCATTTCCCGCGTTTTTTTCATCCATGATTTTTTTCAGTACCTGCTGCCTTCGCTCTTTTGTACTGACGGAAGTCCCGCCAAATTTCTTCACGATCAATGCCATCGGCTTATCTCCAATCCTATCGGCAGCCGGAACGCTACTGGCCACCGAAAATGTCCATGCCTGGTGGACATGTGTCCTCTCTAAGCGGACGATTCCCTGTAGTATCTTCAAGATTATACGCTATTTCACTCAATTGTCAATAAGCACTTCAAGGACTTTGCACTTCAAGGACTTGAGCACTTCAAGGATAAAGACTGGTTACAGTTCAGTGCCGACTCAGTAGGTGGCGGGCGGACATGTTTGCCCAGGCTACGGTAGGAACATGAAGTCGTGAAACACAGGCTTGGCAGCCAATGAAGCCGTAGAAGCACCCGTGAGGGGGTTCAGGCGAAGGTCCTTCAAGGAGGCTGGCGGGTGATACATCGGAAGGACGTTGAGCCGTTAGGCTACATAATCAGAAAGCCTGATGTTGATCACGAATGTGACGTGTAGCCGGGCAAATGTGTCGGCGCCTCCATAGTCAGCACTGAACTGTAACTAAAGACCGGATCAGGCCCTTAGGCGATCCGGTCTTTTATCATGCTTTGATATGAGCGAGGCTGTTCGGCGTCTGACGCACCGGCGGCGGGCGGTTCAACTGCTCGGCGCCTGACGCGGCGCGCGGCAAGCGGCGCGCGGCGGGCGGCAGCCCACGTTAGTCGTCTTCAAATACCAGTTCCGGTTCCGGCTCTATCGTTTCCCCAGCGGCAAGGGCGGCGGCTATGCGTTCCTCCCGCCTTTTCTTATTGAAGTCCGCATATTCCTGGGCCTTTTCTTCCGTCATTTTGTAGCCGAACAAATAGATGAGGAATCCACAGGCATAGGTGAAAGCGGGCAACAAACCGATAAACATCGTCATAATCTCCGGATTCGCCATCGTTTGCGTAGCCGGGTTATAGCCGGATTGTGACAAAACGATGGCTGAGAATGGCGCCCCAAACACCGAGGCGATCCGGGGGACCATGTTGTTCATGGACATGACGAAGGCTTTCATATCCTTGCCGGTCTTCCATTCCTGGTATTCGGCGGCGTCCAGGTACAGATTGATACCCCAGATCGTAAAGAGGATAAACTGTACCTGCAGGCAGGAAACCAGCACCACTTTCGCGACGAAATTCTGATGGGTGAGGAAAGCGATGCCGATATTCAGGAACACGCCTATCGCGAAGGATATCAGCGCTGAGTTTCGTTTACCTAGCTTTTGGGCAACCGGCCGCATCAGCGTTGCCGCGATAGAGGCGATGAACAGGGATATGGTCCCCGATACGGCCAGCAGGGAGAAGTTTCCGATCGAGTACCGGAAGAAATAGGTATTGAGGGGGGCGACCATGTTGTCGTCCACGGAGATGGTTATGCCCGCCAGAAATATGATCAGAAAGTGGGGGTTGGTAAAGGTGGTTTTCCACAGTTCCCATACCTTGACGCTGCCGCCTGCCGTGGGCGCCTTGAAATCAGGGTCAAACTGATCGTACTTCTTACTCAGGAAAAACATGGTTATGTTGGGGATGAGATACACGAAGCCATAACCGATGGCCATCAGCCGGTAGCCGTTAAAGCCGTGTTCTGTGGAGTATTGGATCAGCGGGGCGGTGATCATCGCCGTGAATATGCCGGCAAAGCGGGTCCCCATCTGCATCCGCGCGCTGAGCAACAGGCGGGTTGCGCCGTCGGCGCCGGCAACTTTCGTCAGGATCCCGTTGTTGGAAAGCTGCAAGGTCTGCCAGCCAAAGCCGCTTATGCCATAACAAGCGGCGATTACGATGATATTGACCAGTTCTGAGGCTACGAAACCGGAGAAAATAGTGACGTAGCAGACAAAGATCAATATGGGGCTAAAAAAGATCCAAGGCCGGTACTGGCCCCAGCGGGTATTGGTTCTCTGGACAATGGTCCCGGTGATCAGCGTAAAGGCCCAGTCGGATACGTTGCAACCGGTCAATACGATCCCCAGGGTAACCAGACTCATACCCATGTAGTCCGATACGTAGAAGGACAAATACTGCAACACCAATAAGGGACCAAAACCTTGACCAAACATAACCGCGAAAAACAACCAGGGCATATACCTTTTCATTGCTTCACCTGAAGCCGAACCAGCCAGAGGAGCCTGTGCAATACTCATGATCATCTCCCTTTCGTCCTTAGATTTTGCCACCAATCCGGGCAACCGCGGCTTTTTCTTTTCTGATTCGCTAGACTCGTTCCCATTTTAAAGCTCTGAAACGGGCTGCTTCCCGCAACCCCATACGACACAGTTCCGGCTATCGTTCGTCCGGCTCCTTATGCAAATCCTGTAAAGCTTACCTATCACCTCCCGGGGCTACGCCGCTTCAGGTTATGGGCGCAGCTTATTCTGGGGTACCGCATGGCAACATCATTCCAATAGCCAAGAAAAAGCCCCAAAATGATCTATTTTGGAGCTTCAGAAAATATTACTCGTCCGGAAAGTCTTTATTCTTTAAAAAGGGCGGCAGATCCTCGTTCTGCCTGGCAATGCCGCTTACCGACCGAAGGGGGGAATTCTGGCTACGCGTATTCTTGTCAAACACATCCTCCAGCTCGATCGCGCTTATCTCGCCAGTCCTTGGCTTCACCTGCGTCCTACTCGGCTGCATACCCGGTCCTTTGACATCCTTCCGGTTCTTACTGGGACCAAAGTCGGTAGCGATCACCGTTATCCGGATATTATCCCCCAGGCTCTCATCGATAGCCTGTCCCCAGAATACCTCCGCTTCCGGATCCGCGGCTTCGGTAATCAGGTTCGCGGCTTCATTCACTTCGGTTAAGGTGATATTGGCGTCGCCGGTCACGCTCAGCAGCACTTTCTTAGCGCCGTCGATCGGGATCTCCAGCAAGGGGCTGGAGATAGCCGCTTGCGCCGCCTGGGTCGCCCGTTTTTCGCCATTGGCTTCTCCGATTCCCATCAACGCCGCGCCGCCGTCCTTCATGACTGTACTGATATCGGCAAAATCCAGATTCACGTCGCCCGGTAAAGTCACCAGGCCCGTGATACTCTGCACGCCTTGCATTAACACTTCGTCCGCCATCAGGAAAGCCTCGGTCATGGTGGTGTTTTTATCCACGATCTGAAGAAGCTTCTCATTGGGGATTGTGATCAAAGCGTCCACATGCTCCCGCAGTTTTTCTATCCCTTCGTCTGCCTGACGGGTTCTCTTTCTCCCTTCAAACAGAAACGGACGGGTTACGATGCCGACCGTCAGGACGCCCTGCTCCTTCGCAATTTGCGCAATAATCGGCGCCGCTCCCGTTCCGGTGCCGCCGCCCATGCCCGCTGTCACAAACAGCATATCGCTCCCTTTGATCATCGCGGAGATATCGTCCCGGCTTTCTTCGGCCGCCTTTTCGCCTATATCCGGCCTGCCGCCGGCGCCAAGGTTTCTGGTCAATTTGGGCCCCAACTGGACGCAATAATCTGCAGGCGAATGCTCCAGCGCCTGACCGTCTGTATTTAAAGCGACGAACTCGACGCCTTTCAGCCCACAGGCAATCATACGCTTGATGGCGTTGCCTCCTCCGCCGCCGACGCCCATTACCTTGATGATTTCACGCCTCGTGTTATTCTCAATCTCAAACTCCAATGCCAAAGTAATCCCCCGCTTCCTCCAGGATTTCTCCGATTTTCAATGGTTCCCATCCGCGTCGCGTTAATCTTATAACATTCCACAATCGACCGGGATAATCCTCCTGATCACAGAATATATTTGGCATTCTCACCCGCTGTAGCGGCAATCCCTTACTGGGGCCTGATCCACTTCAGGGTGATCTGCGTATCGTAGCGTATGTCCACATATTGCAGGGTATTCGCGTTATATCTCTCCGCATTTTTAATCAACAGTTCCTCATAGCTTTTAAGCTTTCTGTCCAGATCCTCCGGCTGTCCGAAGAGTACCGGCAATCCGTCTCTGTTGATCAGCGCCAGCTTTTCCGCGGAGGGCGCGTCAAACTCCGTAATGCCTTCCAGAAAAAAGGGATCCAGTTGTTGAATCAGGTCCAAGGCAGCCCTGACGCCTTTATCCTCCGAACGCTCGCCCGGTAAAAGCTGTATCGCTTCGCTGCTACAGCGGATACGGGGCAGTCCCCAGCTTTCCGCTGTGATGGCGGCAACCTCCAGCAAGCAGTATCCATTTTCATCCATCACCAGATATCGCTCGCCGGCGTTGATGAGAGCCAGCGGCGTCCGCTCGGTGACGCGGATCTCCACCTTGTTCGGAAAGACGCGGGATAGTTCGACCTCCCTGATATAGGGGAGCGACAGGAGATGCACAGCCGCTTTCGTCCTGGAAACCTTTAGCAGGTTTGTTCCTATTCGCAGGCCGGAAGCCGCGATAATCTCGTCTCTGCTGACCACTGTGTTTCCGGTAATCCGTATTTCCGACAGATCGAAAAAGGTAGAATTGGCAAAGGTATAGCCGCCAAAACCGGCCAGACAGATCAAGAACAGCCAGACGACGGTAAAGAAAACCCGCTTTAGCCGGCGCAGCCTGAGCCTGTACATGAAGCTTGTCTGGTTGCGCGTTACCATGTCAGCTCACTCCCGGATGTCCTCGCAGTCGGTACTATCATTATGATAATTTATCCTTTCCCATTTGTCCAGTAGTTTGCGCCGGCTGTCGCAGAAATCAATTCCAAATTACGATTTCGCTTTCCAGCATAACGCCGGATTTCTCCCGGACAACCTGTCTGGCAATATCCATAAGTTGCTTGACGTCTTCCGCCTTTGCGCCGCCCAGGTTGACGATAAAGTTGGCGTGTTTGGGCGATATTTGCGCATTCCCGATCCGCAGGCCCTTCAGTCCGGCTTGATCGATATAGCGGCCCGCGCCTTCACCGGCAGGGTTCCGAAATACGCTGCCGCCGCTTGGCAGCTCCAGTGGCTGCTTCTGCCTGCGGGAAGCCAGGTATTCCCGGATCAAGGCCAGGCTTTCCTCCCGCTTCCCCTGACTCAGCCTCAGAACCGCGCTGAGAATCAACAGCCCGGCGGAGCGAAGATTGCTGCTGCGATAGCCGAATGCCGCCTCCGCAGAATCGATCTTCCGGATATTCGCCCCGGCGTCCATTACCCGGACGAATTGGATCAAATCCGAGATTTGCCCGCCGAAGGCGCCGGCGTTCATTGCCACAGCGCCGCCAAGGGACCCGGGTATACCGGCGGCAAACTCCAAGCCTTGATAGCCTTGCTGCGCGGCGCGTTCCGCCAGCCATGCCAGTGACAGTCCCGCGCCTGCCCGTAGAAGTACGCCGGAGGCGTTGTCCGGCGACCATTCCAGCGTGTTGAGCTTACCGGTCTGGATAACCAGTTCCTCCAGGCCTTCATCGGCTGCCAGCAGATTCGTGCCGGCGCCCAGAAAGCGGAGGGGGTAGCCAAAGTTGGCGCAATACCGCAGCAAAGTGGCTGTTTTTTCTTCCTCCTCCGGCCAAACCATCAATCTGGCGGGGCCGCCGATTCGCCAGGAAGTAAACTCCGCAAGGGGCGCCATAGCCTGCCATGCGCCTATCCTGTTTTCTTCTATCCACTCTTCCAATTGCAGCCAATTCATGGGTTTCCCTTTGCCTTTGCTTTCCTAATATGTATCCCTCTGTATCGCATCATTTTCGGGATGCATCTTGTAACTGATGAAGCAGCATTTCCCCGGCTTTCCTTATATTTCCGGCGCCCAAAGTCAGAACCAGATCCCCCCGGGTTAGCATCGCTTCGGCTAGGTTGCAGGCTTCTTCGAAATCTGCAGCCATTTTCGGCGCTTTGCCCCGATTCTTTGTCACTTCAGCCGCGATCAAACCTGCGTCCACACCGGCTATGGGGTCTTCTCCCGCGCTATAGACAGGCAGCAGGATCAGCTCGTCCGCGCCGGCGAAAGCCCTGCCGAAGCCTTCCGTCAAGAGCCTGGTTCTGGTAAAGCGATGAGGCTGAAACAGCACGATGATGCGCCGGGCGCCAATTTGCCCTATCGCTTCCAGCGTCGTGCGGATCTCGGTGGGATGATGGCCGTAATCATCATATATCTTCACTTCCTCCGCTTCTCCTATGAACTCCAAACGTCGTTGCGCGCCGCTATACTCCTCCAGCACCCGAATCATTTCACTGAAGGACAGGCCGCATTCCGCGGCTGCCGCCATAGCGCCCAAGGCATTCTGCAAATTATGTCCGCCAAGAACCTGCAAGTTCAGCCTGCCTACCGGTTCTCCACGCCAGAGTATCTCCGCACACGCTTTGCCCCCGCTAAATTGGATCCCCCTTGCCCGCAGATCCGCCTCAGGCGCTATACCATACGTGATGATCCGGTCATGACAGATGGCGGTTCTGAGACGGCTAATGCCGGGATCATCCAAACAAAGGATCGCTTTGCCCGTCTCCGGAACCTTGTTGATAAAGCGAACAAAGGCTTCGTCAATTTTGTCCCTGCTCCCATAGTAATCCAAGTGATCGTCTTCCACATTGGTTACCAGGGCTATTTCAGGCGCCAGTTCCAAAAAGGAACCGTCCGACTCATCCGCCTCGGCTACCAGATATTCGCCGGCGCCCCATTTTCCGTTTGTCTGCAGATTCCCGATATAGGCGCCGATAAAGAAAGCCGGCATTCTCCCGCCTCTTTCCAGCAGCAGCGCAATCATCGCGCTTGTGGTCGTCTTTCCGTGCGCGCCCGCTACGGCAATTCCTTTTTTATGCGCCATGAGTTTCGCCAGGCAGCTGCCCCTGTGTATCACCGGGATGCCTTTCGCTTCGGCGGCCGCCAACTCCGGGTTATCCTTCCGTATGGCGCTGGAAACCACGACAGCCTCCAGATCGTCTGTGACATAGGCCGGATCATGCTTTCCGATATGGATCAACGCGCCCAGTTCGGATAACCTGTCGGTCAAAGGGGATGACACGAGATCCGAACCGCTCACCGGATTCCCCAATTCCAGCCAGGCTTTCGCGATGCCGCTCATCCCAATTCCGCCTATTCCGATAAAATGCCACTTACTCTCTGTTTTCGCCACGTTGCCCGTTCCTTCCTAATCCTTATCACGATACGGCTCATTCCGGCATAACTTCCGCCAGTATATCCAGTATGTCGTCCAGCGCGCGCCCGAATGAGGCGCTATAGCTGCACTTCGCCATCTCCCTGCGTTTCCCCTCATCCGCAAGGATATCCTCCAGCGCCGCAAGCAGTACGGGACCGGTCAGCTTCTGGTCCTCCACCACCATCGCCCCGCCTTTATCCGAAAGGCTGGCTGCGTTGTGGGCTTGATGGTTTTCCGCCGCGTGGGGAAGAGGGATCAGTATTGCCGGCAAGCCGCAGAGCGTAATCTCGCTCAGCGTAGAGGCGCCGGCCCTTCCTACAAAGAGATGCGAGACGGCATAAGCAAGATCCATCCTGTCGATATAGGGCAACATCCGGATATTGCTGTTCTCCCCGGCGTCGATTTCCCATTCCACACCCGCTGCTTTCAACGATTCCGCTATTTGCGGATAATCCCGTTGTCCGGTAGCGAACAGGATTTGTACGTCCGGTCTTTGGTACAGCTTTCTCATCACATGCAGCATCGCCCGGTTAATTCGCGCCGCACCCTGAGACCCGCCCATGACAAGAATGGTTTTTTTGCCCGGCGCCAGTTGAAAGAAAGCCTGTGCTTCCTCTTTATCCGCAATGGCGATGGACGCTCTTACCGGCAGTCCTGTTACCCTGACTTTTTTCCTGCAGAAAGAGGGAAAATGCTTCTCCGCATCATCGAAACTGGTCATGATCCATTTAGCCCAAACAGAAATCAGGCGGTTGGTCAGCCCGGGCAGGGCGTTGGAGTCGTGCAGATAGATCGGGATGTGCTTTTGCGCCGCCGCCAATCCCACCGGAAGGCAGACGAAGCCGCCTGTGCCGATCATGGCGTCCGGTTTGAACGCGTCCAGCAATGCCCGCGCTTCCTTTCTGCCTTCGCTGTCGATCTTCAGCGCATGCGCCAGGGTTTTGATTTTTCTGCCCTGCCAGCCTTCAGCGGAGATGCCCCAGAAAGGATAGCCGGAATCCGGAACAATCCTGCTCTCCATACCGCCCTTGGCGCCGATGTAACGAATCTCTGTCTCCGGCCAGCGCTGCCGGAGACCGTCGGCTATAGCCAGTGCCGGATAGATGTGTCCGCCGGTCCCGCCGCCGGTGACGACCAGTTTTACACTCACCAAAGCTCACACTCCCTGACCAGAAGTTCGTCGCAAACCATCGGCTTATCATAGGCTCGATAGGTTCATTCGTCCCGACGCCGGAAGCGGGATATATTCAGCAACACGCCTACCGATCCCATGGACATCAGTAAAGAAGAACCGCCGTAGCTGATAAAGGGCAGCGTAATGCCGGTTACCGGTATCGTTCCGGTTACCACGCCGATATTGATCGCCGCCTGCAATACCAGGCTTGTGGTAATGCCCACCGCCAACAGACTGCCGAAAAGAACCGGACAGCGGATCGCAATCCGATAGCCCCGCCAGGCCAATACACAAAATAAGATGACAATACATCCGGCGCCAATGAAGCCCAGTTCTTCCCCTGCGACGGAGAAGATGAAGTCGGTGTTCTGCGCAGGCAGGAAACCCAGTTTCTGCCGGCTTCCGCCAAATCCAACACCGATGAGGCCGCCGGAACCCAAGGCATAAAAAGAATTGATTACTTGATAACCGGTTCTTACCGGATCCGCCCAGGGGTCGAGAAATCCTTGAATGCGGAGCATCTGGTATTCGTTGGACAGGATGATCATCGCGACGCCTGCGCCGCAGGCTAACAGTGCGCCTATCCCATACAGGATATGCAATCCCGCAGCGAATAGAATGCCTATCCCGATGCAAGCCAGCGTTACGGTTGCGCCCAAGTCCGGTTCATTATATACCAGGAACAAGACGATTCCCATCATGGCGATCACACGGCCAAGCGTACCGGTCAGATCGTTCGGATCTGCCTTTCTTTCACTTAAGGCGTCCGCAAAATAAAGCGAAAGGGTAAATTTCGCGATTTCCGAAGGCTGCAGGTTAAAGGGGCCAAGAGGGATCCAACGGTAGACCTCCTTCGACGGATCGAAGACGAAAACCAGCGCGAGCAATACAATGGTAGACCAAATGGCAACCTTTGAAAAGAGACGATAAATCCGATAGTCCAAGTTCATTGCGCAAAGCATGATCACAAGGCCGATGCCGGCGAAAGCGCCCTGGCGTTTAAAGAATTCATAGGGATCGCTGGAAATCGTCTCATAGTAGCTGGCGCTGAATACGAGGATTACGCCGAAGCCGACCAGAAATACCGTGATGAATAACAACCAAATATCCGGCGCGCCTTTTGTCAAGGCGATCGTCTGCAAAGAGGCCGCCGTTTCCCCTCGTTTTCTGGCCGGAGACACAGTAGATTTCATATAGACGATATTATTCTTTTTCGCCATTGTGCCCCCCTTCTCCATCCCGATACGCGGAAGGCGTGAGCGACCTGACGGCTTCCTTGAAAGCCCTCCCCCGCTCCTCATAGCTGCCGAACATGTCCAGGCTGGAGCAGGCGGGTGATAAGAGGACCAGGTCCCCCGGTTTGGCTTGCGCGTGACAGGCTTCCACCGCCTCCTCTATGCTGCCGACCATCTGAAAATGCGAAAAGCCGCATGTCTGCAAGGCTTCCTTTATCCTGTTCCTGTCCTTGCCCAGCAAAGCCGCAAACCGGCCTTTTTTAACAAATGTTTCCGCTACCCCGTCGAACGGCACACCCTTCCCGTCCCCGCCCGCAATGAGCAGGATCGGCCGGTCATAGGCGTCCATCGCTTTGATCGCCGAGTCCGGATTCGTGGCTTTGGAGTCGTTTACATAGAGAACGCCTTCATATTCTCCCAGTTCCTCGATGCGGTGTTCGATCGCCCGAAAGGAGGCGGCGCTTCGCCGCAGCGTCCCGGGCGCAATGCCCAGCGCCAGGCCCGCGGATAAAGCAGCCAATAGATTTTCCAGATTATGCTTTCCCGGCAGGGCAAATTCACGGACCGGCCTAATCCGGATCATCCCGCCGCCCTCAGCGGATCGCGAAGGATAGGCGACCCAGCCTTCCCGATCTATATATACGCCGCCCTCAGGCTCTTCTTTTCGGCTAAACCACCATAGCGCCGGACCCTGCACGCGCATTCCCCCGGGCAAATAGGCTTTCCCTTCGCGCAGGCGCCGGTTTCCTTCCTCCCTGAGCAGGAGGTCGTCATAATTCAGGATCAGCCGATCTTCCGGTCCTTGAAACGCCGCGATCCTCCACTTGGATTCGACGTAATGATCGAAGCTTTGGTGCCAGTCCAGATGATCCGGCGAAAGATTAAGAATCATCGCAATCTTCGGCGCCGTGGACAGGATGCCGGCTAACTGGAAGCTGGAGAGTTCCAGCAGGGCCCAGTCCGTCTCTTTCATTGCCGGGGCGGCCTGGATAAAGGGGGTACCGATATTGCCCCCCATAAAGAAAGCGAGGCCTGCGTCGTCCATGATTTGCCCGATAAGGCTGGTTACCGTGGTTTTGCCATTGCTGCCGGTAACGCCTATCACCTGCGGGCGGCGTATCTGCCAGCCCAGTTCGATTTCATTGGTCACGGGGATGCCCTGTTCCGCCGCTTGCCGCAGCGCCGGAAGCGTTAGCGGTACGCCGGGGCTGGCAATCACATACGCGGCGCCCCATCCCTCGACATTTGGCTCTGCGCCCAGCTCCAGGGTAAGCCCGCGGCTTTCCAATGCCGTCAATTCCTTTTGGCTATCCTCAGCAAAGGCTTCAAAGGGCTTCCGATCATTCAGACATAGCTCCGCCCCCTGGCTCAGCAACCAATTCGAAGCAGCCAGGCCGCTTTTTCCCGCACCGATCAGATAGACTCTTTTACCGCGCCACATACCTTCTCCTTATTAAATCGAATGATTAAAGCAAAATCCAGAGATACAGCATGGCGGCTAGCGCCGTCACAAGCCAAAAGACAAGATCCACTCTGATTTCACTCCAGCCGGAGAGTTCGAAATGGTGATGGATCGGCGCCATTCGAAACACGCGTTTCCCGCCGCTGAATTTAAAATACCTTGTCTGCACAATCACCGATACCACCTCCACCATATAGATCACACCCAATAAGGGCAAGAGAAGCGTAGTATCCGTCAGAAGAGCCAGCGCCGCCACCGCGCCGCCTAAGGCAAGCGACCCGGTGTCGCCCATAAATATCCGCGCAGGAAAGAGATTAAAGCACAGAAAGCCCAGGCAACTGCCTGCCAGAGTGGCGGCAAGCCGCAAACCCAGCGGCAGGGTCCAAGCCCGGCAAAGCAGGATAAAGGCTAGCGCAACGATAAAGGTCACGCCAGAGCACAAGCCGTCTACGCCATCGGTAAAGTTCACTCCGTTCACCGTAGCCGTGATAACAAAAACGGCTGCAGGGATATACAAGAGTCCCAGATCTGCGTATTGGTTGACCATTGGCAGCCAGATCCTCCCCCCTCGCATCCGCCAGAGAACCGCTGCGAATAAGCAGGCTGCGATGATTTGCCCGATCATTTTCTGCCTGGCGCTCAGCCCTTTCGCATTGTGTCTTCTGATAATCAGATAATCGTCGGCGAACCCCAGGATCCCCATTGCGATAATCAAATACAGGGCTGCCCAACCCTCCCCGGTGACCGGTCCGGACAACAGCATCGCCACAGGTATCGTCAGCAGAAATACACAGCCTCCCATGGTGGGCGTACCTGCTTTGCCCAGATGACTCCGCGGTCCGTCCTCCCTTACATATTGCCCAAACTTAAGCTTCCGCAAAGCCGGAATCAGAAAGGGCAGCGCGAGAACGGCCAGCGTCAGCGCAATCAGACCGGCTATTCCATAGTCCGGCATATATCCTGCCCTCCCCGGTTCGCTATGGCGTCCATGCTCTTTTGCGCTTCTTTATAGTCGTCAAAGGGATACTTTGTATCTCCGATGATCTGATAATCTTCATGGCCTTTACCGCAAATCACGACGATATCCCCAGGCTGCGCCAGAGAAGCCGCCAAAGCAATGGCTTTCCCGCGTTCAGGCTCCGTCATCACACGGGCTTTGGCTGTCTGCCCTTCCATCCCTTTCAGAATATCGCGAATGATCGCCATCGGTTCTTCGTCTCTGGGATTATCAGAAGTTACAATCGCGACGTCTGAAAGCCTGGCCGCGATCTCCCCCATCAGCGGACGTTTTGCCATATCCCGATGCCCTCCCGCGCCGAATACGCTGATGACCCTCCCCCGGCAGATTTCCCTAGCGGTGGAAATGCAGTTTTCCAGACTGTCAGGAGTATGAGAGTAATCAACAAACATTTGGAAAGGAAGCCTTTCGCCGGGATCGGCGACTTGTTGAAATCGGCCGGGAACCGGCGGCATATGATACAAGGCCCGGCTGATCACAGGCATGCTTACGCCTTCCACAAGCGCAGCGGCAATCGCCGCCATGGAATTATGCACATTAAAGCGGCCATGAAGGCGAAGCTTGATTTCATAGGTTTCCGTCCCGTATACCAGGCGATAGCGGATACCCGCAGGCGACAACGCGACGTCTTCCGCCCGCAGATGACAAAGGCTGCCCAAGCCGTAAGTTATGACCGGCACACGGCAATAATCGGCCAGGGTCGAGCCGGCTTGATCGTCCAGATTGATAATCGCCGCTTTCTTGCGTTTTTTCTCTCCCTGGGGCTTCAGTCCGGAGAAAAGCTTTGCCTTCGCGTTCAAATATTCGCTCATATCCTGATGAAAGTCCAGATGATCCTGCGTGAGATTCGTAAAAACCGCCATATCAAACTCGATTCCGGCTGTCCTGGACAAGGCCAGCGCGTGGGAACTGACATCCATGACGACATAGTCCGTCTGTTCCTCCGCCATTTGCCGCAACAGTTCCGCCAGTTCGGCGCTGCCCTGGGTCGTCAGGTCCGTCTCCAGAACGCGCCCGCCGATCCGGTTGCTAATCGTTCCCAGCAAGCCGATTTTCTTGCCGGCTTCTTCCAGGATGCTCGCCAGCATGTAAGTAACCGTTGTTTTGCCGTTTGTACCGGTGACGCCGATTACATTCATCCGTAATGACGGCCTTCCCGCCAGGTTTTGTTCCATGACGCCGAAGAGTTCATGGGTATTCTTTACCAGGATCCACGGCTCTTCCTCCCGGCAATACGCTTCATTTTCAAGGATCAGCACACAAGCGCCCCTCTGCAGCGCTTGCGCCGTATAGTGATGCCCGTCGTGGTACTCTCCGTTCAAAGCGACAAACACGTCTCCCGTTTCAACTTTCCTGGAGTCCGCCACAACCGAACTGATTTCCTTATCCCATTCTACATTCTTCTGCCAGCGATAGATGTTTTCGCCCGCTATCAGCTCTTTCAGTTTCAAACTCTCTCCACCTCCGGCTGCATACTCTGTCACGGGATGCCGCATACCTCCGCTAAGGTCCCGCCACGTCCTCGGGTATACTGTTTTGGGCTTCTTCCAACCAAGTGACGACTCTGCTTCCTTCCTCCACCATCATACCCGGAGAAGGCTGCTGATAGATCACTTCACCAGCGCCGCTCATTTCGAAGTGAAGAGCATATTCCTCCGCGATAGCCGCCGCTTCTTCGGCTGTTTTTCCGGTAAGATCGGGCACGGGAATTTGCCTTGGCCCCTGATTTAAGCTCTTTGGCAGTTCCGTGTAAAGCGCCAGATTGCCGCCTTTGAGCATAACGGAATTCTCTGAAGGTATTTGCCCGTAAACCTGCGTACCCGAACCAACAACGGTGGTCGTAATCCCCTGGCTAACCGCCAGCGCTTCGGCTTCGGCTACAGAGATGCCGGTATAGTCCCGCAACGTAATTCTTTCCAGAGACGGCGTATATAGACGCTCTGGCTCCATCTGCGTCGGTACTTGAAGATACGTCAAGATATCTTTTGCCGCAGCCTGAAAGATCGGACCGCAGGTAGCGCCGCCTGTCAGCGAATACCCCTTTGGATTGTCCATCAGTACCAAGCATACAATCTGCGGATCGTTTACCGGCGCCACGCCCAAAAACGAAACGACGGATTCCGTTTGCGAATAGCCGACGCCGGGTATGACCTTCTGTGCCGTTCCTGTCTTTCCGCCGACCCGATATCCGTCGATGAACGCGGTCTTACCCGTTCCGGCGCTGACTACGGTTTCCAACGCCTCCAGCACTTGCGCGGACGTCGCCGGCGAGATGACTTGACGGATCGCTTCCGGCTCGATTGTGCGGATGACTCTGCCATCCGCGTCCAAAATCTCCTTTACGATCTGTGGTTTCATCAACGTGCCGCCGTTGGTAATAGCACAAAACGCGCTAAGCAACTGGATCGGCGTCACTGCGTTGGACTGTCCGATACTCATGCTGCCAATGTCCAGCTCCCTGCAGTCTTTCTGGGGCACCAAAATGCCTGTCGCTTCCCCCGCCAGCTCAATACCGGTCTTCTTACCAAAGCCAAAACCGTACAGATACTTGTAAAAGGCTTCTTTTCCTAAATTCAGGCCCACATTGACAAACATGGGGTTGCATGAGTTTTGTACGCCCTCGATAAAGCTTTGATGCCCATGCGGCAGACCGCGCCAGCAGCGTATCGTTCCCGCCGTCAGCTTAACCGCGCCGCTACAATAGAATTGATCGTCCAGCGAAACGGCTCCCTCCTCGATCGCGCCTGCCATGACAACCGTTTTAAATGTGGAGCCCGGCTCGTATACGTCGGAAATCAGGAAATTTCTCCATTCCTTCTGACTGAATTCGCTGAAACTGTTCGGATCGAACGTAGGATATTGCGCCATTCCCAATACGCGTCCGGTTTGTGGTTCCATCATAAGGATGCCCATTTTGTCCGGATGATACCTCTCTACCGCTTCCGCAATCTCCCGTTCCAGAATGTATTGGATCGTTTCATCGATCGTCAGCACGATGCTGGCGCCGTCCTGCGAAGGGATAAATTTCTGTACTGAAGCCGGAATACTCAGTCCCCGGTGATCCTGTTCCATCATCCGTTTGCCTGCGGTTCCGGAAAGCACGTCATCATAGGATATCTCCAGGCCGCTGAGCCCGATATTGTCCGTGCCGACAAAGCCGAGGAAGTTGGCCAACAGTTCCCCTTTAGGGTACATCCGCATCGGTTCTTCCAGAAAGCTAACCCCCGGCAGCTTGCAAGCCCTGACCGCCTGCGCTTGTTCTTCCGTGATCTTGCGCTTGACGTAGATAAACCACCGTTCCGCATTGTCGTTTACTTTTTTTGCCAGTTCCTCTCTATCCAGTTCCAGTATTTCGGCCAGCTGTGCCACGATCTCGTCTGCCCGGCCGGATTTGATCACTTCTTTGGGGTTGGCCGTCACCGTATCCGTCATGATACTTATCGCCAGCGGACGCCCCTTCGCATCATAAATAGCGCCTCGCTGCGCTTCGACCGTGATTTGACTGAACCGGTTTTCAAAAGCCTTACTTTCCAATTCCGCGCCCTTATAAAGCTGAATCCACGCCAGCCTCCCGAAAAGCACCGCATAAGCGGTGGCGGCTACCATCAGGATGAATTGAATTCTTCTCTTCACTTGTGCCGTTATCGGCCTTTGCCGCATAGTTTTCCCTGCCTTTATTACAGACCCATACGGGTTTCCTATATTATCTGTTCCACCATATCAGGATCTTATCCATCCATGTGTTCGGCGGATTGGCGCTTCTTTGCTCTTCATCCGGCTTCCATGCTTCGTCTTTCAGTTTACCCCCTGCGACAACCGTTCCGGATACGACCATATACTCGACCTGATCATTCTTGATCATGCCCAAATCCCGGGAAGCTAACTCCGCAATCCGTTCAAGAGAGCGAAGTTCGGCGATCTGCCCCCTTATTTTGTCGTTTTCAAGCAAAAGATGCTCATTTTCACTGAGCATGGTATTGACCTGGTAATTTACACGGCTGATATTTGCCGACAAAGACGTATTGACGAAAGCCAATGCGACGAAAACAAGAATCATACTGGAAATCAACAGAATGATCGTTCGTCTGTAAGCGGCGTTCGAGCGGATCAGCCGGCTGACTAGCCGCCTCGACGCCGGGTTGGCCCCTCTGTTCTGTCCTGTCTGTCTTCTTTCCGGTTGACGGGGAATCGCCGTTTCATAAGCACGGCTTGTCTTCCGAAGCGGTATAGCCATATTGATACGCCCGACCTTTTCCTTATATTATCATTATTGGTAAAGAATAGGATAGTTCAGATTTTCTGAAAAGCTCTCAATTTCGCGCTGCGGCTTCTCGGGTTTTTTTTGATTTCCGCAGCACCCGGCAAAACCGGTTTCGTTGTCAGTATCCTGCCTTGTCGCACTTTGCCGCACACACAGACGGGAAAATCTTTGGGGCAAACGCATTCGGCAGTCAGCTTTTTAAATGTGTCCTTAACGATTCTATCTTCCAGGGAGTGAAAACTGATTACGGCAAGCCTGCCTTCCGCGTGCAGGGTATCCACCGTATCGGTAATGGCCGGTCCCAGCACATCCAGCTCTTTATTAATGTATATGCGTATGGCTTGAAATGTACGTTTCGCCGGATGCGGTCCCTCTTCTCTGGCTCCGGCGGGAATCGCTTTTTTAATCACCCTGACCAGTTGGTCCGTTGTCTGAATCGCCTCTTTTTCCCTTTCCTCAACAATACGTTGTGCTATCCGTTTGCACCAGCGTTCTTCCCCGAAGCGCCGGATAATCTGCTCCAACTCCTGTGCAGAGTACTGCATCACGATCTCGTAAGCTGTCAGGGCGTCACTCGTGGGATCCATCCGCATATCCAGATCGCCTTTATGTTGATAGCTGAACCCTCGCGTCCCTTCGTCAAGCTGATAGGAGGAGGGGCCAAGATCCATGAAAGCCCGGTCGACGCCGTTTATGCCCAGTTCCGCCAGTATCCCTTTGATTCGGGAAAAGTTGCTGTGGACGGTCACATAAGGCTTTCTGCCCTGATTGGCGCAGACTTCGCTTAACCTTTCCTCCGTTGCCTCCAGCGCTTGCGGGTCCTGGTCGACGGCTACCAGCATGCCTTCCGGCAGGATCTTTTCCAGAATCAGCCGACTATGGCCTCCGCCGCCCGCAGTGCAATCGACAACGGTCATCCCCGGCCTTAAGTCCAGAACATCTATGCTTTCCCTCAGTAACACCGGCTGATGCTGAAAGGAAGTCATTGGAAAAACCTCTCCGCCAGCGTTTCGAATTCCTGATCCAGACTGTCCCGATATCTTTCCCAGGTATCTTTGTCCCAGATCTCAAGATGGTCGCCGGCGCCGATGATGTAAACTTCCTTTATCAGCTTGCCATAGTTACGGAATTCCTGGTTGATCAGCGTTCTGCCCTGCTTATCGATTTCCCCTCCGCTTGAGCTTGAAAAAAAGCGTCGCTTAAACATACGGTTTTCGAGCGTAAAATCGCTTCGCTCATTCAGTTTATCTTCCAGCTTTGTCCATACCTGCATCGGATAGGCGCACACACAGGCCTCCAGCCCTTTCCAGAGCTTATATTGTGAACCCAGCTCTTCGCGATACTTTGCCGGGATACTCAGTCTGCCTTTCTCGTCGAAGCTGTGTAGAAATTCACCGCCGAAAGCCATGTGCGTCACCTCCTTTTGGACTGGTTTTCAGTAATTATAGTCCATAGTATACCACATTATCCCACTCTATACCACAAAAGATTCAAAATTTTTTAAATAAATGTTCATCATTTGTGACAGTTCATACTCCTCGCAACAAAAAAAGAGCGGCCATCTTCCGCTCAATTGGTGGTTTGGCATATCCATAAGTGCAGCACAGACTCTATCTTTGGTCCCGCTCCCGCATTTGCGCCCGTTTGAAGCGAATGCTTTTTTCGTTCAGGTAAAGGCGCTTGCTTTCCCCCAGAACACGATCTACAAGCCTTGGGTCATACCGGTTTGTAAAGGCGTCCCCGACCAAATGGCTGGTAATGATCCAGGGTTTCTGCCAGTTGATCCGCTGGTCGATGAGATTGGTCAGCTGCTCCTCGGCAAAATCCGTCAGGCGTTCCGTACCCAGATCCTCCAGGATCAGCAGATCTGTCCGGATCAGTTGGTTCTGCAGATGGCTCCTGCCATAAGGCAAGCTTTCCTGACGCGGCGCCTTATCCCCTTTATCCTCGTAGTTTAGATACTCCCACTTTCCGCTATATTCCCTGCTTCCATAAATATCCTCCCGCAAGGCTTCCAGGAGTTCCTCCGTCCGGATGTACAGCAGCGTCTTTCCCTTCTCCAGGACCCGGTTCGCCACAGCGCTACAGAGGTGGGTCTTGCCGTTTCCGACGGATCCGTATAAAAACAGGTTGCCACAGGCCTTCCCCTCGATCAGATCTCCGGCAAAGCTTTCCATCTTCTCTACCAGTTTCTCAACCTCCCTGGGCTGGTCATACCACTGTAAGGAGAAATTTTCAAAGCATTGATTTTTCTGCAGCGCGGTAAGGCCGCTTTCCGCCCGCCGTCGAAGGCCGTCGTCACGCCTCTGGCATTCGCATGGCACCCCCGGATAAAGGTAACCGCGATCCTGGCATTGCGGGCAATCCCAAGCAACCTCATAAGCGTTTTCGTCGACGCCCAATGTGGAAAGCAGCCGTTCTCTTTCGGTTTGCAGCGCGCTGATTCTCTCCTTCGCCGCGTCGACGTTGCCCCCTTCCCATACCCGCAGGATGGCTTCCCTGCCGGCGGCGGACAGCGCGTCGTCAAATTGTTTCAATTGAGGGCTCTGCTGATAGATGGCTTGAATCCGCCTATCCCTTTCCGCCTGTTTGCGCAGCCTGTCCGTATCCCTGTCCGCAAACATAAGCTACTCCTCCCTATCCGTTAACGCAAAGCCCTCCCAGGGGCTTTCTGTCCGGTTTTTATCCGCCGTTCTCTGACTATTTCTCCCGGAAGCCCTGTTGCTGTTGCTATTTCTATTTTTAGCTTGCTTCTTCTTTTCCTCATGCCAGTTTTGTATCGCTTCCTCACTGGCTTCCAGCGAATCGACGCCCAGTTCATGCCAGCGTTCAATGATCGAATCAATATATTTAAATGTAGCGTTGGCGGCGCCCGCAGACTCCCTGGCTGCCCGGACGATCAGTGCATGACCAAAGCGCCAGGTGATATGCCATTTCACGTAATAATCCCGTTCCATCAGCGTAACCATACCATATAGACCGAGATAATCCCGTTTGATCTCCGCCGCTTGCTTGCCGATCCAATCCACCTCGCTCATAAAGGCGGTAAGGCCTTCCAAAGTATAAATTCCGCTGCGATGAATTTGCGCGGCTAGGGGTTTGTAATTTTTCATCTGAATCAAATCTCTCTGGAAGCACAGGCGAAAAAAATTGAGTATAAACTCTGTCGACCATCCATACTTGATATTAAACTCCTGGATCAATTGTTTTTCTCTGACGGTGACGGTCAGGCTTCCGCGGAGCCGATCCAGTTCTTTCATGATCGCGCTGTAGTCAAAGCCCTCCGCCGCCAAGCCGCTGTTGTTTGCCTCACGACTGGCAGTCGCCTGTTCATCCGCCCACAGTTGATATAGCTTGTGCCAAAGAGGGTCAAAAACTGCCTTCCGCTTATCCCCTTCGCCTTTCCATGTTGCCCAGCCTTTCTCAAGGGCCCAGCCCATCCATGGATTGTCGCCTGGATTCCGTTTCGCCGGATAAGCCTCCTCTCCGAACGCTGCGCCGTCTTCTTCCCGGCTTCGTTGTTGCTGATACAGAGCAAGGAGTAAATATCCCAGTTCCTCCGGGGGGATGTCCAAAGCCTGGTGCTTTTGCAGCAACCAGCAGGGTACGGATATCTGTCCTTTTTCATGCAAAAACTGCCCGAATTCCGCCGCCTGTAACTGCATATATCTACCTATCCTCTCCAAGATATGCTTCGCCTGTAGCCTAAGCGGCGCCGGTCCTACGGCCCTCAATCCGCTATCCGAAGTATCTTAGGGCGCGTATGTCCTCAGATGAATGCTATATGGGGCTCTGCACGAGCCCGAATCCTGTGCTGAACGAAGAATCGTTTAAGGAACAACATTTCTGACCGTCACATGCACCTGTTCCACATTAATGCCGCATAACACCAAAATCCTGTCCTGCAAAAGCCTGCCAATATCTTCCGTTATCCGGGGTATCGATTCTGTGATACGGACACTCAGCTCCATGCCGACCGTTGCGTTCCCCTTTTTTACATGCACATGTACTTTCGTGACCTGGGCGACGCCCCTTATACCCGACGACAGAAACGTTACCATTTGATTCAGCGCTTGATTGGTGATGACCAGTTTCCCAATGGTGCTGAATTTTGGTTGAATGATCGTTTTTTCGCCTTGTTTGTTTCCGGACTTGATCTGCATCAGATAGCGAATCGGTCGCATCAGGTAGCCTTGAAGGGCTTCTTTCACTTCAACCACAGGAACAGGGATAACATGCATTCCATAGGTTTCCCGCAGTTCCATCGCCGTAGCAATCTCTCCGGGTGTGGATACTTCATCAATAAAGAAATACCGGCAGGGCCTCGGTATAGCCAAGGCGTCGGAAATCCTGTCCGTCATCTTGATCGAGGTACCCAGAATCATCAATTTCTCAGTTTCGGCTTCCATTATAGCCTTTTTCACTTCCGCCCGGTGTTCTTCGTGAACAAACACAGCCCGTTTGACGGCGCCTATCGTCGTTTTCTCGCCTTTGGCGGATGATCCGGCAAGTCGCTGCCCGTCGCGTATCAGCAAACCGTCGTCAATCAAAGTGTCTATTCCGTTTTCAAATGCTACGGACATCGCCTGGTGGCTCTTGCCTGTCCCGGACGGCCCAACCAGCGCATAAACCTCCATCATCCCTATCTCCCCGCACGCATCACAGCCCCGACTCGTTCTATCATAGACCCAACTCGTTCTATACTCGTGACTTCAGTCAAAGGATAAGAACTCAGCTTGCAGCCGATCGAGCGCAAGCGCATCTGACCGCTCTATGGGTAAACGAGTAAGCCTAACTCACCTCGTCAATCGCCTGGCACTCTTTACACAGGCCATAATATTCGAGGCGGTGCCCGGTTATCAGAAAGCCGCTCGCGGCCTTGGCTTTCGTCTCTACCGACTTAATCGTCGGCATGGGAAGGTCATAGACGTTGCCGCAGTAAGTGCAGCAAAAATGATAATGATTGTCATTTCTGCCGTCGAAACGGCTTTGCGTACTGCCGTAATTCAGTTCAAGGATTTCACCGTTATCCCTCAATTGATTCAGGTTGCGGTAAACCGTACCCAAAGATATCCCGGGGATTCGTTTTCTTGCTTCCTGATAAATCCACTCCGCCGTGGGATGATTCTCCACAGAGCGAAGGATTTCCCGGATCGTCGCTTTCTGCTTGGTCATCCTTTGGTTCTTTTTCACTTGAATCACCTTTGCTTCCTTTTTTTCCATTTTGGCACTATGGAAAGTTTCTCATAATCTGATTTAAGCATGCCCAAAAAGAAGATATTCACATATTTGCCATCTATAAAAGCCTGATTCCGCAGATGGCCTTCGGGCTTGTATCCAAACTTCAAGGCATTCTGTAAGCCGTATGGCTGCGTTTCCATAATTCGCATATAGGTCTTTTGCAGGCCCAAATCATAATACGCAAGATCTAAAAGCACAATGAGTAAATCCAGGCCGAAACCTGCCAGCCGCATATCTTTCTCCCCGATCCCCAACAAAAGCTCGGCATTCCCGTTGAGCCTGTCGATGTTGCGCAAGCAGCAAACGCCGATGGGCTTCCGGTCTCGCTCCCGCAATACTAAAAAGACAATTTTCGTCAAACGAGGGTCATAGATACCTTTCCCGGACTGGGCGATTTCATCCAGAATGGATTCCAGCGCGATACTGTCGTAAGCGTCATAAGCCTGGCGAAAATCCTTATCCATATACCATTTTTGTAAAATCTCCGCGTCGCCTACCTCCAGCGCGCGCAGGATTACCTTTCTTCCCTTAAGCAATTGCTTACCTCCATAATGTAGTATGCAGTTCAAAAATCAGCGTCTGCTGACCGGGATAAGGATCAGCCCGGATAAAACTTTTGGCGCAAAAAAAGTGGATTTTTCCGGCATCACGATACGGGGGTCAGCCAAGCCGGCGTCCGCTACTCCCATCAGTTCCTCCGGACTCACCGGGTGCAGGGCGACAGCCAGGTCGTAAGCGCCCGCATCCACTACCTCCTGCATTCGGGACAAATCCTGTTCGGGATAATAATCAAACCACTGGCTGTCCATGATCTGCTCATGGCGCAAGCCTAAAAGCGGATACAGCGTATCCTCCAATATATGGCAATCCAGGCGCCGGACGACATCCTCCTCGTTTACCTGCCCAATCCGATACTGCCAGCATCCATCCTTGGTATAAATCGCAAAGGCATGCCGTTCAGGCGTCGAAAAAGCCGATAGCGGCGTCGCCGATACTTTCTCCTTGACTTGCTCAAAGGGAATCGTGGATCGGATAACCCTGTTGTAGGCTTGGATTCGGGCTTGTCCGTCAGAGCAGATATACGCAATGCAACGATCCAGCCCCATCAGGAGGGCGCTGTGATATCGGTGGTGGCCATCCGCAATGTAAAGTGGCTCTGTTGCGACGATTTCCACTAATTCCTGTCCAAACGGGCTGTTTTCATTTACTTTAAAAATCCTGTTATGAATGCCGGAAAGCTCCGACTCTTCCTGAAAGTCGGAGGTAAAGCTGTATAACGGAACGACATTTGCGCAAATCTCATCCAACAAATGATCCAAAGGCGCTTTTGTCAGCAGCCAGATTGGTTCTGTAACATAGCCTGTCTCTTCCATGAGCCGAATCCTGCCCCTGACTTTCTCTTCAAAGGTCTTTTCATGACGAATGATTGTCTTTGCCTCATAGGGTAACACTTCCGGCGCCGCCAAAAGTCCCCTGCGACGCTGATCGCCGTAACGCTGTTCATAGACATAGAAGCTGGACTCAGCGTCTTCGATCAGGACGCCATTTTGCAACAGCTGATCCAAAGCGGCTGCCGGTGTTTCCCCCAAAGTGACATGGTATAGCGAATATGGATTCTTTTGCAGCAGGGCTTCCAGGGGGCTATGGGGCTTAATCACGTCGTAAGGGGGACTAGTGACTTTATCCGGCCAATCCTTTCCCGGTCTGTATCCAGACAATCCAAATATTCTCGCCAATCAAATCCTCCTCCTTCTGATTCCGTCTTTCATTTTATCATTTTCCCGCGATGATGGAAAGAGTTAAAAACAGCTATTGCTTTGTGCCCACACTTTGATATAATAGAAAAAAACATTCATTCGAATGCGTGAAGACAGGAGGTATGGCAATGATTACCAAAGACATGAGTATTACGGATATCGTTTTTGATTTTCCGGAAGTAATGCCGGTCTTCCAAAAGTACGGCATGGGTTGCGTCGGTTGTATGGCTGCCCGCTTTGAGGATTTGAATCAAGGCGCAGAAGTTCATGGCATCGACGCCGATCAATTGGTCGCCGACTTAAACGCAGCTGTCGATATTGACAATCCGAATGTCTGATATAGGTAAACAGCTTACAGCTTAATTCAAAATGAAGAGGGGGCATTAGCCCCCTCTTCATTTTGCTGATCCTGTCATTGGACGCAAGGATACTATGCGTCGCTGAACTCAAATTCCATGGGGCCAATGACCACCGTATCGCCGTCGGCTGCTCCCGCTTCCCGCAAGACCCGCTCCGCATCCATAGAACGCAATATCCTGAGCAGGCGATTGACCGCCGCTTCATTCGCAAAATTGGTCCGCTGGATCTGACGTTTGACTTCACTGCCGGTCAGGATCCAATATTCGTTCTCCCGCTTCGCCGAGATTGGGGGTTCTTCATCCGCTTCCAGCCTGGTTATTTTAATTTCATCCATCGGGACGACGGGTATAGTCGTCTGTTCTGCCAACAGCTTTCCCGCTTCCTGCACCAGTCGCTGACAGCCTTGTCCCAAAGCGGCGGATAGCTCGATAATCGGATAACGATCCTCCAGCCTGGCGCGCAGTCTTGCCAGGTTTTCTTCGGCTTGCGGCAGATCCATTTTATTGGCGGCGATGATCTGGGGCATGCGGCTCAATTTAGGATTGTAGATCTCCAATTCTTTGTTGACCGCGTCGAAGTCTTCCAAGGGATCCCGGCTTTCATAGCCGGAGACGTCCAATACGTGAATCAACACTTTCGTCCGCTCCACATGGCGGAGAAACCGATGCCCCAAGCCCGCGCCTTCCCCGGCGCCTTCGATCAGCCCGGGGATATCCGCCATGACAAAGCTTTCTTCCTCCCCAAGCCGGACGACGCCCAAATTCGGGTCGATGGTGGTGAAAGGATAATTGGCGATTTTCGGCTTTGCCGCGGAGACCACAGAAATGATCGTCGACTTGCCCACATTCGGGAAACCGATGAGCCCTACATCCGCCAGCAGCTTCAGTTCCAATACCAGCCAGCTTTCTTCGCCAAGTTCGCCGTTATCCGCTACCTGCGGGGCGCGGTTGACCGAAGAAACAAAACGGGCGTTGCCTCTACCGCCCCGGCCGCCTTTTGCCACAACCAGCCTCTGGCGATGAAAGAGCAGTTCCCCGACTACCGTTTCATCGTCTTTTTTCACAATCGTACCCACGGGCGCCTTCACGATCAGATCGCTGCCGGCTGCGCCGTGCATATTTTTACTTTTGCCGGATTCCCCGTAGGGTGCGTACAAATGCTTTTGATAGCGAAAATCCACCAGTGTCCGGAGTCCCTCGTCCGCCACAAACACAACATTGCCGCCCCGGCCGCCGTCGCCGCCAGAAGGACCGCCCGCAGGAACATATTTCTCCCTGCGAAAGGATACCATTCCGTCGCCGCCTTTGCCGGCCTTCACATATATCCTCGCATAATCATAAAACATATTCTGTATACCTTATTTGCGCCATACTGCACCACATACTCAATTCAGCGGCATCCGGCAAGGACAGCCCAATGAGACGGGCCGTTTCACGTATCACAGAAAAATGCCCCGGCTGAGCCGAGGCGTGACGCTTTCTCCCCGCCGGGTAACGCGCTTCATACCTGCGCTTTCTCGGCGTATATACTGACCCTCTTCCGCTTTCTGTCCAGATGTTCGAACTTAACATAACCGTCAATCAGCGCAAAAAGCGTATCGTCTTTGCCTAAGCCCACATTGTTGCCGGGATGGATCTTTGTCCCCCTCTGCCGGACAAGGATGTAACCGGCTGACACCAATTCTCCGTCATATTTCTTTACGCCCAGTCGCTGGGCTGCGGAGTCCCGCCCGTTTCGGGAACTGCCGACGCCCTTCTTGTGGGCAAAAAGCTGCAAATTCATTGAAATCATGGGGTTCACCTCCTAAAGGAAAAATCGATATACTTCTTATGGCTTTGTTGAATCTCCCGCAGTCCCTGCGCCATAACATCCAAAATCGTTTGGGCTTCCCGGGCGGCCTCATCCGAAATTCTGCCGACCAGCCGGCAATCCATCCGTCCTCGGCGGGATATCCGGTATCGTACATGACCGGGCAGCCGCTTGACCAAACCCATGAGGGCTGCGGTGGCGACAGCGGATACGCCTGCGCATACCACATCGCTCCCCCGCGGCGCGTAACCGGCATGTCCCCTCACGGTGAAGCCCTTAATGTTCTCCTGACTTCCCCGAATTCTGATCCTGATCATCCGGTTTGTATCTCGTCGATGACTACTTTTGAGTACGGCTGCCGATGGCCCCGAAGTTTACGGTATTTTTTCTTCGGTTTGTATTTAAATACCAGTATTTTTTCGCCTCTACCCTGTTCGACAATCTTCAGTAGAACCTTTGCGCCTGTCACATAAGGTTTGCCGACGATCAGCCCGCTTTCCTGCTCCAAAGCCAGCACGTTGGACACTTCCACGACTTCTCCGACTTCAGCCTTCAGTTTCTCAACATGCAGCACATCGCCTTGTTGAACGCGGAACTGTTTGCCTCCGGTTTCTATAATGGCGTACATTCTCACACCTCCTGTCCTGTTCTCGCCGCCCCAAAGGCAACCTGCGATGAGGTATTTGTCCGGCTTCCTGTAAAGAAAGGATAGACCGGAGCCTTGGGCGAACGGTTTGGCAGGCCCGACGCCTACGTCTAGATAATATATCATCGAAAAAGGCAATTGTCAATTGATTTTCTGAGGCTCCTCAAGCGGGTTTCGCATGTCTTGCGGGAGCTCGGTCAGGGGCGATATACGGCCCTTCCCTTCACATACAGGACAAAGGGTTTCCCATGTATGGTCCAGGGACCGGCGTACATTTTTTCTGGTGATCTCTACAAGGCCCAAAGCGGTAAAACCCATGATATGGGTCTTCACACTGTCTTTGTTTAGCTCCTCGATAAGCACATCCAATACTTTCTTCTTGTGGTTTTCCCCTTCCATGTCGATGAAATCCACAATGATGATTCCCCCGATATTCCGGATCCTGAGTTGTCTGGCGATCTCCCTGGCCGCTTCTATGTTCGTCTTCAGGATGGTGTCCGTCAAATCTGTACTGCCCACGTATTTTCCCGTATTCACGTCTATTACCGTCAGCGCTTCTGTCCGGTCAAAGATCAGGTAGCTTCCGTTTTTCATCCACACCTTTCGATTCAGCGCGGTGGCCATCTCCTGCTGAACCGCGTATTTGTCAAAGTATTCTTCCATGTTGCAGACAAAGACTTTGCGTTTCAACCGGGGTTCGGCCATATCCAAATATTCCTGCACTTCATTGAACAGCATTCGGGAATTGACCATCAGGCGATTGATTTCGACAGAAAATACGTCCCTGAGGATACGCTGGCACAAACCCAGGTCCCTATAGATCAAGCCCTTCACTTCGCCGTTTTCGAAGCGGTTTTTGACCCCTGCCCAGATTTGCATCAGTTGCTCGCGGTCCTGTATCAGCTCCTCCCGGGATGCGCCGGCGCCGATTGTCCGGACAATCAGACCCATGGCTTCCGATTTCAGCTCGTCTGCCAAGCTTTGGAGGCGCAGGCGTTCGCCGGGATTTTGGATTCGCCTAGATACCGCGCTGTGATTCGACATGGGCATCAGCACCAGATAGCGTCCCGGCAAGGTGATTTGCGCCGTGATCCTGGCGCCCTTAGTTCCCACAGGCTCCTTGGTGATCTGCACCATCAGCTCCTGCCCTTCCTTCAGAATACTTTGGATGGGCGTCTTGCTCATCTCATCACGGTCTTCCGGAGCATCCAGCCTGGCGTCGTCTACATATAAGAAAGCGTTCTTCTCCAGTCCGATATCGACAAAGGCCGCCTGCATGCCGGGAAGGACGTTTTTCACGAAGCCTTTATAGATATTCCCGACAGCCCGGCTGTCGGACTCTCTCTCCAGGTAAAGCTCGACAAGCTGGCCGTCTTCGACGACCGCAACGGTAGTTTCCTGGTTCTCCGACCGCATCAGCAATTCTCTTCTCACCTAAACCAGAACTCCTTCCATAGGACTGAAACACTTTCCATCTTGCAAGATCAACAAGGCTTGCCGGCTGACAGAAAGGGTTTGAACAGCCTCAAAGCCTCCGGCAGAGGCGATCATTTCCCATAATTCCTGAGGCCGCAACTGACCGTCCGCTTTCATAAGCAGTTCCGCTTCCAGCAGGAATATCTTTTTCTCATCCGGAAGCATTCCCATCCGTTCCACAATCGTCTCTTGCCCAGCTTCCTCCTCAGAGAGGAGTACCAACCTTCGAATCAGTCCGCGGACCTCCTTCGCGGGGATTGTTTTTTTTCCGGGCTTCTGTTTTGGCTTTCGCCATAATTCGTCCGCCGACAGCACAGCTTCTACGCCTGCCCTGACCTTCTCCAACTCCTTTGGCGGAAGCGTGAAGCCGATCCGATATACGGCGATATTGATTATGGCGGACAATGCCTTGCCGCCTCCCTGGATTTCATCGGCAACGACGAAAGCCAGCGCGGAGGGAAAGGCTTCTTGCAGCGCCCGGCTGAAGCTGGGGATATGCACCCGACCGGCAAGCTCCACATCGACGTATTCGCGGCGTCCTGTCACGCCTACGGCCAGGGCGGAAGCGAAAGCCATCCTGACATGCGGGTTGAATCCTTCGGAGAAAGCCAGCGGCGCTTTTGCCCTGCGGAGGCTTCGCTCCATGGTGCGGGCTAGATCGAGATGGGACAAATACCTGCCGGCTTCTGTTTTTTCATAGCAAATACTGATTTTCAAAAATCCACCGCCTCGCCGGACAGCCGGTTTCTGAGGCCCGCGTCCTTAGCGTCGCCGCTACTGTCGCCAACGCTGCTGCCGCTGCTACCGCTGCCAACGTTGCTGCCACTGCCCATGTCGCACACGCCGCAGCCGGCGCAGGTCGTGTAGCGGCAATCGCCGGTCGTCTCCGCCCGCAGAGATTTTTCATACTCCTGCCGTAGAAACGCCTTCGTGACGCCGTAATCCAAATGATCCCAGGGCAGCGGCGCGTCCAAGGCAAAGTCTGCGGTAGCAAGGGCTTCCATGTCCATTCCCGCCTCGGCAAACGCTTCCTTCCAGCTATCCTTCCGCAGTTCTTCCGTCCAACTATCAAAGCGGCAGCCCTTCTCCAGCGCCGCAAGGAGAACGGGCGTCAACTCCCGGCCCCCCCGGGCGAAAATCGCCTCCAGCATGCTGGTAAAGGCGTCGTGATAACTCAGGGAGATGCGGCGGTTTTTAATCCGCTGCCTCAGCCTGTTATGCTTCTCCCGCAATTCGTCCTGACTTGCCTGTCCTGTCCATTGGAAAGGTGTTTGGGCTTTCGGTACGAAATTGGACACGGCGCAGCTCACTCTCATTCCGCCATTGACGCCCTGCTCTTTGAGCACCCTGCTCCCCGCAAGAACTGCTTTCTCACAAAGCTCTGCTATGGCGTCCACATCCTCCAAGGTTTCTCCGGGCAGCCCGATCATGAAGTACAATTTCATCTGCTGCCAGCCGGCGGCGGCCGCCTTTTCCACCGTCGATAGGAAAGCTTCTTCATCCAGGCCCTTGTTGATCGCATCCCGCAGCCTCTGACTGCCGGCTTCCGGCGCAAAGGTGAGTCCGGTCTTTCTCACTTTCTGGATTTCTCGCGCCAAATCCACAGAAAAATGATTGGCACGCAGGGACGGTAGCGATACGCTGATCCTGTCCACAGAAAATTTAGCAGTTAATTCTTCGATGAGTTCTTTGATGCAGGTATGGTCCGAGCTGGACAGCGAAGTCAGGGATATTTCCCTGTGTCCCGTCGTATCCCGGAGCATCCCGGCTTGCGCCAACAGCGTATCTTTATGCCGTTCCCGCACAGGCCGGTAAATCATCCCCGCCTGACAAAAGCGACAGCCGCGGGTGCAGCCCCGCAGAATCTCCAGCATCATCCTGTCATGGATGATTTCCATATAGGGCACAATCGGTTCAAGAGGAAAGGGAGCGTCTTCCAAATCAGGAAGACAGGCTTTCCTGACGGAACCTCTCTCCCCCGAAGGAATATAGACGCCAGGCAGCGCAGCCAGCTCTGCGAAAAGAGCGGCTCTGTCCATCCTTCCCTGCCGCTTCGCCTTATGCGCTCCAACTATTTCCAGCAGGTCCGGCAGCGCTTCTTCCCCTTCCCCAAGCACAAGCGCGTCAAAGAAAAGCGCCATTGGCTCAGCGTTAGCCAAGCAAGGCCCGCCGCCTATAATCAGCGGCGTATCTCCGCCCCGTTCTGCCGCCAGGAGAGGAACGCCGGAGAGCTTCAGCATCTGTAGCACGTTCGTATAACTCATCTCATGCTGTAAAGTGAATCCGATACAGTCGAAATCCCCAGCGGGACGTCCGGATTCCCATCCATAAAGGGGGATGCCTTCCCGGTTCATCAGCGCCTCCATATCCCGCCAGGGAGAGAAGGCCCGCTCCATCAGCAAACCCGGTCTCCGGTTCACTGCCTCATAGAGTACAGAAAGCCCCAGGCAAGACATACCCACTTCATAGACGTCGGGAAAGCCAAATAAAAACCGGCATTGCACCGACTCCCAATCCTTCTTCACCTGGTGCAGTTCCTCTCCGAGATAACGCTGTGGCTTTTCCACTTCCTGCAAATACGGTTTAACCAGTTCCAAACAGTTTATCATATTCCGTCCCAACTTACCTTTTGTCACAGACCAAAAATCGAATCAATACTCATTCTACCACAAAAACGCTTTAGGAGCCGATATCGCACAGAAATATAAAGCCAAACTTGCTGCAAAGAACATGTCAGCCGGCATCGTCATTTTCAAGCCGAAAAAAAGCACAACTATACCTTCAAGCATTTTTCCCTCACACATAAGAATAGCCTTTCATTTTTTGCTCAATATATTCACAATAGACGAATAGCATGATAAACTCTTCCTATTGATTGAAGACGAATGAGTCGGGGTCAACCAAACGAGTCTTATCTCCCATTGATACTGTTGGCTGAAGATGAGTGATATGAAAAGAAACACGATTTTTCTATCCACAATATGTATATTGCTTCTGGCTTTTCTTGTAACGCAAAGTATTGTTAATCAAAGAAACGCTTCCATTACGTTAAGCATTCTATCCTATGAAATGAAGTTCAGTATTGGCCAAACGCAGGATGAGATTTTAGAAGAATTTTTAAATAATCATTTTGCATGTAAGGCAATTGAGGATAATCGATATAAAAATACGGATAATCTAAATCATATTTCTATTGATGAGCGGTACATATTTGTATTTTATAAAAACAAACTGGCTAGAATCGATATAAGAGATTCTGATGGAGTAGGCGTAGTTTTACCCCGGAATTATTATGATTAAGCAACTTTTATAACATCATCGATAGCGATAGATTATCAGCTGCTTTTACGCTAATAGTATACGTTATTTGAAAAAGACCGCCGGCTTATGCGCAAGGCATAGAATTAATATCGAACGAGTCGGGTCTGTACTAAATTATGCCACATAGGAGGTTGAGGCAATATGTCTGAAGTAAGTGCAAACATTTTTTGCTTAACTCAATCCCTAGAGGATTGTGAGCAGATTATCAAAAATCTGGATTATATTCAAACCAGTGACATAAAGAAAGACTTTTTCGCTTTGAGAAACACAATGCCTAATATGCCCCCAGTTGATTCTAAAACAATGAACCTGATTGAACCAATATTTAATATATATAAAGATGCTAAGCTACAGGCTGTTTATACAGGTAAATCCCTGCTTATTACATGCGAAATCTGGGGATGGGGGGATGCATATCATAATGCCTCTGCCATATCCCAAAAACTATCTACATGCTGTATATCCATTGATCATAAAGAATATGGCGGTTTCTTAATACATCTTTTTAGCGATGGAGAGGTTATTACACGATACATTTCAGGAAAAGGGTTGGATGACTACGGATACGAAGAATCAGCAATTGACTTTAATTTGTACACACAAATAACGGGAGACCAATCAATAGATTTAAAAAACGCATTCTTGAGGAATGAAAAAGATCAAATTATATTCGCAATATCAGATTTTGTCGGGATCGATTGCATAATTTCTTTTGATGAACTCAATGAACTACTAATAAGTCAAAATCATATTGAATCCAGTAGTAGATACAATTTGTACTCTCTTGGTTGATATCAATACCAGTTAGCACCTTCTGTACCGGCAACCATTGCTGTATATGGCCTCGTCGGTTGTGTGTGATCGGTTAATGACTCAACTTTCGCACATGACAACAGAAACATCATCGACGCGCTAGGCCATAGCAGTTACTTTGCTTACAACCTGATGGACAGGCTTACCCAGGTTACCTTATACCGTACCGATACCCAGGACAAAGTCGTAAACGAAGAGCAGATAACCCTGTACAGCTACGATGGCCGGGGATTGGTCACCACGGTGGTCAACGCCGCGAACAAAGTGATCTCCCATGTTTACGATGGGGCAGGAAATCTGGTCCAAAAGACGGACGAAGACGGCTATGTGACGAACTACGCCTACAATTCCCTTGACCTGGTCAGCCGGATCAATTACGCTGACGGCAGGCAGGCCCTTTATGCCTACAACAAAGTAGGCGAACTGGTGGAGATGAACGACTGGACGGGAACGAACACCTACGCCGTAGACCTGCTGAAGCGGATTACCTCCGTCACAGACCACCGGGGCAAAGTAGTAGGGTACGAATATGACGCCGTATCCAACCAGGCCGCCATCGTTTACCCGGACGGCTCTGTCGTCACCTACACTTACGACCTGGTACAGAACATGACGACTGTAACTGACGGGGACGGCCTGATGACCTCCTATACCTTTGACGGAATGCGAAGGCCGGTTACGATGGATTACCCCAACGGCTGGAAGGAGTATCTCAGCTACGACGAGATGGGGCGCCTCGTGAAGACGGAAGATAT
>WRMS01000001.1 GCA_009777025.1 Clostridiales bacterium | reverse complement strand
GGTTTTCCCACCCGGACACGCCCAGGTTGCTGTGGAAGCTTGGCCGGGAACCGGCGATTACTTCCTGATTGAGACCACCAATTTGCCGATGGGTCAGGACGCTGATTCCTGGGACGCGACAATATTCCTTTTCGATAAAGAAACCTGGTTCGGCTATATCTCCGGTGAAGGCGATATTACCCTTGGTCCCTGTTACGTGTTGGATTGCAGTTTGGGAAGTAAACTGGGGATACGAGCGATGAGTAATTAATTCCATTCGTAAAGAAGACAGGCTTCGTCATCCGAGATATAGGCGAAGCCTATCTGAAACCAGGGGAGGTACAAAAATGACGGAACGCAATCCTAATTATGACGAACAGCTTGCTGCGATAGAAAAAGAATTGCAAGACCTGGAAGCCCTGCGCCTGCAAGTCCTTATCGAAATCGGCGAAAAAGCCTTGCCGAGAATCCGCGAAGAATCGGATTTCGCAGATTTAGCTGTGAAAGTGGATGAAATCGCAGAGAAGACCAGGCTGCTCAAACAACAGGAATCCTCCTTGCATATTGAGAAAAGCCGGTATGAGAAAGAACAAAAAGAGCTGCTTATCAAACGCACCTGTGTAAACTGCAAGACTGTCAATCCGGAGGATTCCAAATTTTGTGAAGAATGCGGCAATCCCATTGGCTTCCTGCCACGGGAGTACTGTAAGGCCTGCAGCTTCATGAATCATAGCGGCATGAAATTCTGTGGCGAATGCGGGGCGAAATTAGACGAAGTGGCTGCAGAAGCTTAACAAACCACCAGACAAGACGGAGGAGGTTTTTAATCGTGTCCGGTTTTTGTCATAACTGCGGGTCGCCTGTGCTTCCCGATAGAAAATTCTGCAGAATTTGCGGAGCGCGGCTGGACGAAGGCTATCAGACGCCCCTTGACGCATCTCCCAGCGAAAATCGGGAAGCAGATACGCCTCCCCGGGAAAATCGGGAAGCAGATGCGCCTCCCCGGAATGCGCCGGAGGATAATCGTACATCTCCGCCCTCCCGGCAACCTGCGGAACAGGATGTTCCTGCCCGGCAATCCATCAACGGAAGCGAAAGCAAGACGAAAACAGCTGGGAAACGTAAAAAATGGCCGCTTATTCTTGGCGCCATCGCAGTATGTGTCATCGTAGCTATCGCCGCCTCCTCTATCTCTCTCCGGAATACGGCAAACGCGGACTACTATACTATGGGCAGCGACCGTATCCCCTCGATTAAACTGGTTGTCGGACACCGGGCTGTGCGCAGTGCGGAAAGCAATACAAGCGGAGGCGTTTCCACCAGGAGGATTGCCTACAGCGATACTGGCGAGCCCACCGCTGATCTATCCGCCTACATCCGTCACCTGATGGAGGAGGAGGAATTTGGCCTGACTATGGAATACAATCCCGGCGCAATTCCCGGTTCAACACAACTGGCCAAAGCCTCTATCGACGATGGGCAGGTTCTCATACTGGATATAGCATATGATGCAAGGGCTTACACGCTAAGCTTTACCAAAGGCGAAGGCACGTATACACTACATTAATTAGTTTTCCAGAAGTCCAGTTCAAAAGTATAGAGGTTGAGACTATATCTGTAAAGCCTGATCTGGAACCACCATTCGCCCCCATTCCAGTTGAATGGCTTGGACTTTCCGTCGCCCATCCAGCTCGTACTCCAGCCCATTTGTTCCAGATTGTTGTAATAATTATCGAGATCTGCCTGGGTCAAGCCGATGACAGAGTATTTCAAATTGCCCCTGTCTCCTTCGGCATTCATCACGCCGACGCCTCTGTTGAGATCGTAGTAATCCCAGAACAATTCATAACCGGGCGGCGGGGCAGTTTCCGAGGGGAACTCGTCCGACCAGGCCATATCCGGATAATACGTCAATCGGTAGGTTACGCTGCCGATGGCAGCCATTTCGTAGTAACCGGGGGATATGACGACTTGATACATCCTGCCGTTTATGCGCAGGTGATTGGCCATCTCCAATGTGCCGTACATATTGTCGTAGATCACAAAGCCCCGGGACAGTAAATCTTGGAAATAACTTTCCCGGTTACCCGGATAGAAATCGATTTCAAACGAGGCAGAAAAGCCTTCTGCTTCCCTATGGATCGCGTTCATGTCCGTAACGCCTATAAACACAGCGTTTGCCGGAGGTCTGAATTCATCCCCGAATAGCTCGGATGGCCAGAAGCCTTCGGCTTCGCGATGGGAATAGATTCGCCATTCGTCTTCGGCGTCAACATATAGAGTGATTTCAAATACACCTTTACGGTAACGAAACGAATACGTCGTTGTCACGATTGACAGCTCGCTGTCTAAGGCTTTTTGCTTCTCAATCAATATCTCCTCTTCGCTTGGCCCAGACCAACCCAGTTTCCTTAGCTCCGCAGCATAATCCAAAATGGACGCCTGGGAAGATCTGTCTACATTGATATAGATATACTGGTATTCGGGAGACAGGTCTTCTACCGAACCTTGCGACACAGACCGGATTCGGCCTCTGCTGTCGCCGACCACAGGCATTTCCGGCGAGAGGAAAACCGCAGGCCATTCTGCCGGCGGGATACGATGTGGCGGGATATCGGCGTTGGCGTTGCCTGTTTCTCGTTTAAAATTCATATCATATTCTTCCAGCGCGCCCCGGTTCAATCGGATACGCAAGCGCCGGGCGTCGATGAATTCAAACTCCGCAGTGAAATCATCCGTTCTTGAAGGTGCGTCCAGCCGCGTGAAAAGCAAGTTGTCCATCGCGTCATTCAGATTGTTCTGATGCCAGGGTTCCGTATCAAAAACGATGGTAGTGCTAAGTTGGCAGTCGAAAAATCGAATAATGCCGCCGCTTACTTCATAGCGCCCTTGCATCAGGTGTTTGTAAGCCGATGAGGAGCGATAGTAAATATAGCCCATGTAATCGTAATAATTGCCGGCCTGGGCGATTAGATAGCCCGCGAATCGCCCGTCTTCGTTAAATACCCACGAGGTCGATTGGTTGGAACTAAAGTGTGTCCAGGAACCGGTCAGCGCAGCTCGCGATACTCTGTCGTTGCGGGGATCGGCCCTGTCATCCGCCTGCCGTGTATCCGGATTCCATCCTTCTGTTTGCCGTTCGTCAGAGACAGACGAGGAAGGAGATACCGTGCCGGTCAGCGAGACGGACGCGTTCGGCGATATGACGCCGGAAGTGTTTCCTCCATCAGGCGCCGGGCTTTCCTTACAGGCGGAAAGCAGCACAGCCAGCACAAGTAAGCAGGCAATCAGCTTGGCTTTCGTTCCGGAAGTATGGCGAAAGTAACGGAGTAGTACCTTACGGACTTGATGTGTTAATTTAAAACACGAATTCGTTGTCCGTATGGGGCTAACGCTGCGGAATCGCAGCGCCGCGAAGCGGAAGGGATGAGCGACATCGTCCTTCGGCCCCAATCCGCTATCCGAAGTATCAATGGGCGCGTATGTTCCGCGAATCCCGACGGGGTTTGGGGTGGTTAACCCCATCAAAGCATTCTGCCAAGGGGATGCCGCTTCGCTTGGGTTGTGGGCGGCAGCCCACGTTAGTCGTTTATGCTCCAAGAATTACAAAGGCCCCTATCACTACCAAATCGTTTTTAGTAGTAGTGATAGGGGCAACACAAATGGTTGCAAAAGGAAATCTCCATCCATTGACATAGCAGCAAAATGAGCATACAGTTGAACTACAGGGATTGAGAGGACGGAACAGGCAGCCGTCACCCTTGTTGGAGATGCGGGAGTGTCGCCCTGCCTCAGTCCTTTGTATGAAAAAAGCGAGTGGCTATATCAGCCACCTTTTTTTGTTTGGTTTACGATATGAAACCAACGCATATATCTTCTGATTATGATAAAATACAGCTCGGCAGGCAGTTTGAAGTGTAGGTCGTGTATATTTGACAATTCACATTTTCTATCAAAAGGAGGTGAATCGTATGGGAATCTATTCAGACGATGAAATTCGTAATTTTCCGAAAATAACGATCAAAGTTGCTGCCGATTATCTCGGCATTTCTCCCAATATCCTAACCCTTGGCATGCGAAATAATTTGCTGCCAATCGGCTTTGCCGTTCATAATGAAGATCGCTACAGAGACAGTTGGACTTATGCCATCGTTCCAGAGCGCCTTATTGCTTACAATCACGGTAAAATCAATGAGTTACAGATTGAATCGATTGACAATAATTTGTCAATGATTATCAAACAGTTTGATGAAATGAAGCGAGACTTGCTTTTTCTATTAAAAGAATAAGAGGAATAGGAGGGATAAAGCAGTTTCAGACATTAATCTCCGGATCTAATATTATTTTTGGTTTATCAGACAAGGATACCTCGATAGAAAATGAAGCTAATAGTATTGAGCCGAAACAAAAGGGTAATACCGATGAGAATGAGAAAAATGTTTCTTCTGAATCGCGAAAAAAGTCACCTTCCAAACTACTGAAAAAGCTGCTTAATACTTGCGGAAATAGCGCAAAGATAGTGACAAATGCAGTGCCAGACCCTTATGCTAAGGAGGCGGGTGAATTGGTTGACATTTTAGTAGGGACACTTTCCCGGAAAGAACTCTATGAAAAAATATGGGATAAGTCGGCTTCTTCTGTCGCAAAAGAATATGATATCCCCTATACGCAATTACTAAAGCAAGTTAGAACAGCCAATATCCCCATTCCACCTACCGGTTATTGGACAAAACTTGCTTTTGGTAAACCCGTTGAGATCATTCCGCTGGATGGTCCTGCGGACACTATGATTTCGATTTATAAAACAATTGAGTCCATAATGCCAGACAACAATCAGCAGAATCCGACGATAGATGAAAACGCAGATCCTGTAGAAACTATTGAGCAATATGGACAAATTTATAACATATATTACAGAGAAAAACTATATCAAGAAGTATGGGAAAAACCGGTTGTTGAGGTTGCACAGCAATATATGGTCTCGGATGTCACTATACACAAGATATGTAAGTCTCTGGATATTCCTACACCTGACGTTGGATACTGGGCAAAAGTCAAGGCAGGCAAACCGACAAAGCAAACTCCCTTACCCAACAGCAATAAACCTGCTTCAAAAATGGGAATACGGACAAATCTCGAACCGCAGCCACAAGTTGTAAAAGAATTGCTTAATTACTTATCAGTAGAGGATAAATCTGTGGTACTCTCCGTAGCAATGCAAATAAGACTGCCCGATGATAATGCCAAAATGCATGCAAAGATCATCGTCCATAGGAAGAACGTAGTTGAGTGGCACAAAAAGGAAAGCCGGGAACGAAATCAGCGAAGATTCGGAACAAATGAAGACACAGCACCATTTCTTGCAGATACTATATCTGAAAGCTCATTACCGCGTGTATGCCGTATTTTTGACGCTCTTATAAAAGCTATGGAGCCTTTAGGTTGTTCATTAACAGACGACCTTAAATTCGTTCTCCTAGGGGAAACGGTACCTATATCTGTTTCGGAGTCAAAAGATAAAATTGATCATATTCCAACGAGGGAAGAAAACATACAGCTTTTAGAATATGAAGAGAAAAAACGAAGGAATTCATGGGCATCCCAGCCAAACATTAGAAAATATGACTATATTTATAATGGAAAGATCTCTTTCTCAGTGGGCAATATAAAAAGTCTTCGTGACAGCAAATCCCATGTCATTGAAGAACGTCTAGGAGATATACTCATTTTTATCTATGAAGCGTCAAATGAATACCGTATACAACGGGAAGAACGGGAAGCCGCAGAACTCAAGCGCTTGGAAGAAAAACGTCATAGAGAAGACCAACGCAATCGATACAATCTTGAAGTGGAAAAAACCAATGCGCTTGTTAATGAATCGGATGATTTCGATATCGCGTGTAAAATCAGAGCATATATATCAGTAATGGAGAAAAAAGCTAGCTTAACAGAAAATGAAATGCAATGGATTGAATGGGCTAAACAGAAAGCAGATTGGTATGACCCTACGATTAAGCGCATAGATGAATTTTTCGGCACACGAAATAAAAACAATGAAAAGTATAGAAAACTGATGGAGAAATCCTATTCATCATGGAGAGGGGAATGAAGCCGGATGTTTAGTAATGTCAAAATTCCGCTCCACAGCGACAGCTTTCCATGTAATTTTCTATAACATGAATTACGACTTGCATGGTACGGCCACACAAGATAACACGCAAGTCGCCATCCAAGATAATAGGATTTTCATTGACATTGACGGTTGGGAGAATTTTATAGATACGTTCAAAAAGGAATACTACAAATGATCTATATAACAGGGGATACGCATAGGAACTTTACTCGGGTTAAAGACTTATGCTTGATTACCGGCAGTACGACAGATGATGTGCTCATCATTCTTGGCGATGCAGGGATTAATTATTATGGTGAACCCGAAGACCGGGCATTGAAAGAGCAGCTCAGCAAGATGCCTATCACACTGCTATGCCTACATGGCAACCACGAGATACGGCCAGAGAACATCGATACCTACGAGGAAATCGAATGGTGCGGCGGGGCGGTATATTGGGAGCCAGAGTTTCCGAATCTACTGTTTGCTAGAGACGGTGAAGTCTATAATTTGGAAGGTAACCGCTGCATCGTCATCGGCGGTGCGTACAGCGTGGATAAATACTACAGGCTGCGCAGAGGCATGAACTGGTGGCCGGACGAACAGCCATCGAATGTTATTAAGGATCGCGTGGAGGCGCGACTCGAAGAAGAGGGATGGAAAGTGGACATCGTCTTGTCCCACACTTGCCCGTATAGGTATATCCCGAGGGAAGTTTTTTTGCCATCGATCAATCAGGCGTCTGTTGACAACAGCACCGAGGAGTGGTTAGACGCTGTAGAAGATAAATTAACTTACTCGAGTTGGTACTGCGCCCATTTCCACACATATAAATCCATAGATAAAATGACTTTTTTGTTTAATGATTTTTTGGAGTTATTGAAGGTTCAGCACAATAGTGGATTATAATGAAATTGCAGCTTATAGCCTTAAAGTCGATGATATGGCATAGCCAGGTAGTTCCCTCACTTTTTCGCTTGTAGTATTGCGCCATTGCCACGGTTAATTTCGCATAGAACTTCAACAAAGCCAAATCCGGCATTTCGCAGAAGTTCCATTTGTGTTTCAATGGTGCATGGTATATCGATATGGTATTCTCCCGGTGCTGCCTTGTCCGGTAAATTTGCGGTTATTATTTCGTATCTCTGCCGGTACTGCTTGACCATATGGGCGTCCACCATGAAATCGCCCTCGATATAGCAGCCATCCGGCTTTATCGTTTCGCGGAGTTTTCTATAAACCCCGGTTTTCTCATCCGGCCATAAATGGTGCATTGTCATGTTGGAAACAACAATATCAAAAGCACTTTGGGGATAGGTCCAATCTAGATAGGATGTCTCTATTATTGTTATCTTATCGTGCCTGTCGGGATGGTCATTCAACAGCAGCTCAAGCATACTACGTGACACATCGACACAGGTAATGTGCGCATTCGGAACTTGCGCCCATATGTAGTCAAGCTCTATTCCCGTTCCGCACCCGATGTCGAGTATATTCAATACCTTATCTGTTTTGGGAAAACATGCTCCGAGTTTCATGTAATCTTCAAGCCCGCTTCCTGATAGCATTTTGTCATTATATCCATCAGAACGGACATCAAAAAACGCCCCCATTGGTTCTGGTTCATTAAGGGTATGCATATCCCATTCCGGGTTGGGTAGATCATCGGTGTGGTACAGGCGGAAATAGTCAAACGCACAGTCTGCACCGTTATACGGCAATATTCGCGTATCGCCGTAGACAAATCCGAGCTTTTCAATGACGCGCCGGGACGCTTTGTTTTCCGGCTTTACGATGGCCGATACTACTTCCTGCCCGGCTTGTTCAAACGCCCACCAAATCATCGCCTTGCCTGCCTCCGTAGCGTAACCGCAGCCTTGGTACGCATCGGCGATTGAAAACAAAATTTCAATTTCGCCGCCTAATTCCCGCTTCGGGGCAACGCCGACTAAACCGATGCATTTTCCGCTATGTTTTGACTCGATCGCTAAAACAACACAGGGAATATCGATGCTAAACCTATCGTTGTTGAGCCATCGTATCCAGTCGAGGGCCGCTTCTTCGCTTTCCCATACCATATCCGGCATAAAATGTGAAACAATAGGTGTTTTGCTATTATAACTGGCGTCCGCCGCGTCGGATTCCACAAAAGGGCGCAGGATCAAACGTTTGGTTTCGATTCGCTCCATTATAGCTACTCCTCGTTTTTCATCAACGAATTGCTTTACTTCTTTGCTTTACTTCTTCAAATGTGGAGAATGCATGTATATCCACGTTGTTATCTTTCAGCAATGCTTCTAACGGCGCCTGCCGTATTTGCCAGAGGCATTGCCATCCGCTGCACAAAAATGATATAGTTTACTCAATTCTTGAAAATGACAGCAATGTGCATTACAACACCGGTACGGAGCGGGAAAGCGGCCAATCCCCATCGTGCAAAACAGGCACTGTTTAGGGCGCCGCAGAGGAGGGTGAACAATGAAAAGAGGAATATACAAAACACTGGCAATAGGGCAGACGGTGATGATGGTGTTGGGATTGCTTGCTGCGATACCGGCAGCGGCTTTCGCAGCGGAGGCTTATATACCGGCAATAGAAGGCGACAGCGCGCCGATCATGCCGTTCGCAACCGGCAATATCGGTCCACGCGGCAATACCTATGACGACCCTGCAAATGGCGTCTATGTTTCTCCTGGCGGCAATGATAGTACAGCGACTGGTTCTATTGACGCGCCTTATAAAAGCATCAACAGCGCTTTGGCGGCTGCTCAGCCCGGCGATACAATTATCCTGCGCAACGGCGTCTATCGCGAAGGAATTAATGTCCGTGTCCGCATCCCCAATATCACGATAAAGTCCAGAAAAGGCGAATGGGCAGTGATTGACCTGACCACTTACAATGCCGGCGCCAACGAAGACTCCGGCGTATATTTCGATGTGGATTCATCCGGTGGTAAATTACAAGCGGTCGAAGTCATAGGCGGCTTTTATGCAGTTTGCTTGGAGACCAGATGGGATTGGGGAGACCCATCCAATCGAAGCGGGGCGTCCAATATTGTCATCGAGGACTGCCTGCTGCATGATTCCCGCTACGATGTGGTCAAGGTGAAACCAAATTGCAATAACGTGACAATCCGGTATAACGAAATTTATAATTCCGGCGTCGCTTTTGGCGCTGAAGGAGGGAATGCCGAAGGCATTGACAATGTGAACGGCGATTCTATGGTGGTACAGAACAACTTCATCCATGATGTCTGTTCCACGGCGATTTACGCAAAAGGCGGGGCGACCGGCGTCTTAATCGAAAACAACCGAATCGAACGTGCAAGAGAAGCCGGCATTCTGGTGGGTTTTGATACCAGTCCGGAATTTTTTGACTTAGTCGTCAATCCGGAATACTACGAGAATATCAGCGGTATTGTTCGAAACAACTTGATTATGGATACCGGTCTCTCCGGTATTGGCCTATATGCCTCGAAGGATGCCCAAGTTTACAACAATACTTTAGTGAACGTAGCGAACGAAACCGATCACAGCGCCATTTACTTCGGCATCACGTTCCAGGATTGGGAAGATTACGCGGGCCGCCCGGCAAACGTCAACCCGCATATTCACCACAATATCATTAGCCAGCCCTCATCCGTCACCCGTCCGATGGTGGAAGTGCGTTATGCCACTGCGCTTGGCGGCTTGTCCGCCCTCGATGGCAACCCCTTGATGAACAATAACTGTTACTATATTGCCGGCAAAAGCGCGTCTTTTTCTGACCGCCGGCCAGACAGCACATTGGAGGACGCGGGGCTTTCCGCATGGCAATCCCATATCGGCGGGGATAACGACTCGCTTGAAGCGGACCCGGCCCTCGACGAGCGCTACATGCCTACAAATCCATTATGCTCCGGAATGGGATTGTGGTATAGCCTGGATACAGATACGGATACACAGCCCGGAGAATTTCCTGACCTAAACCATGACGGCGTGATCAATATGCTGGATGTGCTGCTCCTCTATAGGCATTTCCGAGGAAAAAGCAGTTTAGTCGGAGTGGATTTGGTTGCCGCCGACGTCAACAGGGACGGCTTGGTCAATTTGCAGGATGTGCTGCTGCTTTATCAGCATTACAGGGGCCGCTGAACAGCGCCCTACTTTATCGGCACATTGTAGGACCAGCCGAAGGGGTCGGGGATCTTGCCCCACTGGATGCCGGTGAGGGTATCGTACAGCCTCTGCGATAAGGGGCCGATGCCGCCGTCCTGAATCTGCAAAGGCTCTCCATGGATGCTCAGGAGGCCGATGGGGGAAATCACAGCCGCGGTACCCGTGCCGAAAGCCTCCTCCAAGCCGCCGTTCTTTGCTGCTTCATATAGTTCGTCAATGGAAATTTTGCGCTCCGAGACAGGGATGCCCCAGGTTTTCACAAGCTGCAGGACGCTGTCCCTGGTGATACCGGGCAGTATGCTGTCGCCTAGCTCGGGCGTAATGAGTTCCCCGTTGATCTTAAACATGACGTTCATGGTGCCGACTTCTTCGATGTATTTTCGTTCGACGCCATCAAGCCACAGCACCTGGGTAAAACCGAGGTCCTGGGCTTTCTTTTGGGCGATGAGGGACGCGGCATAGTTCCCGCCGCATTTCGTATAGCCGGTACCGCCCTTGGAAGCGCGGACGTATTCGTCTTCCACATAAATCTTGACCGGATTCAGGCCTTCCTTATAGTAAGCGCCCACCGGAGAAAGGATGACCACGAATTTAAATATCTCCGGGATACGCACGCCCACGTTCGACTGGTCGGAGTAGATGAAGGGACGGATGTACAGCGAAGTGCCGTCCTCTGTGGGGATCCAATCGCGGTCGACCTGGATCAGCTTGCAGACGCCTTCGACAAAGTCCTCCTCCGGGATGGGGGGCATACAGAAGCGGGCGCCGGAGGTGTTCAGCCTCCGTCCATTCGCATGGGGCCTGAACATTAGGGTCTTGCCATCCGGGCTGGTATAAGCCTTCAATCCCTCGAACACTTCGACGGCGTAATGGAGCACCATCGCAGAAGGTTCCATCGACAAGTTGGCATACGGTACAATACGGGCGTCATGCCAACCTTTGTCCATAGTATAATCCATGAGCAGCATATGGTCGGAAAAGTAGACGCCGAAGCCCAGGTCATTCCAGTCCGGCTTGGGTTTCGGGCTTGTAGTTTTTGTGATCGCGATATCCATTCTCAATACGCCTCCTGTAGATATGACTTTGCGACTATCATACAGCATAAGAATGCGGAAATATAGCCCTTTACGGGGTATTTTTGTATACTTGTATGGATATTTGCATGGATACTTGGATGGATACTTGGTGGTTTTAGGTATAGTATTCATACATTTTGTAGTTAAACTGTACTGTATCCTGAGACTTAAACCGTCACCCTGAAACAATCCATAGATAAAACCAACCCCTTCAGGTCTTTTGACAATTGGCGTAGTACAGAAATGCTGCCCATATCAGTTGTAATCTTAAAAAATAAGGCCATTTAAGGTCGCAACTTTTTTTCCACGATCTTCTGGTCCCGTAAAGATATACTCACAAATGAAAAGCGCATACAGCAAACAATTTGGTTGGGTGCAGACCGGCGAATGTCGCCCCTGCATGGGCGAAAGCCCCCGAAAAACTGCGCTTTGAATTAAAAAATTAAGTCGTGTATTATTCAGCTGGCTCCTACCGCGCAACACTTGAACATGATAAAATAGGATGGTTGCACAGCGTCTTCTTACTATGCATTGAGTCAAAGGGAAAAGGAGTACAGTATGGATCTTTTTGATTTTCTACCTTATGCGTTGATCCCGATCGTAATATTCTTTTTCTTTTCGATGATGAAAAATCAATCGAAAAAAGCGCAAGAAGGCATGTCTGAGACTTCTTTTAAAATACAACAACCAAAATATATCTTATGGCTTGGCATTGCTTGTACTCTTCTTTTCAGCGCACTATTTGTTTTATTATTCGTAACAAACGCAATGTCAGGTTATTATGAAGATTATGGTCTTATCGGCATCGCGGTGACTTGTCTTCTCTGTATTGGTTTTATCAGCATAGGACTAGCTCTTATTTATTCGTTTTATCAGGATAAGCTGATAGTCAGTGAAGATACGCTCTTTTGCAGCCAAATGTTTAACAAAAAACAGACCTTACAGTTTAAAGATCTAAGCAGTGTGCGGCTAAAGCAGGCTGGATACGGGATGGAATCGTTAACACTATTCCACAAAGAAAAGAAGATTTTTCGCGCTGACTCGTATTGTGCCGGATTTCAGCTTTTGCTGGAAAGAGTACAGAAGGAAAACATCCTTTTTAAGTAGAAGAAAGGCGGTGTTAAGTGAAAAGCCAAATCCACATCATTGTTTCAATCTGTATCTTTATGCTGATTCCCTTGGCCCCCGTATTTGCTTTTGCCGATGATACGCTGAGCACTTATACATTTGATGAATTGTATTTGCAAATCAGCGTTCCCTCTGAGTTGATACAGATAACGCGAGACGCTGTATCTGACGAACAATTCCTGGAAGAGGCAGGCGTTGACTTACCTACTCTTCAAAAACATCTTACCGATTCCTACATCTATCTCAATGCAATGCCTAAGGACCTCAGCTATGAACTGGCACTTTTCATGGTTTCCGATAAAGGAACACGCGATATTTGGAATCTTCATGACCATGATTCTTCGGAAATCCACAAAGCTGTCGCGCCAATTGAAAGCGGGTATGAACAAGCGGGCATTCATGCAAGATTTGATTCCCTGTATGATACGCAACCTGTCGTTTTCTTTATCGTTGACGTAGACAGAATCGAAGATGGAACTAGAATATACGGCCGTCAATACTATACAATCGTCAACGGGCAAGGCATCAGCGTCACATGCTGGGCTTACACCGGAAGAATGACTGCCGAACAAACCGATATGCAAAGAGCCGTCGTCGATCGCCTCGTATTCACACAGATATCAGAAAACCCAGCTCCTTCAAGCAGCAGAGGTTTGTTCTCTGGAATCCTTATAAATGGGCTGGCATGGGGCTTTATCGGCGGGGTCACCAGTGCTGTCGTTTCAATTCTTAACCGTAGTAAGATGGCTAAAAACAGCTTAGAACCGTGTTTAGTGAGCGATCCATCCTTTGCTGGCGCCACATTTATCTACAAAGGCAAAACCTATGATAGGGAAAAATATATCAATCAGCGTATGCTCCGACTCAACCTTATGAAAAATAAAGAGAAAGTCTTACCGAAAATCCTTGTGCGAGTGAATAAAAATAGGGATCCTCTCAAGCCATCCGCGATTATCAATGAATTGGAAGCAGAGGCTATCACCCGCATCTTAGCGGATTGATTGAATGAATATGGATAAAAGGCTAATAACAAAAAGGATTCGCGTTGGCGGCATGACCTGCATAAACTGCGAAACCAAAATTGAGCGAAGGCTCCGTAAAACTGTCGGCGTTGAAAAGGCGAACGCGAGCTACAACGAGGGTATTGCCGTTGTAACTTACCATTCCGATATCGTATCGCTGGAAAAAATCACCGCTCTCATTGAAAAGCTGGACTATCAAGTCCTGTCAGAAGACTTTAGGGAAAAGCCAAATATGCACCGCATGATCAGCGTTCTTGCTGTCATCGTGGCGATTTATGTTATTCTGGAGCACTTTAAATTACTGAACTTGCTTGTGCCAAGTCAATTGGCAAATGAGGCAATGGGATATGGGATGTTGTTTATCATTGGATTGGCGACATCTGTTCATTGTATCGCTATGTGCGGAGGCATCAACTTATCCCAGTGCTTACCACAGGGAAGCGATAAAAAAGGAGGCAGGCTTTCTGCATTCCTGCCCCCCTTGCTGTATAATGCCGGGCGAGTGTTTTCCTATACGGCGGTCGGCTTCACGGTCGGCGCACTCGGTTCAACGATTACTTTCACCAACACCATACAAGCTGCGCTTAAATTTGTCGCTGGCGTGTTTATGGTCATTATGGGGATCAATTTGCTTGGGTTTTTCCCCTGGCTCCGCAAATGGAATCCAAGGATGCCGAAATTCATCGCGCAAAGAATTAACTCGGAAAAAAGCCAAAGCAAAGCCCCTTTGATTGTTGGGCTGTTTAATGGGTTCATGCCCTGCGGTCCATTACAAGCCATGCAGATATACGCTCTTTCTACCGGCAACCCATTTGCAGGCGCATTATCCATGTTCCTGTTCAGTATTGGGACCGTGCCTCTTATGTTTGGCCTTGGGGCCTTCAGTTCATGGATGGGAAAGAGATTTATGGATAAAGCACTATCGGTAGGCGCGGTATTGGTTGTGGTTCTCGGCCTTTCGATGTTCTCGCAAGGCTTGGGTTTATCCGGTTTTGGACAATCGCCCGCTGACAGCATTTCCGGTTATACAGGGGAAATCCAAAGCGAGCCCGTAATTATGGAAAACGAGGTTCAAGTTGTCAACAGTACGCTGACATCACGAAGCTACCCGGCAATAACGGTGCAAGCAGGACTCCCGGTTAAGTGGGTTATCGACGCACCCCAAGGAAGCATTAACGGATGCAACAATAGATTATTCATAAGGGAATACGGCATTGAGCATACGTTTACCCTTGGGGAAAACATCATAGAATTTACGCCGGAAAATGAGGGCACTTTCAGTTACGCCTGCTGGATGGGAATGATCCGAAGTACCATTACTGTTGTAAATGATAAACCGGCACTATAATTTACTCTTGCGCCGAAATGGACAAGCTTTACCTATTTACTTTCGCGATGGCTTCAACCTCAACCTTTGCCCCCCTCGGTAAAGCAAGCGCTGCAATGCAGGACCGCGCTGGTTTCTTATCGAAATGCTCTGCGTATACTTCGTTAAACGCCACAAAGCCCGCCATATCGGTTAAAAAGCAAGTGGTTTTCACTACGTTTTCAAGATTGCTGCCTGCCGCAGCCAATACCGCAGAGAGATTCCTTATTACCTGTTCGGTTTGTTCCTTGATTCCGCCGCTAATGAGTTCGCCTGTTTCCGGTATTAAAGGGATTTGCCCTGATGTGTACACCATCCCGTTTTCTATGATTGCTTGAGAATACGGGCCAATGGCGGACGGCGCTTCTTTGGATACTACAATTTCCATTCCCAACCTCCTTGAAAAATCACACACCTATCGGCCTTTTGCATTCAAGGCTGATACGTTAATATGGCCTGCATGGTCGCGCCATCCCAGTCTATCGTACACCCGATGATTTCACCGATGAAGCGCATCGGCAAATAGGTGCGCCCGTTGATGATCATCGGCGCTACAGTAGGCGTATAACTATCAACCGGCATCGGAACGCCATTTACGGCAGCGGTGGGATTGTCGATCCAGAGTTCAATGATCTTTTCACCATGGGTGATGGTTACTTTCCTTTCGTCAGGAGTCCAGTCAGACGTGGCGCCAAATGGTTCGGTTATATAGCGGATCGGAAGAAAGGTCCTTCCATCAATTAGTACCGGCACAGCGTCCATTGCATGCGCGACGCCGTTTATGGTGTATTGGTTCTCACCGATGGTAAAGACCAGGACGATTGCTTCAACGGGGCTTTGTTCGCTGAGAAGACCATGTACATAAAGCATGAATAGTTCGAGCCCTACCGCCGGGTTTGTCTCCGTGATCCTGCTCACAAGCAGTTCGACTGCATAGATGCCTTCCGGCAAGCCGGCGGCGATATCCAGTCGCTGTGTTTCGTCGTTCCATGTGATTTTTCCACCCTGTGAACTCGCCGCACTATATAGCGTTACCGTAGGGAGAGGATCTCCGTAAATAGTAAAAGGATCCGTCGAAAATGCCGCATACCCTTCGTAGACGCCCATCTCCTTGGGGCCGGTCATGCCAAAAGGCGTCGCTTCCGGCTCATGCGGAGGTTCAGGAATGGGTGGAGGTTCTGCAGACGGGATTTTGTCAGTGGTGGTCACTCTGGACGTTATGGTGAGTACGGCTTCATTGGAGTAGACCGTTCCGTAGGAACTGCTTACTTCGCAGCGAAAGACGCCGCCGTCGTATCCGCTGGTTAAGCGACTAAGCGAAAGGATTGGCGTAGTTCCGCCGGAATAAACGCCGGTGTCTTTCGGTACAGCGCGCCATGCATCACGGCCGGTGCTGTCACGAACCTGCCACTGATAGGATAGAGGGCCGGTACCGCCGGCTTCTACCCGGAAAGTGGCCATACCGCTACTGGTGGTGACATCCGAGGGATGTTGAATGATATACGGTTTTACATAGGTGACATAGCGATCGGGAATCGGCCTTTCCTGCGCCACGCTAAGATCTTTGTCTTTGTCCAAGGTTGTGGCAATATCTCTGCTTACAGATCTGTCAGACGCCAGAACGGATGAACCTGCCTGGCCAGCCAGCGGCGCCGCCGCAAGTAAAACTAAGATCAGAGCCGCCGCGGTCAAAGAGATCAAAAGCCTTTTCAATGGTTTCTTCATCAGTAATCCCCCTCGTATTTTTAAAGTATGACTGTCAAAACGCAATGCTGATTCGTTCAATCGCATTATATCTTGCTACCTCCGAATAAGAAAGCTTTTTTTGGTTGAGGTAGAATCCGCACGCGATTTATGATATTTTTAGCATAGGATAACACGTATCGGAAACGTAAAAGATGAACAGAAATATAAAGGCAGGCTTACGATGATTACGAAACAGCAAATAAATATGATAAATTATATCGTCATCTGTATCAATGATTTTGCGGAGCGGTATATAATGGATTCAAGGGAGGCGTACCGCTTTTTGGCTCAGTTTGGTGGAATAGAATTCTTGAAACAGCACTATGAGATAGAGCATACTCTTAGCCTTGACGAAACAATGGAGGATTTGGAAACGATATGCCGCCGGAACGGAGGGGTGCTGCAATGATCCTCTACCACGGTTCCAATACAAAGGTTGTAGACATTGACCTTTCAAAATGCCGCCCGTACAAGGATTTTGGTCAAGGCTTTTACGTGACTAATATTCATGAGCAGGCAGCACAGATGGCACGTCGCGTTGTGCATCTATACGGCGGCTCCCCTTGGATATCTGCTTTTGATTTTGATGCATCGGCGTTTAGTTCCGTTGACGTTAATACGCTAATATTTGACGAACCAAATAAGGATTGCGCGCTTTTTGTCTTGAACAACAGGAACAAAAGATTCAAAGACATTCGCAACGCACTCTGCAACCATGATAATAAATATGATATTGTTGCCGGGCCTGTCGCCAACGACGACATCGCTTATTTGCTCAGGACTTTTTCATCCGGCCTTATTGACATAGATTCTTTGGTTCGTAGTCTGGATTACAAATCGCTGACTTCTCAACATTCTTTTCATACTGAGAGGGCGCTGAACTACATTCGACCGGTGGAGGGTTGATTATGGATAAAGTAAAAGCTTTGATTGAGGGTGTAACACAGGACATTATCGCCTATCTGGTAGAGGAGGATAATCTCTCCATTGAGCAGGCGATGGATTTGCTATACAACTCGGAGTTGTTCGCCAAACTAAGTAACAAGGAAACGGGTTTGTACAGGGAAAGCTCCGCCTATGTGGCTGAGCTGCTACGCGACGAGCTAACCAATGGGAAGTTTTCGCAGATTGAGGTGTAAAGTCTCTGCCGAATGTGTGAAAGGTAAATTGGTTTTCCTAATAGGAAAGCTTTTTTAGCGGAGACCCGTTTGATACAGGCGATATTGATTTAGTCTAGGGCGCTGGCGCGTACAACAGGCGAAAGATTCGGGCCCGGATAGTGCGGAATACTTTTGGGAGCGTGAAATATGGCTAAGTATGAGAATACACTAATAGGCAACTTTGATGCGTTTCTTCACAAATTGGACAATGGGATACTGAGGGGCAGCGCGTCTGCCAGTTTCGAAGATGGGAGCGATTACAGGAGCGGAGATATCCGCTGCGCTGTGCGCGTGTACGAGCGATACAGCATGATCGGCAGCAATCGCGTCAGCATAAACATAACGTTGATAGGCAACGGGGACGATCTGTTCTTGTCTGCAATCACCTCCGGCGGAAGCCAGGCTATTTTCTTTAAGATCAATACAATGGGCGAGAAAAGCTTCCTGAACCGGGTGATCGATCTCGTTGAGGACTATAAGAGAGAGAATCGATGAATCCCGCAAGGGCACACCGCAAGAGAACACCGCAAATAGTTTAAGTAAAGGCATTCCGCTTCAGACCTGCCGCAGTCTTTCGCGTTCTTCTTCGACAACATTTTTGTCAAGCCGTTCAAATAATAGTTCCGGCTCTCTTATGGGAAGCTTTGCCGGGACTGTTTTGTCTGCCCAACTGTTGTCCACCGCAAGCCACTCCCGCACCTTAGCGGATGAAAAGGGGAGGAAGGGTTCCAGTAACACAGCGAGATTGGCAATCATTTGCACACAAGTAAAAATGGTATCGGCGCATTTCTGTGGGTCTGTGTCTCGTGTTATCCATGGACGCTCCGTATCAAAATGTTTATTGCCAAAACGAACAAACGCGAACACCTTATCCAGCGCTTCTTTCAAATTTCCGCTTTCAATCATTGCGCCAACGATAGTATACAGTTCCGGTATTTTCTTGCTAATTTCTGGATTTATTTCACCATCCGGAACTATGGCGCTATGATATTTTCCTATAAACGTCAATGTCCGGTTTACAAAATTGCCCCAGGCGCCCAGGAGTTCGCCGTTATGACTGTTGACAAACTCCCGCCATGTAAAATCCGTATCGCGCTTCTCCGGCCCATTCGAGATCATGAAATAGCGAATGGAATCCGGATGATATCTGTCCACTATGTCCTTCAGCCATATTGCCCAATTCTGACTTGTTGAGATTTTACGCCCTTCCAGCGTTAGGTATTCGCTTGAGATAATATCGTCCGGTAATTTCCACTTGCCGCCGTTCGCCAGCATCAATGCCGGCAGGATGATGGTGTGGAAGGGAATATTGTCTTTGCCATGAACATAATAATGGCGGCTGTCCTCCGTCCAAAGATCCCTGTAATCCTCGCCTCGCTGGCCAGCGATATTCTTGCTCATGGACAGATAGCCTAAAACCGCTTCCGTCCAGACATAGATTTTCTTGTCCGCATACCCTTCCTTCGGCACATCTATGCCCCAATCCATATCGCGCGTCACGGCTCTGTCGCGTAATCCTTCGTTGATGTATCTGCGCGAAAAAGCAATCGCGTTTTTGCGCCAATGGGGGTGCGTGTCAACATAGGCTGTCAGTTCTTTTTCCAGCTTGGATATGGCCAAAAACAGATGTTTGGTCGGTTTGAATATAGGCTGGCCGCCGCATAAAGAACACTTTGGCTCCAGCAGATTCTCCGGGTCCAGCACTGTTCCGCAGGCGTCGCATTGATCGCCCCTTGCCCGCTCGCCGCAGGACGGGCACGTTCCGATAACAAAACGGTCGGCAAGCATAGTGTTACAATGCTCACAAAACGCTTGCGGCGCTTCTTTCTCGTAGATGTATTTCCCGCCGTACATGGTTCTGTGGAACTCCTGTACAAAGGATATGTGTTCTTCGGATGATGTTTTCCCATACCGGTCATAGCTGAAGCCTATTTTCTCGAAGCAGTCGCAGAACTCCGCGTGATAATAGTCGCTGATTTCCTGTGGCGATTGATTCTCCTGCTTCGCCCGGATCGCGATGGGAGAACCATGGCAGTCGCTGCCTGATACGAGATAGACCTCGTCCCCTTTCGCCCGATAATACCGCGCGATTACATCGGCGGGGAGAAGTCCCGCCAGATGTCCGATATGCAATGAACCGTTGGCATACGGCCATGCGCTTCCAATTAAGATTTTCATTGATAGCCCTTCTTTCCCTATATATCATGGTAATCATTCCAGACACGACCTAAAGGAATCCCTACATTTAAGTTGATAAGACAAGTACTGAAATAGAAAATGCCCCCCTCTCCGAAAACTCAGTTTTCGGGGACGAGAGCATTGCTTCGTGATACCACCCCAAATTTATCCGGGCTTCACAGCGCGGACCTCATCTGCTGCGGGCAGGAGATGACCTGCCGAGAGCATAGCGCATTAACGGGCGCACCCGTCGCAGCCTTGGGTACATGGTACCTTCGGTGCGCGGCTCCAAGACCATGTTCGACGGCTACATAGCTCCACCCTTTCTCATCAACCGGGTTCTCTGTAAAAGGTATAGCCGCCTACTCTTCTTTTCACTGCCTTTGTGCTTGTTGTAGCGCTATTATACCCAAAGCCGCCCAGTTTTTCAAGAAAAATTGAACTTGTTTCGTCTTAAGCGACAAAGGTGATAGTTCCTACCTTTTACTTATCTTGAAAAAGATACAAGATTGTATCATTCCCATATCCATAATCCTTTTCACCTGAAAAAGAATTGCTACAAAATTCAATATATGCCCACGGTCTTTTTGATTCTTCCTTATATAGATAAACACAGTAATGACGGCCATGGGTGATATAATAATCCCGTTTCAGAATCGCGCAATAACGCAACAAGGATCCAATAGAGCTACACTACATGTTATAATAATCGGGAAAGGTGGAAGAAACAGAGAAATGGACAACTGGAAACGCAATACCGCTTTATTTCTGACCGGGCAGTGCATTTCGCTGTTCGGTTCCATGCTGGTGCATTATTCCATAATGTGGTACATTACTCTAAAAACGCAGTCGGGATGGATGATGACGCTTATCGCAATTGCCGCCGCGCTCCCGATGTTCTTAATAGCGCCTTTCGGTGGCGTGTGGGCTGACCGTCATAACAAAAAGCGCATTATTACCCTCTCCGACGCTGCCATTGCGATCATCACGCTGCTAATGGCTCTCGTGATTTCGCCGGACTCTGACTACTCCATGCTGTTGCTGATATGCCTTGCTTCGCGGGCGCTGGGGCAGGGCGTACAATCGCCTGCGATCAATGCTCTGATTCCCGAGCTTGTACCGCAGGAACAACTGGCCCGGATCAACGGAATTCACGGAAGCATCCAATCCGCAGTCCTGTTTGCTTCGCCGATGGCCGGGGGCGCTTTGCTCGCGATAGCCCCGCTCAGGGCAATCCTATTGATTGATGTGACGACAGCCATCATTGGCATCGGAATCTTGCTTCTTTTCGTCAAAACGCCCGTCCGCTCCCGTCAAAACGAGAATCAGACAGGGCTGAAGCAATATCTTCGCGACATCAGCGAAGGTCTGAACTATATCGGCAAGCACCCCTTTGCGAAGAAGCTTATCGCGCTTGGGACGGTATTCTACTTCATGTATGCCCCCGCAGCCGTTCTGACACAGCTTCAAGTGGTGCGGAATTGGGGGGACAGTATATGGACTGTGCCCGGCGGGCTTCCGATCGGACCGGAGCAACGTCTGGCTGCGCTCAACATCGTATTTTTTGTTGGGATGACGCTAGGCGGGCTTGTCATGGGCGTCCGGGGCGGATTCAAAGACAAAAATCGTAGCATGATGCTTGCGCTTAGCCTTTTCGGGCTCAACGCAGCCTTGCTCGGACTGTTCAGGAATTTTTGGATCTATCTGTTTTGTGTCGCTTTATGCGGAATCATGCTAAATGTATGCAGCATCTCTATCGTCACACTATTACAGACAAGCGTAGACAGCACGTTCATGGGCCGGGTTTTTTCCGTGCTGATGATGATTTCCAGCGTGATGACGCCATTGGGAATGGTGGTTTGGGGTCCACTGGCAGACATTTTCAGCATCGACCGGATTCTCATCGGAACGGGAGGCTTCCTGTTTGCGTTGGGCTTTATTCTCATTTTTAACCCGACTCCAGCGAGAGACAGAGCATGAGCAGGTGATGGTTATGCCGGCAAACACTATGATTGAAGATAAATTGAATAAGCTTCCTGCAGAGCCGGGGGTCTATCTGATGAAGGATGCCGCCGGGAAGGTGATTTATGTCGGCAAAGCGTTGAACCTGCGAAACCGGGTAAAATCCTACTTTAAAGAAAATCTTGGACCGGGGGCGCATCAGGAAAAAACCAGAGCTTTGGTGAAACACATATCCGATCTGGAATGGATACTGACAGATTCGGAAATCGAAGCTCTTATATTGGAGTGCAATCTGATCAAGAAGCATAAACCCCGGTATAATATCAAGCTGGTCGACGATAAAGCTTATCCCTATGTGCGAATCAGTATGGAAGATTTCCCGAAGGTGGAATATGTACACAGAATGGAGCGGGACGGCGCCAGGTATTTTGGACCCTATACCTCCAGCAGCGATATCAAGGATACCATGAAACTGCTGAAGCGGATTTTCCCCCTGCGCAACTGCACATCAACCGCAGGCTGGGGAAAGCAGCAGCGCCCCTGTCTAAACCGGCATATCGGCCGTTGCATGGCGCCTTGTATGGGGCAGATAAGCAAAGAGGCGTATCAGGACGTCATCCATCAGGTGATTCAGTTTTTGGAAGGCCGTCAGGAAGCTTTATGTAAAACCATTGAGGATAAAATGAACCAGGCGGCGGAAGATATGCGCTTTGAAGAAGCCGCCTTGATGCGGGATCAATTGAACTCCATCCGGCGTGTGATCGAGAAGCAAAAGATCGTGTCCGACAAGAACGAGGACTATGATGTAATCAACTACGCGCGGGGGAAAAGCAAGGTTTGTGTGCAGGTGTTTTTTGTCCGGGAAGGCAAGCTTCTCGGCAGGGAGACTTTCTTTCTGGAGGGCGTTCAGGGGAATGAGGAAGTCCTGATGCCGTTTCTGCAGCAATACTACAGCAGAACGCCGGTCATTCCGCCGGAAATTGTCATACCCCCGTTGGACAGGCCGGCGGGAGATCAAAACCCGGATGAGGCGGAAGAGGGCGCGGACGGATCCGCCTATACCGGAACGGGCGCTGTAGCCGAAGCCGCCGTGGCTGAAGCCGCCGCGAAATATAATACCGACGCCGACGCCAATGCAGACGCTTACGCCGATGCAGACGCCAACGCCGATGCTGCCGTTGCCACTGATGCCGACGTTGCCGTTGATATAGCGGATGAACTCGCTACAACGCAAGCCTGGCTCTCCCGGGAGCGCAAACGCAAGGTACAGATCAGGATGCCCAAACGCGGCGAACGCAAAGGCCTGTTGGATATGGTGGGTAAAAACGCCCGGGATCTGTTGCTGCAAGTCGAGCAGCATGACGGCGGCCAGGGCGACCGCTTTGAACGGGGTTTGGCGGAGATCCGGGAAGCCTTGAGTCTGGAAAATTTACCTCATCGCATGGAATGTTACGACGTTTCGCACATTTCCGGTACGGAAACCGTAGCGTCCATGGCTGTTTCCATCGACGGGCGACCCCGGCCCGAGTTTTACCGCCGGTTCAAAATCAAAAGCGTGGATGGTAATGATGATTTCGCTTCCATGGCGGAAGTCATCCTCCGCCGTTTTAGTAAAGAACGAAGGGAAGATAGCAAATTCGGCGATTTACCGGATCTGGTCGTTATCGACGGCGGCAAAGGGCAGTTGTCCTCCGCGCGAGCCGTTATGGAACTGCTTGAAGTCGGCCATATTCCCACAGTCGGCCTTGCTAAGCAATTTGAATGGCTGTATAAGCCGGAGCAATCCGACCCCTTGATCCTGGATCCGAAATCCCCGGCGATTCAACTTTTGCAGATGATACGCGACGAAGCCCACCGTTTCGCGCTGACCTACCACCGCTTGCTCCGCGGCAGAAGGAACCTGGCTTCCGCCCTGGACGAAATCCCGGGCCTTGGGCCAAAAGGCAAGAAAGCCCTGCTGAACCATTTTCAACTGTCTTTGAAAAACATCATGGCGGCGGAGAGGAACGAACTGGCGGCGACGCCGGGAATAAACAAAAAAACTGCGGACGCCGTATATGACTGGTTCCATCCGCAGGATTGAACGTTCACCGGATCTCGATTCTGCAGGATTGCATGACGTCCAGCGCCGCTTGGTGCAGATCAGGCGGATACGCCGCGCAGCAGGAAGCGTCCACCGCTATGCTTGCCTTTGGGATAAAGGCTTTCAACATCAGCGTGTTGGAGATAACACAGACATTGGTGCACACACCGCAAAACTCCACATCCAACACGGGATCGCCTTCCGCGCTGTCTGCCGCCAGTTCTTGATACCTGGCGGTGATCGCCTTGGCAAGGTCGACGCTGCCGAAAGTCCATTTGCTAAAGTACTTTGCATCCTCCGGCAAGGCGGACTGGATCGGAGGGTAAACGGCAAAAGCTTCCGTTCCTTCCGCGCAGTGGGGGTTTATATCCTGGGTCACATAGACAGTCCCCTCAAAGCGCTTAAGCTTTTCTGCTATGCGGGGAACAACGGACTTTGCCTCCGGCGTCCCCATCGGTCCCAGGATGAAGAAGTTTTGCATATCAATCACAACCAGGATCTTTTCCATAGCGCAACCCTCATCTTTCAACATTACTATCTACATTATATGCAAGGTCTTTGCTATCCGCAACACAGGTAAGAAGACGCCGTATTTGAACGAATCTTCGTTCAGCACTTGTTGATGAAAGCCGGGTCAGTTATACTATATATGCTTAGGGGATGCTGCTTCGCCTTAATTATGGGCGGCAGCCTATTTTGGGAAAGGCAAAGGTAACCGGAAGATGAGAATTTGCTAATCTGACAGGAATCATGAAATGTGATATACAGAGCGGGCTAAACACGCCCGTTTGTCGGATTGGCGCACAACATGCAGATGCAGCCCGATTCATTTTGGGTGTCTTCTCCGTTCTCCGGATGTTTTTGCTTTGCCTATGTAATCCTGCGCACATCTTTCCGACACAGTCCTGTGAAAGGGGAGATTTTTTTGCTTTTATTGGAAGCGATCAATATAAAAAAGACCTATGGAAACCGGCTGCTCATCGACCTGCCTGAATTGAAGATTTATTCCGGCGACCGGATCGGCCTAGTTGGTGCGAACGGATCAGGAAAAACGACCCTGATGAATATCTTCAGCGGCGAGCTGCCGCCGGATGAGGGATACTGCAAACAATACCATGACATAGCCTACATCCGGCAGTTTTCCGATGCGGAAGCCGATGAGGATACCAGTATCCTGTACGAATATCTGACCGATGAGGAGACAGGCAAACCGGCTTTCAGCGGCGGCGAGCAGACGAAAGCCCGGATCTTTGGCGCCCTAAGCAAAGAACACCGGTTGCTGCTTGCGGATGAGCCAACCTCCAATCTCGACGACGACGGCATCGAGCTGTTGTATCGCAAGCTTGCCTTCGAGAAAACCATCGTATTAATCAGCCATGACAGGAGTCTGCTCGACAGGTTATGCAATAGAATACTCGAAATTCGTGATGCAAAAATTACAGAATATAATGGCAATTACAGTTTTTATCGGGAGAAACGCCGGGTAGAATTCGAGAGCGCCTTTGCGGAGTATCAGCAGTACCAGGATGAAAAGCAAAGGCTGGAGAATGCCTTAAGCAATACGAAAACCCGTGCTTCCTCCATCAAGCAAGCGCCTCGGCGGATGGGAAATTCTGAGGCGAGGCTGCACCGGCGCGCAGCCGAAGAAAAGTCGGAAAAACTCCATGGCGCCGCCAAAGGGATTCAGTCCCGCATCGATAAGCTTGAAGTAAAGGAGAAGCCGAAAGAAAACCACAGGATGCGCCTGGATTTTTCACTAACGGATCCGCCCCAAGGCAAAGTGGTAATCCGCGGCAAAGCGATTTCCTTTGCGTACGATAACCTGATCCTGTTTGACCGGGCTGAATTTGCCATTTCCAATCAATCGAAAACAGCGCTTCTCGGCGGAAACGGCTCCGGAAAAACAACGCTGCTAAATATGATCCTTAAGGACGGCGAAGGCATTAGCAAAGCGCCCAAGGTCAAACTGGGCTGCTTTTATCAGGGCTTGGATAATCTTCAGCCGAATCGAAGCGTTTTGGACAATGCACTGGAAGATAGCGTGCAGAGTCCGGCAGCGGTGCGAATGATCCTGGCGAGGCTTCTGTTTCGCGGCGACGATGTATATAAAGCCGTCTCCATGCTTTCCGGCGGTGAAAAAGTAAAGCTCGCGCTAGCCAAACTGATGACTTCCGACGCGAATGTGCTTCTGATAGACGAACCGACCAACTATCTGGATATCGACTCGATTGAAGCCGTGCAGGATTTGCTCAAAGACTACGAAGGGACCCTGCTCTTCGTCGCCCATGACAAAGAGCTGGTCCGCGCTGTCGCCGACAAGCTGCTGATCATTCAGGACAGGCAATTGCGCCAGTTTGACGGTACTTTGCTCGAGTACGAAAATCGAAACGAGGGCGTCCGGGCAGCGGCGGGCGCGGCGGATAAGCTAGTGCTGGAAATGCGGCTGACAAAGATTTTAGCCGATATGTCCCTGGCAGGCGCGGAAAAAGCCGCTCTTGAGGCGGAATACGCAGAGACACTGTCTTTATTAAAGCAGTTTGAAATTGAACCGCAAAAATGATATCATAAATAAAGTGTAGAATAATGTGTAGAATAAAAGGTGATATCGATGAATGAAATGCTGAAAGGGTGGCATACGCTTATCACAGGGGGATCCAGCGGCTTCGGCTTTGAAATGGCGAAAACCCTGTTGGCGCACGGCGCTACGGTAGCGATTGCCGCGAGGGGTGGCGCGAAGCTCGATAAAGCTTACGCAGAACTCAAGGGCGGCGGTTACGACGTCCATGCGCTGGAAATGGACGTGCGCAGCGAATCTTCCGTCGCAACCGCCGCCGAATGGATTGCAGGCAACTGGGAGAGGCTGGATATGCTTGTCAATAACGCGGGTATCGGTATGGGCGCCATCAACAAGAACCATGCGGAAAACCCGACGCCGGTTCATCAAATTGATCCCGGCGCGTTCAGAGATATTGTCGAGACCAATTTCATCGGTTATTTTCTGGTTACCCGCGCGTTCACCCCGTTTATGCTTACGCATGGCGGCAGGATTGTCAATGTCTCGACCAGCATCCGGACGATGACGGCGCCCGGCCAGTTGCCTTACGGACCGGCGCGCGCTGCGGCGGAAGCAATGTCGGTCATCCTGTCCGAACAATTGAAAGCATATCACATCTCAGTCAATGTACTCCTGCCCGGCGGCGCCTCCAATACCGGCTTTGTGCCGGAAGAACAGCGGGAAACCGCTGAAAGCCGTGGCTTGTTGCCAGCCAGTATCCTGAACGAGGCGATCTTGTTTCTCACCTCCGATCAAGCGGCGGGTTTGACGGGGGAAAGGATTATCGCCAAAGACTTTCCGCAATGGCTTGCGGAAAAAGGTTTTGCGACTGACTCTCCACCGGTATAGAATGAGACTTGATGTGTCAATTTAAAACAAGATTTTTTGAGGAAGTCCGTCACAATCGCCGCGTGATCGCAGCACCGCGAAGTAGAAGGAGCCATTCACCCATGAGAAAAGCAATTCTGTCCCTATGCATTGCGCTTTATCTCCTCTTTTGCTATGCGCTGGCGGCTTGTTCCCCAGAGGGACAGGAAACGGTCGTCATTGAAAATGAGCCGATACCGGAAGCCGCCTATGTAGCCGAAAGCCCGGATCCGGATGAAACGCAGCTTGAACTGCAGCCTGAAACGCAGCTTGAACCGCAGCTTGAACCGCAGCCTGAACAGCAAACTGCGCAAATCGTACTGGTATCGCCGACTTTCACGACGCTCAACAGAAATGATACGCTGACGATCACCTGTTTCGTGCTTCCCGGCGACGAGAACGACAGGGCTATACGCTGGAGCACCGGCGACCCTTCCGTTGCTTTAGTATCCGATAACGGCGAAGTAACCGCAGTCGGCGCCGGAGAGACTCGGATTACGGCGGAGCATGAAAACGGACGCAGTGCCGAATGCGTGATAAGGGTAATCGTTCCTGTCGAAAGCATCACTTTATCGGCGGCAGCAACAGAATACGGCCTGAACGAAACCATTCCCCTTACCTTATTCACCCTTCCCCGTGACGCCTCCGACCAGACGATACACCTGCAATCCAGCGATTCCCGAATCGTTGAGGTGATCGATAACCAGACCTTACTGACGAAGGGTATCGGCAGGGCAAGAATCACCGCGGTATCGGCACAAAGCGGTGTTTCGGCGTCTTGGGATATCCGTGTCGTTATCCCTGTGCGTTCCATCGCCTTTCTATCCTCCGAGATCCGTATGCAGAAAGGCATTTCGCAGTCAGTGGCCGTCATGATTCAGCCGGATAACGCAACAAACCAGGCGCTGACCTTTACTTCCAGCGCGCCGGACGTTGCGACGGTATCCAAGGAGGGCCTGATCACCGCCCAGGGCGCGGGGCAGGCCGTCATTACCGCCATATCCCATAATGGGCTGCGGACAGAGTGCCGGGTCACTGTTTTCGCGGATCTTATGGATATTCAAATCCACATCAACCGGATGCGTTATAAGGTTGGCGAGTCTGATCAACTCAGCGTCTCGTTTTACCCAGAGGATACAACAGATAAAAGATTCCGCTTAAGCTCTGACAACCCCGGGGTTGTCCGCATTGCACAAGACGGAAGCTTTACGTGTTATGCGTCAGGCGAGGCGATCCTGACGGCAGAGGCGTCCAACGGCGTCTCGGAGTCGCTTATCCTGACGGTACTGGATATGAATGCACTTGCCGCGGAAGTATTCAGGCTCACCAATCAGGAAAGAGCGAATCAAGGCTCCCCGGTGTTATCCGGCGGCAATATGGCGCTCAATTCAGCGGCAATGATCAGAAGCAAAGAGATTCTCAGCAGCTTTTCCCACATCAGGCCTGACGGCAGAAGTTTCGCTTCGGTTTATGATGATTTGGGAGGCGCTTACGCAGGGTATTATATAAGCTGCGGTGAAAACATTGCCTATGGACAGGAAAGCCCGCAAGACGCCCTCAGGGCTTGGAGGAATTCAGAAGAACACTGGAAGAATATGCTGGATCCCAACTATATCAGTCTTGGTATCGGCGTGGAGCTGGACACGAACGGCACGCTGTACTGGGTGCAGTTATTCAGCTGATTGGGTACACCATAGTAACTGACACCCTCAAGGCATCAATTTAAAACAAGAAATCAAAAGTGTCAGTTGCTAACGCTGCGGTAACGCAGCGCCGCTACTGCTTTTCCCGGAGCTTGTCGGCGATTTCCCCAATTTTCCGCAAACGGTGGTTGACCCCCGATTTACCCAGCGGCGGCGTCATAATTTCGCCCAGCTCTTTCAGATTGGCTTCGGGATTCAGCATACGCAGCCTGGCTACTTGCGCCAGGGAAGGATTGAGGGCGTCGATGCCGATCCGCTCATCGATTAGCTTGATATTGATCGTCTGCCTGACCGCCGCGTCCACCGTTTTCTCCAGATTGGCCGTCTCACAATTCACAAGCCGGTTAACCTGATTCTTCATGCCTTTCAGCACCCTGGCGTTTTCGAACTCCAGCAGATTGCCATGGGCGCCCATCAAGGTCAGGATATCCGCGATCTGGTCGCTTTCTTTCAGGTAAACAAGCTGCGTCTGTTTTCGCCGGCTTATCTTCGCCTGTATGCCGGGAAAGCGGTTAGCCAGCTCCATCAGATCCATACCTAATTTCTCATTTCCGGCAGTCAGCTCCAAATGATAATCGCTGTCAGGCCCGCTGACGGAGCCGCTTCCCAGAAAGGCGCCCCGCAGATAGCTACAGCTGCAGCATTTATTCCGGATAATATCTTTTTTTATACCTGCTACGATCTGCCCTCTGGCGGACAAAATCCCCAGGGAATGGAGCAGCCTCTGCGTATCTTCCGGCGAGGTCACCTGGATATGGTATACGGTTCGCCGTTTCAGGCGGTTTTGTCGCTTGACCGTCAGTTCCGCTTCGACAGAGAATAAGTCCTTGATCAGCCGAAATACCTTTCTGGCCACAGCGGAGTATTCTGTCGCGATGTATAGCCCTGGGTTACTATTCTGTCCGAGGGTAACCGTGCCGTCCAAACGCGTAATTGCCGCCAATTCCGCCAGCCGGCAGCAGGCTTTCTCCGGATAAAGCCTTGCCAGTTCGCCTTTGACGCCAGCAGAAAAGGAGGAAGTCCTTCCCATCATCGTTCTGTGTCCCTGTGCCGGATGTCCGCGCCGAAACCTTTCTCCCTGAGCGCGCCATACAGCTTTTCCGCCAGCGTTACGGACCGATGCCTTCCGCCGGTGCAGCCGATGGCGACCACCAGGCTGGATTTGCCTTCTTCGATATACTTGGGAATCAGATAAAATAACAGCGATGAAAACTGGTCGAAGAATACCTGCGAGACCTCATGTCCCATTACAAAATCCCTGACCGGGCCATCCTTGCCCGTCAATTCCTTCAACTCGGACAAATAGAAGGGATTCGGGAGGAAACGGACGTCCATCAGCAGATCCGCATCCATAGGAATGCCGTATTTGTAACCGAAGGATACAATATGGACTTTGAGTCGGTCCTCCCAGCCCTCCGCGTTGATCCGTTTTTCTAATATCTCTTTGAGATCCTTCACCTTCAGATTGCTGGTATCGATTATTTCGTCCGCGATTTCCCGCATGGCTTCCAGACGGCTTCTTTCCGCTTGAATGGTTTCCACCAACATCCCTTCGGATGCCATCGGATGACGGCGGCGGGTCTCTTTAAAGCGGTTGACCAGCGTCGGCGTGTCCGCGTCTAAAAAGAGGATTTTGGGCTTGCCTTCGCGGGCGGTCAATTCCTCCAAAGCAGGCGGCAACAGCTCGAAGAGCATACCGCTGCGGACGTCCACACCCAAAGCCAGGCGGTGGATGCTTCCCGCAGCCCGGATCATTCCCACTGTCTCCGCCAGCATGGCGGGCGGCAGATTATCGATGCAAAAATAATTCCAATCCTCCAGAATTCGGATGACGTTTGTCTTTCCTGCCCCTGATAAGCCTGTGATAATCCAGACTTCCAATTTTTGGTCTTGTGTCATATCGTTTACTATCTCCCCGTATCATCTGTATTAGGATAACAACAAAAGCTCAATCGCAATAGCCACGCCTTCTTCTTCATTGGACGCCGTGATCCAGCGGGCTTTTTCTTTCACACTTTCCTCTCCGTTTGCCATAGCCACGCCCCAACCGGCATATTCGATCATGTCCAGGTCATTGGGGCTGTCTCCGATAGCCATGACCTGCCGGCGCTCTATCCCCAAACCGGCTGCCATCACAGCCAATGCGACGCCTTTCCCCGTGTCCGGTCTGTTGATTTCCAGGAAAGTCGGTTTACTGGGTACGGCAAGGGCCTTCTTCCCAAAACGCTCCTGCATAGCGGCTGTGATTTCCCGTATCTGCTCTGCCCCGGCAATCACGGCGATCTTGGTCGCCCCTTCGGAGCCGCCGGCCATCATCGCTGTCAAGCTGGGCACTTCATGGAAATTGGTTCGGATACGCGCCCGGTAAACCTCCGCCTCCGGAGAGCTTTTCTCAATATAGAACTCGTCTTTTACATAGACATTGACCTGGTAACCGTATGGCAACAGAAATTCTAAAAGCTCGATGCTCAGCTGCCGGTCGAAGGGCTGATGGCTGATGATCCTGCCGTCTGGCATACAAACCAAAGCGCCCTGGTAGGTGATGAGGGGAACCTCTAACTCCAGTTCCCGGGCATAAGGCAGCGCCGATTGAAACATGCGGCCTGTAGCCAGCGTGACCGTTACGCCCTGCGCCCGGGCTGCTTGTATGGCTTTCTTTGTTCTTGGCGTAATCACCAGCGCGTCGGTCAGCAGGCTGTCGTCCAGATCGAGCGCCAGTAAACGGATATCCGGCTTCTCATCCGGAAGGACGGGATACGCAGGGGTTTTACCCGTCACAGACAATGCACCTCGATCCAATGCGCAATGCCGTCTTCATCGCAGTCCGCGCAGATCGCATCCGCAGCCATTTTCACTTCGCTGATCCCATTGGCGACGGCGACGCCAACGCCGCATTGCTTAATCATTTCCAGGTCACTGTAATCATCGCCAAAAGCAACAACGGCTTCTCTGTCAATCGCTAAATGGGCCGCCAACGCCTTGACGCCGTCCCACTTGTCCGCGCCCTTTGCGGCATAGCGATACCAGTTTTCTCCATAAAAAGGGATGACGTCGATCATCGGAAAACCGCTAAGAATAGCCCGCGCGCCATCCTCATCCGGCAGTTGCACGGAGACTTTATACGCGTCGCAATCCAGCCCATGTGCGAAATCCCTGGGATAAGCGGGCAAATAGTCGCTCCAGCCCGGCGTACTCTCCTCAACCAGTTGATTCACGAAATAGCCTTCGTCGGTATCCACCGTAACATAGCCTATTCCCGGCGTCTGAAGAAGCGCTTGCAGCAACCGGTTGGTGATCTCCCTGCTCATCGTCGCGCGGTAGACGATCCGGTCTCCTACGCGGACAAGGGCGCCGCCGTTGCTGATCATCGCATCCGGCTGTATCCAATCTATAAAGCGCTTGGATGAGCTTTCCGACCGTGCCGTGGCAAAGGCGGTGCATAAACCATTTGTTCTGCATTGATCCAATATAGACTGCGTGTACGCAGAGATGCTTTTGTCTCTTCGCAGAAGACTATTGTCGAGATCCATCACAATCAGCCGCAATGGTTTTTTTGTTTCTTTCCCGGTATTGTTCATCTTTTTCCTATCCACACAATGGGGTCATTGGGTCTGTGAAATAAATGTTATCATAAAAAGTTTAAAATGGCTAATGTAATATCAAAAACAACCCTATGTTTCGAGTGTAGACAGATGGAGAGGAAACACGACCGGGATCTCATCGGGATTCGCCACTCTAAAAAGCCGCTCGAAAAGGGCGCCGATATACACAGCGCATTTGGCGCAACTCTTACATTGCAGGAACACACTTCTTCATAAACCCTCCTGAAAGAGAAAGCAGCATCTATCCGGATGCTGCTTTCCCTTTCAAGTTGTTCCGTCTATATGAATCCTGATAATCATTCTATATGGGGCACTGCCCCATGCCCCGTCGAGATTCGCGTACACGCCGCTCATCCCTCCGCTCCCTACGTTCGCGGGGTGCATCCAGATGCACCGCTATATAAAACCCGATGTATAGATTCTTTAGTGGGTTTCATATAGCGACTTAGCGTCCCTTGAACGAATCTTCGTTCAGCACAGGATTCGGATCCACGCTTATCCTGATCGCTGATGGAAAACGGGAATAGGTTTGTGCGGTAACTCATTTAGGGAATGAGCTGCGTCAGGCCCAGCCGCTCAATAGCCACTCTTGACGGCCTGCCGGAGGGATAGTCCCAGTCCATTTCACGATAATAATCCCGGCGAACCGTTTCTACATCCACGGTTACGCCTGCGGTGGGGCCTGCAAGAAAGGGCGGGTCGCCCAGTACGCGCCCGGGCGGCTTGAAGTCCTCAAAGCTTATGCCTTCATTGACATTAAACTGCTGGCGCAGCGTATTGACCCTTTCGCCGCAGGCAAGGGCTTCTTCCATATCGAAGTCTTCCCAACCCGTTATTGCCTTGAGAAGCTCCAGCGTCGGGTAGCGATAATAGCAATATTTTCCTAAAATGCATAGGCCGGTTCCATTGAAAAAATGGTACCAGTGGCTCAACAATTTCAGCGCTTCCCCTTTGTTCTCATAGGCGTAGCGGCTATCCGGCAAATGCCGCATGTTGTATATTTCCTCAAATTGACGGTCGGTCCAGCCATGTTCGATGAATCCAACCGGTCCTTTGCAATGGATACCGGGCGTGGGATCCAGCGCATAGCTATAACCGAAGCCCGGCCAGCAACGCGGGTCATGCATGGGCAGTTCTACGCCGCCGGCCTGCATGGCATACGCGATCGCGCCCTGCCCGAGTTTATGGGCCGCGATGCGGGAACCATCGGCAAGGACTGCGCCTATCCCTTCGCGGTAAGCCATTTGCCGGATCAGCGGAACCAGCGCATCTTTGTTCCCCCATGATAAATCCATGCCGTTTATGTCTTCCGGGCGGATGAGGCCCTTCTCGAAGCACTCCATGGCAAAGGCGATTGTGCCGCCGGTGGATATACTATCCATGCCGTAGCGGTTGCAGGCTTCGTTTGCCTCCATCACCGTTTGTATATCGTCCACCAGACAAAGGCTGCCAAAAGCGCCAATGGTCTCGTATTCTGGCCGGTGGGATTCTTGCGTCCGGCCTTCGCTATCCGTGAATTCGATTATGGCGCCACAGGCGACGGGGCATTGGGCGCAGGCATAGCGTCGCTTGACGTAGGGCGCGTAAGCCGGTCCGCTCAGCTTCATCGCCTGATCCAGGGAGTAATTTCCGGCGCCGAGGGAACGCCAGTTCTGCACAGGGCAGTCCTGGATGGCGATATTCTTGTCATAGACTGTGCCGGTGCCGCTGGTACCCAGCCTATTTGCCATCGGCGTCCTTTCCTGGGTAATGTTGTGCACCATATAGTCAAGCTGCTTTTGGAAGGCTTCCGGATCGGCGACAGGCACTTGGTGCGTTCCGCAGACGACAAATGCTTTGAGCATCTTTGCACCCATGACAGCGCCCAGCCCCAAGCGACCGGCTGCCCGTCCGTAATCATGCATGATGTTCGCGATGCGCAACTGGTTTTCTCCTGCCTGGCCAATGGACATGACGCCGATATTTCTGCCGGTATATTTCTCTTTGAGCCAGGTTTCGGTATCGCTGCAATCCTTGCCCCACACATCCGCCGCGTCGCAGAACTCCAGGCGCCCGTCGTCGAGGAAGATATAAACAGGCTTCTCCGCTTTACCGCTGAAGAAGACGCCGTCATAGCCCGTGCTTTTCAGCTTGGGTCCGAAATTGCCGCCGCAACTGGAATCCCCCCAGCCACCGGTCAGCGGTGATTTGGCTACGACGTGAAAGCGCCCGGCAGCGTGCGCTTTGGTACCTGTGAAGGTTCCGGCGACAAAGCCGATCATATTTTCCGGTCCCAGGGGGTCTACGCCCGGTTGGAGATGCTCGTACAATATCCGTGCCCCAAGCCCGTAGCCGCCGATGTATTGCCTGTAGAGCTGTTCGTCAGGCTGAACCTCCCGCGTCGTTTTATCGCTGAGGTTGACAAAGAGAAGTTTGCCCATATATCCGCCGAAATGCACTGAATTTCCCCCATTCTTTAAAGTGAACTGTCGCTAATAATTATCTATTATTCTAACCGTTTCTAACACTTCCCTCTATGCTCTCCCTTCACCACAGTTTTGGGGGATGAACAATACCGGAGCACCCGAAAATCGAAGAGCTACAGGGCGGAATGTAGCATAATGGGATATGGCTAAATTTTGGTAATCATTGGGCTTTCCAGGCTGCCAAGCTGCCAGGCCGTCAGACTGCCAGTCCGTCAGGCTGCCAGACCAACAAGCCGCTAGCCTCCCGCTATCAGGACAGTGACGAGGACTTCACTTTCGGCGGGGATTACGGTGGACAAAACCAGGGGCTGGCGCAGTATGCTCCCGTTGATCACCACCATGGCTTCTCTGTGGAGCTTGCCGCTTTTATCCAGCACTTCCGTCAGGGCTTGATCCCCATATTGGTTAGCCAGCAGCGTAAAAAGTTCGCCGACCGTGATGCCGTCCCGGTCAAAGCGCATTTTCCCCGGCAACCCGGGAAACATATCGCTATGGTATAAGGTGAAACCCATACTATCCTCACCAGCCATCGGACAAATTGTACCTAAGATGATTATACACAAATTGCCTGTAGTTTGAACAGGGGCAATCAGAAAACCTGCGCATGGCGCCGTGCCTGCCGTTACAGTTCAGTGCCGACTATGGTGGCGGACAGAATGTTTGCCGAGGCTACGTTAGGAACATGAAGTCGTGAAACACAGGCTTGAAATTATGTGAATTGCGGCTTGCTTTCCCTGTTACGGCAAGTTATAATTTATTTGCGTGTTGCCGGGAAAAGTCGTACATCATGCCCTGAAACGGCTTGGCAAGCGGCATAGCTGCGATTGGACTGCGGTTCAACGCAGCCGGTGATTCCTTTCCAACATGGAATGATAGTAGGAGGTGAAAAAATGGCTTACACGATCAATGATGAATGTATCAGCTGCGGCGCGTGCAGTTCCGGCTGTCCCTCGGAAGCTATTACGGAAGGCGATAGCAAATATGTTATTGACGCAGGGAAATGCGTCGATTGCGGCGCTTGTGCTGACATTTGCCCAGTAAGCGCACCTCAGGCTGGATAAAGCAGATAATGAATACCAGGTAAATCAGGGCGTCGAAAGACGCCCTGAATGTTTTTTATCGACAAAAACCGTCCAGTATGGCGCAGAAAAGGCATATAACAACAAAACGCGAGATACCATAATACCGGGATACCCGGCATATGGTTATATATAGATTATTTAAGGAGTTGGTACGATTGGCAAAAAAAACAATGGTAGATTTAGATTTGAAAGGAAAACGGGTCTTGCTTCGTTCTGAATTCAACGTCCCCATCAAGGACGGCAAAGTCGGCGACGACACAAGAATACAAGCGGAACTGCCTACAATCCGCTATATCATGGATCAGGGGGCCGGCTTGATTATCATGACCCATTTAGGCCGCCCCAAAGGGAAACCCGTTGAGGATATGAGTGTGAAGCCGATCGCGGCGCATCTGTCGGCATTGCTGAACCGGGAAGTAACCTGCATCCCTTACGGCACGGAGGAATCCATTAAGGCGGCGGCGGATGCGATTACCCCGGGACAAATCACGCTATTGGAGAATACGCGTTTCTGGCCTCAGGAAGAAAAGAACGATCCGGCCTTCAGCCGCTTTTTGGCGTCGCTGGGAGACATTTATATCAACGACGCTTTTGGCGCCGCGCACAGGGCGCACTGTTCTACAGAGGGAGTCGGACAGTTTATTCCGGCAAGCGCCGGTTTTCTGATGGAAAAAGAAATCGCCTTCCTTCTGGAAGCCGTCGAGAACCCGAAACAGCCCTTTGTGGTGGTGATGGGGGGGAGCAAGGTTTCGGATAAAATCTCCCTGATCGAGAATCTGGCTAATAAAGCGGATTCTATCCTTTTTGGCGGCGCGATGGCCAATACACTGCTGGCGGCAAAAGGTTGTGATATGGGGACTTCCAAAATCGAATCGGACAAACTGGATCTTTCCCGGGAAATGATGGAACGGGTGGAAAAAGGCGCCTGTAGAATCGTCTATCCGGAGGACTTGGTGGCGGCGGACAGCTTCAGCGACGATGCCGAAAAAAAGACAGTGCCCTATGACAAGGTGCCCGCCGGGTGGATGGCGCTGGATATCGGGCCTGCTACGGTGAAAGCCTGGGCTGCTATCTTTGCCCAAGCCGGCACGATCATTTGGAACGGTCCGCTGGGCGTCTATGAAATGCCCTCCTTTGCCAAAGGATCCGACGGGGTGGCAAAAGCCATGGCGGAATCCTCCGCCATAACCATAGTGGGCGGCGGCGATGCGGTCGCGGCGGTTATACAAGCGGGCTACGGAGAGAAAATGACGCATTTATCCACAGGAGGGGGCGCTTCTCTGGAGCTTCTGGAAGGAAAAAAGCTCCCTGGCATAGAGATACTGCAGGACAAGGATTAAGGAGGCCAACATCATGCGAAAAGCGATTCTAGCCGCGAATTGGAAAATGTTTAAGACAGCGGCCGAAGCAGTGGCTTTTGCCGATGCGCTCAAGGAAAACCTGCGGAAGCAGGCGTTGCAAGATCAGGTGGATATCGTGGTTTGCCCTCCCTTTACCGCATTGCCGGCATTTGCTGAAGCGACGAAAGGAACTGCCATTGGAACCGGCGGGCAGAATCTGTATCCCGCGAAAGAGGGGGCGTTTACCGGTGAGATTTCTCCGGCGATGCTCCTTGCGGAAGGCGCGTCCTACGTCATTATCGGGCATTCCGAGCGCCGGCAGGTCATAGGGGAGCAAGACGAGTTTCTGCATGCCAAAATGAAAACTGCCCTGGAATACGGGCTGAAGCCTATCCTTTGCATCGGCGAAACGCTGGAGCAGCGGCAGCGGGGGGAAACCGCGGATTTCTGCAGGGGCCAATTGGCTGCCGCACTGGCGGATTTTGGTCCGGAACTCTGCGACACGCTGATCATCGCCTATGAGCCAATCTGGGCGATCGGCACAGGCGTAAACGCCAGCGCGGACGACGCCCAGGAAACCATCGCCCTCTTGCGGCAGTGGCTGAAATCCGCCTTCGGCGCCGGGGGCGCGGAGAAGGTTCGCATCCAATACGGCGGCAGCGTCAAGCCGGATAACATCGGCGCCT